>NZ_JACHIG010000009.1 GCF_014203095.1 Prosthecobacter vanneervenii | reverse complement strand
AAAGATCCCAAGCCTTTTGTATGGACCGCCACTGCGGAACGCATTTTCGAAAAGATTGAAAAGTTTTGCGGTAAACTAACCTAACACAATACTAGTATTTAAATCATGCTCTGGCGTGTCGTGGCAGTCCTTACAGTGATGTTCTGGTCGGTGATGTCCGGGCTGCTGGTGCGTGACAGCTATTTTCCAGAGGAGTCGAGGTTTGCGGTGGTGCCCCCGAAGATGGTTTTTGATCTGTTTTTAAGACAGTCGGAAAACTTTGGCTGCACGCTGCATCTGTACCATCAGAAGGAAAAGGTGGGGCATGCGAACCTGCAGGTGGCACGGCGGATCAAGCCGAACCATCAGACGGTGTATGACATCATCTCGCATGGGTCCGTGGAGCAGGAGTCGGAAGCAGGAGTGCCTGCGCACAGCATCCTGGCGGCATGGAACATGGGCTGTACGCTGGCTGATGCCGAGCGGTGGCAGCATCTGGGGCTGAAGGCCACCTTTCCACAGAGGGATGCGAGCATGCAGCTCTCGTGGGATGAGAGAAACCCCACGCCCGAGCTGCTGGTGAAGCAGGGGGATCGTGTGGTGATGAGCTCGAAGGATGTGCAGATGCTGATGAATTTCGGAGGGGCTGGCGGGCTGGATGGCGCGCCGGGAATGCTTTCGATGATCAGCGGCGGGCTGGCGAAAAATGAGGCCTCGCCCGATGCGATGAAGCTGCAGGCACGCGAGGGGCAGATGGTGCTGGCCGGGAGGCAAAGGAAGTGCTTTGTGCTGACGCTGCCGGTGATGGGAATGCACGAGGTGAAGATGATCTTTACGGAAGCGGGAGAGCTGGCCCGCATTAACCTGCCGAGCGACTATGTGCTGCTGGAGCCTGCGATACACGGGCTGCAGGAGGGGGCGGAATGAACGGAACTTTTTAACTGACGCATGATCGAGATCGAAAACCTGACGATGAACTATGGCGAGCTGCGGGCGCTGGACGGGCTGAACCTGACCATCCAACCCGGTGAGCTGTTTGCCTTTCTAGGGCCGAATGGCGCGGGCAAGACGACTGCGATGAAGCTGCTGACGGGGCTGATGAAGCCGGATGCCGGCAAGGTGAGGCTGTGCGGGCATGATGTGCAGCAGGAGGCGATGAAGGCCAAGGCGCTGCTGGGCTATGTGCCGGATGTGGCGGTGTTTTATGAGAAGCTGACGCCGGTGGAGTTCATGGAGTTTATCGCGGAGCTGTTTGAGATGGAGCCTGAGAAGGCGAGGGCGCAGACGGATGCGCTGTTCACCAAGTTTGCGCTGCATGAGCATTCGCGGCAGCGGATTGAGAACCTCAGCCACGGCACGAGGCAGAGGCTGGGGATCGCCAGTGCGCTGCTGCATGATCCGAAGGTGTTTGTGATCGACGAGCCGATGGTGGGGCTGGACCCCATCCATGCGCGCACGGTGAAGCGCGAGATCAAGGAGCGGAGCCTGGCGGGTACGACGGTGCTGATGAGCACGCATCTGCTGAACATCGCGGAGGAACTGGCCGACCGCATCGGGATCATCCACCACGGCAAGCTGGTGGCGCTGGGGACGCTGGAGGAGCTGCGGAAGGAACATGAGCAGCGGGGCAGCAGGCTGGAGGATATTTTCCTCAGCATGGTGGAAGAGAAATGACGAATGAGTAAATCCGAATGACGAAATAATGACGAAGCCAGAAGTGTGAATGGTGTGCCGTTCTCCGTTTGTTGCTCGTAGATCCTACCTGAATATGAAATCGCTTCTTCTTTCCCTTCTCATGACTTCCATTGCAGTGGCTGCCGACACCAACGTCCAGGATATCGCTATCAAGGATATTGATGGGAAGGACACGACGCTGAAGGCTTATGCAGGGAAGGTACTCCTGGTTGTGAATGTGGCCTCAGAGTGTGGCTACACACCGCAGTATGCGGGGCTGGAGGACCTGTATCAGAAAATGAGCGGCAAGGGGCTGGTGGTGCTGGGGTTTCCCTGCAATGACTTTGGAGGGCAGGAGCCGGGTGCGGAATCGGCCATCAAGGCGTTTTGCACCGAGCGTTACAAGGTGACCTTTCCGATGTTTTCGAAGGTGGCGATCAAGGGAGATGCGAAGCACCCGCTGTATGCGGCACTGCAGTCTGCCGTGGGCGGCGAGGTGGGGTGGAACTTTGAGAAGTTTCTGATCGGCAAGGACGGGAAAGTGTTGCAGCGCTTTACGTCGGATGTGGAGCCGGATTCGCCTGAGCTGAAAGCGGCGATTGAGGCGGCGCTGAGGTAAATCCAAACGAATATGAACACCTTGGCCAAATGGATGATCATTCTGTTGGTAGTTGTCCAGGCTGTTTCATGCTCGACGCCGAAGCCGCGTTCTCCACGGCTAAATTACACGGAGGCACTGAATAAAGTCAGGGCCGCAAAGACATCTGAGGGTATGCCGAGAGAGAAAGTGTTCTATCACTTCCGATTATTTGGGGTGCCGAGCACACGTTGGATGGGTGGAGCTCGTGGCGGATACGCATCTCAATCGGAACACTGGGACATGTATGATGGATATAGATTGTCAGCCTACAAGCACTGGAGAGCGAGTTTCAAGATTGTGCCTCTGAACAAAGGATTTCCAGATGCGGAATTATTGTCCACTGTCGATGATGAAAAATACTACCATGAACCCCGCCTGGAGCCGTATTTCGACACGTTGATTTTGACAGATCGAAACAAGAAGGTCGTGGGAAGGATTGATTTGCCTTACTACCATTGATGCCTTGAAGGATGCTCCACTCAGCAGCGGCCAGCTCAATGCTTCATCATCCAATCCGCGAGCTGCCGCCTCTGCACGGGCAGCTTGCGGTGGAAGCTGTCTTCGATGGCGGCTGAGGCCATGCCGGAGTCGCCCCCGGGAATGATGCCGAGGATTTCGGCGAGGCGCTGCTCGAAACGGGTGATGAGGGCGGGGACGGGGTCTTTGGCGGCGAGGTAGTCGAGGGCTTTGACGAGGAGGTCGTGGATCTCGGGAATGGGGGAACCGCTTTCGGCGACGAGGCTCACTAATTTGACGAGGTAGGTGGCGGCGAGGACGCGGCCGTAGCTCTCGCGGAGGCCGAGGCGAGGATGGGTCCAGCGGGCCTCGGCGAGAGTGTGGAGGTCGCTGGATTTGCTGCGGACGAAGCGAAGGTCGGCGGAGACAAAGAGGTCGAGCACGCCTGAGAAGGGTGATTTGGGACGCAGGGCGCCTTTGGCGATGGTCTTGAAAAGACCGACATCCGGCGAGCACCAGTGCACGATGAGACTGCTCTCCGCATAGCGTGTGCGCCCGATGAGGATGGCCTCGGTTTTTTCCATGATGACAAAAGGCGTTGAACTCGTGTGCCGAGCCGTTATCTACGCTGCATCATGGAAAAGACCAGCAAGACCATCCTCACCGACCTCCAGGCCCTCGACACCACCGCCCTCAAGGCCAAGTTGGGGGAACTCCGGAGGTATCTTTGACGTACCGAAATTAAAAGACGAGCTGGCCATGCTAGAGGACCGCCTGGCGGCCCCTGGCTTCTGGGATGATGCGAATGCGGCGCGCAAGACGATCGACCGCACGAATGTCATCAAAAAGAAAATCGGGCCGCTACAGGATCTGGAAGCGCGGACTGGTGATTTTGACGGACTCATCGAACTGGCCAAGGAGGCTGGTGACATGGAGACGTGGCGTGAGGTGGAGCTGGAGCACAAGAAACTCGAGGCGGACGTCGGTGCCTTTGAGCTGAGCCAGCTGCTGAAAGGACCCTTTGACCGTGGTAATGCCTTTATCACCATCCATTCCGGAGCCGGTGGCACAGAGGCTTGTGACTGGGCGGACATGCTGATGCGCATGTATCAGCGCTGGTGCGTGCGGCGCGGCTACAAGGTGGAGCTGATCGATCATGAAGCTGGCGATGACGTGGGCACGCGCTCTGCGACGCTGGAAGTGATCGGCGAAAACGCCTTTGGCTATCTCCAGGCCGAGCGCGGTGTGCATCGTCTGGTGCGCATCTCCCCGTTTGATGCGGCCAAGAAGCGCCACACCAGCTTTGCTTCGATCGACGTCACCCCTGACTCAGAGGAGGACATCGATATCCAGATCCGCGAAGAAGACCTGAAAATTGACACGTACCGTGCCGGCGGCAAAGGCGGGCAAAACGTGAACAAGGTGGAGACGGCGGTGCGAATCACGCACGTGCCGAGCGGCGTGATCGTGGCGTGCCAGATCGAGCGAAGCCAGCCGAAGAACCGCGCGAAGGCGATGGCGATGCTGAAGGCGAAGCTGTACCAGATCGAGGAAGACAAGCGCAAAGCCGAGCTGGACCGCCAGTATGGCGAGAAGAGCGACATCGGCTGGGGGTCACAGATTCGCAGCTACGTCTTCCAGCCCTACCAGATGGTCAAAGACCTCCGAACCGGGGTGAAGACCAGCAACATCTCCGACGTGATGGACGGCGACTTGGATTCCTTCATGGAAGCCATGCTGCGCGGACAGAAGGCCGGGGAAGGAGATAAGGACGACGACGAGTAGCAACTAGATGCCAGATATTCGAGGCTCTATGGCGGCAAGAGCTATCAGGACCTCGAAATCTGGCGGCTGGCCGAGCCCTTGTGCTGCGCCTAATGTAGGTGCTGGCTTCGAATGACGAAGCTATTGATCATGTGGACGCCTTGCGTGAAACTGGGGTGCCACTGCTGAGCCAAGGTGCGCCGATCTTCGAAGTAGCTATTCTGAATCCAGCATCGAGAATCCAGCAACTACACCGCCATGAAGCCTGTTTTTGAAAAAGTGCCGAAACGCCAGTGGGAGTCTTTTCACTGTGAGGTGGTGCGGGCGATGGACTACGGGACGCGATGGCATTTCCATCCGGAGTATCAGCTGACGCTGGCGATTGAGAGCCGTGGGCACCGGGTGGTGGGAGACAACATTGGGGCGCTGACGGACGGGGACATTGTTTTGATCGGGTCCAACCTGCCACATGTATGGCACCAGGACACGAGTGCGAAATCCCGCCGGGTGAATGCGATCATCGTGCGCTTTGACGAGACCTTTCTGGGGCGTGACTTCATGGCGCTGCCGGAAATGGAGCCGGTGAAGCGGCTGCTGCAGCGTGCGGCGCGGGGACTGGAGGTGCGCGGGGCTGCCCGTACGGCGGTGACCGAGCATATGAAGCGACTGGCTGACAGCGAGGGGCTGGGGCGGGTGATCGAGCTGCTGGCGATCCTGAATGCGCTGGCGAAGTCCGAGGAACTGAAGCCGCTGGCGAGCTCGAACTTTGAGCCGAAACTGGAGTCCGCCGACCAGGGGCGGATGGAGCGGGTGATCGACTTCATCCACACGCACCTGACCGAGGAAATCGACCGCGAGCGGCTGGCGAAGCTGGCGCACCTGAGCCTGGGGGCCTTCAGCCGGTTCTTCCACTCGCGCACGGGCAAAACGGTGCCGCAGTATGTGAACGAGGTGAGAATCGGCCGTGCGTGCGGGATGCTGGCGGAGGATGTGTCGAACATCACGGACATCGCGATGGACTGCGGATACCGCAACCTGGCGAACTTCAACCGCCGCTTCCGGGAGGTGATGGGGACCACGCCGAGTGCGTACCGGCAGAAATTCCGCGGCATGGCCGGGAAGTGACGCCTGCGCCACTTGCGCCGCCGGGCATCCGGTGAGATAGGCAAGGCATGAGTCAGATGCTAGAACCGGATCTTTCCGTGGTGGACCTCCGCTCCTACTTTGTGCGGAAGCGCAACGCTCTGCTGGTGCGCGGGCGCTTCAGCCCGCTGTATCTGGATTACTACCTGCACCTGATGCAGCACGGCATCCAGAACAAGGAGTCGCTGGACCAGATGCTGAAGGATGCGCTGGCCGGGCTGGCGCTGCACCTCTGCTCGCGCCCGCAGGACGAGTCCTGCGCGTGGACGATCCATGTGAAGGAGCCGCAGAGAGCGAACTTGTTTGTGACGGGGAGCACGAGGCCGGGGCGGGTGACGGGGCGTGTCTTCACCGAGGACGTGCGCCAGGAGGGAGAGGCGCTTTTCATTGCGCAGACGACGCGGCCTGAGCATCCCACACGGCAGAGCATGATCGAATTTCAAGGCAGTGACATGCTCAAAGCGGTGGAGACTTTCTACACCACGAGCGAGCAGCGGCTGACGCGCTTCTTCCGCCTGGAGGAGGAGGAGTTTGTGCAGATCTCTGCAGAGCCGGACTGTGACGAGGAGTGGCTGGCGGCGCTGACGCTGGAGCAGGTGCTGGCACTGGAAACAGACGAGCACCTGACGCTGCTGGAAACGCGCGGGTATGTGTTTGAGTGCGGATGCTCGGTGGAACGGCTGATGCCGATCATCCTGCGGCTGCCAAAGGATGATCTGGACCACATCTTTGCCGACGGAGTGGCCATCATCACGTGTCCGCGCTGCGGTGCGGTCTTCCGCACGGCGAAGGAGAGCTTTGAGCAGTGGCGGTCAGCAAATTCCTAGAGTGAGCATCCTTCTTGCCTTTTCCTGAAGCCGACGGGACGTTTGCGCCACCCGCATGAAACTCGCCCTCATCCGCCGCCAGTACTCCGCCACCGGAGGTGCGGAGCTGTATGTGCAGAGGCTGCTGGGGGCGCTGGCCGCCGCCGGGCATGAGACACACCTCTTTGCTGAAAAATGGCAGGGGCAGGCCGAGGGCGTGAAGTTTCACAGCGTCAGCGTGGAGGGCGCGAGGGCGGAGAAGCCGCTGCGATTTGCGGAGGCGGTGAATGCTGCGCTGCAGCATGAGAGGTTTGACTGTGTGTTCAGCCTGGAGCGAACGCTGAAGCAGGATGTTTACCGTGCAGGTGACGGGCTGCATCGTGTGTGGCTGGAGAGGCGCCGACAGTTTGCACCGTGGTGGAAACGGCCGCTGGTGGGGCTGGGAGCGTTTCACCGAAACATGATGGCGCTGGAAGCGCAGGCTTTTGATCCGGCGAACACACAGCGGGTCATCGTGAACTCCGAGATGGTGCGCGGGGAAATAGCGCAGCACTTCCCTGACTTTCCGCAGGAGCGCGTGCACACCATCCGCAACGGAGTGGATGTGAAGCGGTTTAAAAGCGTGACGAGAGAGGATGCGCGCAGGCGCTTCGGTCTGGAGGAGAAGGATTTTGTGCTGGTCTTTGTAGGCTCCGGCTGGGAGCGCAAGGGGCTGCCGTGGCTGCTGAAATTCATGTCAGGGCACGGCGATGATCCGCATCTGAAGCTGCTGGTGGTCACACGGGACCGCATGCGCGGCCGGGTCCCGCAGAATGTGATTCTGACCGGGCCGATGAGCGATGTGGAGGCGGCCTACGCTGCGGCGGATGTGCTGACCTTCCTGCCGATCTATGAGCCGTGTTCGAACGTGGTGAGCGAGGCGCTGGCCACGGGCATCCCGGTGATCACGACGAGCTACAATGGAGCGAGCGAGCTGATCGATTCGGGTGTGAACGGACATGTCCTGGATGATCCGACGGATCTGGCCACGCTGGGCATGTGCATCAACCACTGGCGCGCACGCGGTGGTGGCAACTCTGTGAAGACGAGGCTGCCGCTGGATCTGGAGCTGAACGTGGAGCTGACGCTGCAAGTGCTGGAGAAGACGGCGAGAGGATAGAGGTTGAACTTGAGGCATTGGGGCGGCATTGCTCCCGCACGATGGAGTCCGCGTCTTTCGCTGAAGCTGCCACGCGCCTGTGCACGGCGTGCGGCATGTGCTGTGACGGGACGATGTTTCAGATCGTGCGGATGCAGCCGGGAGATGTGCCGGCGGCGCTGGGGAGGCTGGGGCTGAAAATCCGCTGCCGTGATGGCGAGTACCACATGGAGCAGCCATGCCCGGCGCTGCAGGAGAAGGGATGTACGGTTTATGATAAGAGGCCGGTGCGATGCCGGTTGTTTCACTGCCAGCAACTGCTTCGCATGGAGAATGGTGAAACAACAGAGGCGGAGGTCATGACGATGATCCAGGACACACGTGCGCAGGTGGCGCAGGTGCGCGGATTGATCGAGGCCTGCGGGCTGCGCGAGGACGGGCAGTCGCTGATGGAGCGCCATGAACGTGTGATGTCCACGCCCGTGAATGAAGCACTGGAGCCGGAGCTGGTGAGCGTGCGTGAGGAGCTGGATGAAGCAATGCGGAAACTGAAGCTGAGATTGAACCGGGAGTTCCGGGTGCCGCCGAATTCTCATTGACGGAATCAATCGACGTGCGATGTACTTTGATTAGATAGGTAAGAATAAGATGGAAAAGAAATTATTGGGGCTGCTGGGCAGTGAGGATTACATACCCTCGAATGTGCCGGAGCTGCTCTCGCAACTGGGCATGAAGCCCAATCAACAGCAGGTGCTGCAAGGTCTGCTCAAACGCCTGGAAAAGCAGGGAAAGATCCTTCGCACGAAGGGAAACCGATACATTGAGGCCGAGGAGGCGGACCTGGTGCCTGGAGTGATCCAGGTAACAAGAGGCGGTCGTGGATTTGTGATGCCGGATGAAGGAGGGGGCGCTGAGATCAGCGTGCCGGAAAGCAAGATGGACACCGCCATGCATGGCGACCGCGTGCTGGTGCGCCTGGATTTCAAGCCCGGGCAGCAGGATAGAAGCGGCAGCGTGGTGCGCATTTTGGAGCGCCGTCGCACCCAGGTGGTGGGCACGCTGCAGCGCACAAAGCAGTTTCTGCATGTGACGCCAGATGATCCACGCCTGCCGGGAGTGATCTATGTGCCTGAGCCGCGTGATGTGGGCCGCAAGGCCATCGTGGGTGACAAGGTGGTGGTGGAAATCACGCAATGGGGCAGCGGAAAAGTGGCTCCTGAGGGCGAGGTAATCGAGGTGCTGGGGCCTCCGGATGAGGAGGGTGTGGACATGCTCTCCGTGCTGCGGAACTACGACCTGCCGCTGCACTTTCCCAAGAATGTGTTAAACGAGGCGCATGCGATTGCGAAGTCGCGCCCTGACAACCAACCGAGCGCGCAGGAGTGCGCCGGGCGTGTGGACTGCCGCCCGCACAACGTGGTGACCATCGACCCGGATGACGCGAAGGATTTTGATGATGCCATCTGCATGCAGAGGGAAGGAGAGCAGTGGAGGCTGTGGGTGCACATCGCGGATGTGTCCCACTATGTGAAGCCGGGCAGCGCGCTGGATGTGGAAGCGAGCAAGCGCGGCAACTCGACCTACCTGGTGGACCGCGTGATCCCCATGCTGCCGGAAGCGCTGAGCAACGAGCTGTGCTCCCTGAAACCGAATGTGGACCGCCTGACGAAGTGCGTGGAGTTTGTGATGTCGAAGCACGGGCAGGTGGTGAGTGCGAAGTTTTACTCCGCCGTGATCCGCTCGAAGAGGCGCTTTACCTACAAGGAGGCGTTTGCCGTGCTGCAGGCACCGCCGAACAATGAGACGGAGCAGATGCTGCACGATGCACATGAGATGGCGCAGAAGATACGCCATCTGCGGTTCAAGAACGGATCGCTGGATCTGGATTTCCCCGAGAACAAGATCCGACTGGACGAGAACGGCAAGGTGCTGCGGATCGAGAAGATCGAGAATGATGTGTCGCATCAGCTCATTGAGGAATTCATGCTTCTGGCAAACGAGGCGGTGGCGGGGAGGCTGATGGGGCTGAACCGGAATTCGGTGTATCGCGTGCATGAGTCGCCGAAGGAAAAGCGGCTGAATGATTTCCGCGAGGAAGTGCTGAGCCACCGGGTGCCGTGCGGAGACCTGACGCACCGGCCGGAGGTGCAGAAGCTGCTGGCCCGGCTGCAGACGCTGCCTATCGGCCCCGCGCTGAAGATCGGATTTCTACGCTCACTGATGCGTGCGCGTTATGCGATGGAGCCTCTGGGGCATTATGGCCTGGCCAAGCCGAAATACACGCACTTCACCTCGCCGATCCGCCGGTATGCCGACCTGGTGGTGCACCGCTCTCTTTTCGACAAAGCGGAGCT
The DNA here is from genome assembly GCF_014203095.1 of Prosthecobacter vanneervenii. Classification (NCBI taxonomy): domain Bacteria; kingdom Pseudomonadati; phylum Verrucomicrobiota; class Verrucomicrobiia; order Verrucomicrobiales; family Verrucomicrobiaceae; genus Prosthecobacter; species Prosthecobacter vanneervenii. The sequence continues at coordinate 305,122 of NZ_JACHIG010000009.1, read as the reverse complement.
GCAGGCGGGAGATGCGCGGCAGATCGCGAGCCACATCAGCGCGACGGAGAAGAACTCCGCCGATGCCGAGCGCGACAGCAAGGAGGTGAAGCTGTACGCCTACCTCAAGGCGCAGCTCGTCTCCAGAAAACCGCACTCGTATGAGGCGCTGGTGACCGAGGTGCGGAACTTTGGATTCTTTGTGGATGTGCCGGATCTGGGGCTGAGCGGCGTGGTGCCGCTCTCCGCGATCCCGGATGATTTCTTCATCTTTGATCCTGTGACGCGCCTGCTGACCGGGCGGCATACACGCCGTGTCATCCGTCTGGGAGACAATGTGGTGGTGCAGATCTACAAGGTGGACAGCGCGCGGAAGCAGGTGGACTTCAAGCTGGTGGTCAACCCTCAGGAAGAGGGGCGGTCACGCAAACCGGAAAAGAAGGGGCGCGAAGAACGGCGCGAGCGGGACCGCCGCGAGATCAAGAGTGCGCCGCCGCGCAAGCCGGGGCATGGCCACAAGCGTGCGCAGCAGAACAAGAAGCGGAAACGCTGATCAACCCAGGCCCACAGCATCGCGCACGCGGCTGAGGGTCTTGCGGGCGACGGCGCGGGCTTTTTCAGCGCCTTCGGCGAGGACTTTGTCCACGTAGCCCTTGTCTGCGATGATTTCATCGCGACGGGCGCGGAAGGGGGCGAAGTAGTCGGTAATGCCCTGCAGGAGGCGCTTTTTGAAGTCTCCGTAGCCGACGCCGCCATTGAGGTGGTCTGCCACCATGGCGTCATAGTCGGACTGTGAGGCGACGAGCTTGTAGAGAGCCAGGATGCTGCTGCCTTCGACGGGCTTGGGCGCCTCCACGGGGGTGGAGTCGGTCTTGATGCCCATGATCTTCTTTTTGAGCGGGCCGGGTTCTTCGAAGAGCGGGATGGTGTTGTCGTAGCTCTTGCTCATCTTCTGACCATCGAGTCCGGGGACGACGGCGGTGGCTTCCTGGATGCGCGGCTGGGGCAGCTTGAAGAGGCCCTCGCCAAAGGTTTCGTTCATCTTGATGGCGATGTCGCGGGTGACTTCGACGTGCTGCTTCTGATCTTTGCCCACGGGGACGATGTCGCTATCGTAGATGAGGATGTCTGCCGCCATGAGTACGGGGTAGGCGAAGAGGCCGTGGGAGGCCTGGATGCCGCGGGCGACTTTGTCCTTGTAGCTGGTGCAGCGCTCGAGCAGGCCCATGGGGGTGATGGTGCTGAGGATCCAGGAGAGCTCGCAGTGCTCCGGCACATCGCTCTGGCGGAAGAAGACGCATTTGTCCGGGTCCAGTCCGCAGGCCAGGAAGTCAATGGCAAGTTCCCGGACGTAACTGCGAAGGGCCTTGCCATCGTGGACGGAGGTCAGGGAGTGGTAGTCGGCGATGAAGTAGTAGGCGTCGCCCTCGTGCTGGAGCTTGAGGGCCGGCTCCATCATGCCGAAGAAATTGCCGATGTGGAGTCTGCCGCTGGGTTGAAGGCCTGAAAGGATGCGCATAGGAGCCCCTGATATGGCGGGAGGGGGCGGGTTCGTCAAGGTGTGCGCTTGGGCGGGACGACGAAGAGGGGGACGGTGGCTTTGTGGCGGACAGCGTCGATGGTGCTGCCGTGGATGATGTCGCCGATGAGGCGGTGGCCGTGGGAGGCGAGGGCGATGAGGTCGATGTTTTCCTCGGCGGCGACTTTGAGGAGCTGGTCGGGCGGCTCTCCGAGGACGAGGCGGATGTTGACAGTCAGGCCGGAGGTGGAGCGGAGACTGGCAGCTGTTGTTTCCAGGTAGTTGAGGTCCTGCTTCATCTCTTCGGATTCGGCGAGCTTGAGCTGGTCGAAGTTTCGAGCGGCCCAGCCGTCTGCGACGTGGACGAGAAGGAGCTGGCTCTGCATGAGGGTTGCGAGCTGGGTGATGGCGGGCAGGAGCTCCTGATCGGAGGCGCTGGCGTCCAGGGCGACGAGGATTTTCTGGTACATGGCGTTAGATTCCGAGGGCGTTGATCCAGGACTGAGGGGCGAATTGATCGAAAAGATATTTGAGGTTGAGAACTATGATGACGATGGCGCTGGCCCAGGCGAGGAGCTTGATCCAGAGCGGGTTGGCAAAGCGGCCCATCTTGGACTTTTCTCCGGTGAAGCAGAGCAGGGGGATGACGGCAAAGCTGAGCTGCATGGAGAGGATGACCTGACTCGAGATGAGGAGGTCGGTGGTTTTTCCCTCGCCATAGTAGCCGATGATGCAGACAGCAGGGACCACGGCGATGAGGCGGGTGATCATGCGGCGCAGCCAGGGCTTGAGGCGGATGCTGAGGAAGCCCTCCATGACGATCTGACCGGCGAGGGTACCAGTGAGGGTGGAGTTTTGCCCGCTGGCGAGCAGGGCAACGGCAAAGAGTGTGCTGGCCGCGCCGACGCCGAGCACCGGGCTGAGGAGCTCGTAGGCCTCCTGGATCTCAGCGACCTCCTTGTGCCCGCTGGTGTGGAAAGCTGCTGCGGCGACGATGAGGATGCCGCCATTGATAAACAGCGCAAACATGAGCGCGAAGGTGGAGTCGATGGTGGCGAATTTGATGGCCTCGGACTTGCCGGCGTCGTCGCGGGCGAAATTGCGGGTCTGCACGATGGAGCTGTGCAGGTAGAGATTGTGAGGCATGACGGTGGCGCCGAGGATGCCGATGGCGACGAAGAGCATCTCGCGGTTTTTGAAGATCTCTGCTGAAGGCACAAAGCCGCTTGCGATGCCCGCCAGATCAGGCTTGGCGAAGATCATCTCGGCGGCAAAACAGCCGCCGATGGTGAGGATGAGGGTGATGACGAGCGCCTCGACGTAGCGGAAGCCACGATTTTGCAGAAGCAGGACGATCATGACATCGAGCGTGGTGATGACGCAGCCCCAGACGAGAGGGATGCCGAAGAGGAGCTGCAGGCCGATGGCGGAGCCGACGACCTCAGCGAGATCGCAGGCGGCGATGGCGGCCTCGCACAAAACCCAAAGGAACCAGACGACTGGACGCGGGTAGTGGTCCCGGCAGGCCTGGGCGAGATCGCGCCCGGTGACGACGCCCAGCTTGACGCAGAGGTGCTGGAGCAGGATGGCGATGAGATTGGAGATCAGGATGACCGAAAGCAGGGTGTAGCCGTAGCGGGCGCCGCCAGCGAGGTCGGTGGCCCAGTTTCCGGGGTCCATGTAGCCGACGGAGACGAGGAAGCCGGGGCCTGCGTAGGCGAGCATCTTGCGCCAGAAGCTTCCTTCCTGTGGGACGGGTACGGAGCGAAAGACCTCAGGCAGCGAATTGTCTCCGCGTGAGCGCCAGCCGGTTTCGGGAGTGTTTTCCATGGGAGTGCAAAGAGTTAAAAGCGGAATGAGACGCCGACAAAGGGATTGATGGCCTCCTGGGCGTTGTAATACCAGTTTGCGCCCACGTCGAATTTGAGGTCAGGGGTGACCATGTAGGTGAAGCCGCCATCGAGGGAGGACTGCCAGTAGCGGCCTTCATCCGTGAGCCAGCCCTGATAGGTCTCGACATAGAAGCCGATTTTTTCAGTGAGGTCGCGGCCGATGGCGATGGTGAAAGCGGGCTCGAAATAGCGTGTCTGGTGGTCTGTGACGGCCATGGAGAGGAAGATGCTGGAGCCAAGCTCCCAGCCGCCGCCGATGTCGAGCTCCTGATTGATGGTGAGGCCGTATTCCCAGCACTGATTTCCCAGGCCCTTGGTGGCGGTGGGGGCCTTGACCCAGGGCAGGAGGGCGATGGCGTAGGGGCCTTCGTCATTGCCCACGAGATTGGTTTTCATGCGGAGGTAGAGGTCTCCGCTGCCGCTGTTTTTGCCGATGAGGACGCTGTCGGCGTCCTGGCTGCGATGAAGCAGGCGGGGCGCCCAGCCGACCTGGAGGTCGGTGTTGTGGGTGACTCCGTATTTGAAAATGAAATCGCAGAAAGAGGTGTCGTCAGAGCGCTCGCCAGCCTGACGTGTGCGGCTGAAGGAGACGAGGTTGCTCTCCACCTGGAACCAGCCTTTGGGGACGGTGCAGGCGGATTCGGTCTGGTCTGGGCGGTCGGTGCTGAGGGGGCGTGTGTTTTTCCGCTCCATGACGATCCAGTCGTCCGCCATGCCCCAAGGGCTGACGACGGCAAATAAGAGGGTGATAAAGTTGTTAGCCACTATGAACTAAGTTAGTCATGACTAACTTTCTTTGCAAGGGCGAAAACGGGTTTCTTCGTTGAAGACAGCCAAGGGTGATCCATTTTGGCCTGCTCATGCCAGCCAAACGCAAGGAACACACCAGCCACCTGGGCTCCCCCGCCATCGAGGACTACCTCGAGCAGATTCACAATCTCATCATCGCCAAGGGCTATGCCCGTGTGGTGGACATTGCCAAGAACCTGGGGGTCTCACAGGCGAGCGTGACGAACATGATCCAGAAGCTGGATGCGGAAGGTTTTGTGGTGTACGAGCGCTACCGGGGGGTGATTCTGACGGAGGAGGGGGGTAAAGTGGGTGCAGACATTGCGCGGAGGCATGAGGTGCTGACGCGACTGCTGGCCGGTTTTGGGCTGGATCCGAAGACAGTGCACGAAGACGTCGAGGGGATGGAGCACCACATTAGCCGCCAGACGCTGGATGTGCTAACGCTGCTGATGGAGGAGCTGGAAGGGAACGCTGTGCTGATGCGAAAACTGAAACGCAAGCTGGCGGGACTGTCGTGAGCCTATCTATGCTAAAGACTTGGTGTGCAGTGCATAAAGAAAGAAATAAAAGCTTGTGATAGCCGCCACGACAAAGCCCCGTTAAGATGGGCAGACCTGTCTGGCCATGCGCCGTATCCTAAACATCTTATCCATCCTGATCTTGCTCACGCTTGGCGTAGAGCTGATGTCCGCGCGTGGCGTTGGGATGCAAGGCAGGGCTCCCCTAATGGTTTGCATCGTGGATGATGATGCCGATGGTGGAAAGGGTGAGGAAACTCTCCATGAAAGTGTGCAGAACGAGCCGGGTTTCTCTACCGCCTTCGGACTCCAAGCGCTCATTCATTCAATGTGGGCGGATCTCTATTCGTCTTTTGACCAGACTGCAATTCAGAAGGCCTGCCCGAGAGTGCGCCTGCACAGATGGTTTTGCAAAGAGTGCTGTTGAGGCCGGGGGGGAGGCTTGTCTTCACTCCAGTTTTGGCTGAACTGATCTCTGCCTGGCCAAGCTGTCGATTCCATCCCCGAGCCAGAGATTCTCAATGCTTTATCCCATCTATGAAAACGTATCTTGTTATTTTTTTCAGCATGCTGCTTGCGGGCGGTGCTTATGCAGGGGCTGTAACAATAAATGTCAAACCGGGCAGTGAAAATAAAACCGCCGACAAAAAGAAGGCGGAAGTTACACGGGCGTACTGGCTTAATGTACGCATAACAAACCCCAGCGGCACCAAGTTGGAAGGTGTGACGCTCAGGTGGACGCTTTTTGCCGCCAATCTTCGTCGTGGCGCGGACAGTATTGTGGTGGAAAAATCTGGCGACATGAAAGTAACGGTGGATGCAAACGGTCGATACCTTGATGTAGCCACGCCCAAAGTAGCCTTTGTTTATACCCCGATGCATACTGAGAGTTCGGGCAGAAGGTCCAAAATGGTTGAAGAGTCTGGCCATAGATACCACGGCTATCATGTTCAAGTGCTTAACGGCGACACCGTTCTAGGTGAGGCGATCAGCAATGAGGGGCTGCGGAAACAATTAAAATAAGCTGATTACTCCCCTCCGAGCTGAGGCAGTCGTAGGCAGTGCAACTCCAGAATGCCTGGTGTCTGATTTCCAGACAGGCTGATTGAAATGACACAAAGATGACTGTCGCTATTATCTGGAGTTCACGTTGCTTTTTGTTTTTGCTAAGCTGTGCAGACGTCGACGCAGCCCCGCCAGCCAATGAAGCCCTATGCCAACACAACCTCTCATCGTGCAGGACAAAGCCTGATGCAGTGTTGCAGTGAAGCACTTGAAAATCCAAGTGATGGATTAGCCTGGATTCAGTGTGCGACTGTGAAGGGCTGTTGAGAAATATTGCACTGAACTGAAAGAGTAGTATTTCATCTATAAAACTGTCATTGATTCCGCCACAATATTTTTTCATGAAAACAGGTCTTCTTTTAATACTGCTGTTCATCTGCTTGAAGCTGCAGGTCGTCGCTGCGGATACATCTGCCGCCGCTGATCAGGAGACACAGGGACCAACACCTGAACGGCTGGCTGAGCTGGTCAAAAGCACCACCAAACGCACGAGCATCAAGCTGGAGGATTACCTGGCCAAGGTGGCGGCGTCGAATCTTGGGTATGCATCCCAGCGTTACAATGTGACGATCGCGGATGCTGCAATCATGGCCTCCAGAGTTTTTCAAAATCCGGTGATCCAGGTGGGCAACATGATGGATATCACAAACGGCGGCAACCAGCGACTGCCTGGCTACTACAACGGGTTTGTGACGCAGACCTTTGAGCTTGGGGGGAAGCGTCGTATTCGATATCTTGTGGCGCGGAAAAACTATGCGGCCACGGCTTCAACGCTGCAGAGCTTTCTTCAGAATCTGCGGCTGGATGCTTCTGCGGCTTATGCGGACGCCATCGCCATGGGGCAGGTGGCTGCCCAATTTCAACGCACCGCCACTCTTCTGAGGGAGCTGCTGCAAGCTCAGCAGGAGCGGCAAAAGGCGGGGGATATCAGTGATGTAGACCTGCTGCAAACGCGTGTGGAAGTACGCCAGTTTGAGGCTGAACTCCTTGCCGCACAATCTCAAGCGACAAGCGCGGAACTGGGGCTGAATGCATTTTTGGGACCGCAGTTTTCCGGCACACACTGGCAGCCGGTGGGCACACTGGACGTCACACCGCATAGCACAGACTTGTTCAAGCTGCTTTCCAGCGCCATCAAAAACCGTCCGGACTTGATCGCTATGCGCTACCAGCGCGATGCGGCGAAAGAAAACATCAATTTGGAGAAAGCCAAACGAGTGCCAGATGTGAACGTGGGAGTGGGTTGGACGAATAGCACTTACTCCGGAAACAACACTTCACCGCAGCCAAACTACAACATGGTGGGTCTTCAGTTTTCCCTGCCCTTGCCGATCTGGAACCGGAATAAAGCTGGGATCGCATCATCCGAGGCGATGGCGAGCCAGGCCCAACTGGATCTTGAAAATGCCGAGGTGAAAGCCGGGGTGGATGTGAGGCAGGCGCTTTCCCTTTATGGCATGGCGCGCGAGCGAGTGGATCTCTACAAAGCCGGAGTGTTGAAGGATGTGGACTCAGCCCTGGAGAAGCGTGTGGTCAGCTACAAGCGTGGCGGCTCTTCGCTTCTGGAACTGCTGGATGCGCAGCGAAAAGCGAATGAAGTCTGGATGAGTTTCTACACCGCGCAAAGCGATCATGCCCGTGCGGTGATCGAGCTGCACCGAGCGGCTGGCATCTGGATCATACACTTTTGACCCCCCCCATTCTCATGCAAATCGTCAGATACTCATGGCTCCTGGCGCTGTTCATCGCAGCGTGCAAACCCGCAGCTGTTGTCGAGGTGGATCCTTTTCCTGTCCGAGTGGAAAAGAGCCACCTGATCTTCACCTCGGGAGATCCACAGCTTAAAGCACTGGCTGTCCAGCCGGTCAAAGAAAGGGACACAGTGGTGCTGCACCTGACGGGCAAGCTGGTCTGGAACGAGGACGTGACGACCAACGTTTTCTCCCCATTGGCGGGACGTGTGGCCAGCATCAAAGGCGCGCGTGGGCAGAAAGTGAATGTGGGTGATGAACTGGCACGCATCACCTCTCCGGACTTTGGCCAGGCACAGGCGGACGCCGCTAAGTCGGAGGCCGATCTGGCGCTGGCCAAACGAGTGCTGGAACGTACGCGCGATCTCCTCAAGCAGGGTGTGCTGCCGCAGAAGGAACTCGACTCCGCTGAAAATGCCTTCCGTGATGCGCAGTCTGAGCGCGATCGTGCTGTGGAGCGTCTGGCGGTGTGGGGTGGCAGAGGCGGTTATGTGGACGGAGCATTTGCGCTCAAGGCACCGATGGGCGGAGTTATCGTGGACCGTAATGTCCAGCCTGGTCAGGAAGTGCGATCTGATGCAATGCTGGCCGGCATGGCGGTCGTGGCCGCACCGATGTTTGTCATTTCAGATCCTGAGTCGCTGTGGGTGCATGTGGACGTGAGCGAGCAGGATCTGTCTAACCTGCAGATAGGGCAGAAACTGGAGATCCGCTCGCGTGCTTATGGGGACAAAGTGTTTCCTGGAGTGCTGACGGTGATCGGTCAGTCTCTGAATCCGGACACCCGCACAGTGGTGGCCAAGGGAACGGTTTCTAATCCCGAGAAGCTGCTGAAAGCGCAGATGTATGTGAACGTGAACATCATCACGCATGTGCCGAAGATGCCGCAGGTCCCGATTAAGTCGGTGTTTCTGCGAGAAGGAAAGGCGTGTGTGTTTGTACGTGTTTCCGAAAGTGATTTTGAAATGAGGCAGGTGACCACAGATGCGGAGGACGCCGGGCAGGTCTTTGTCAGCAAAGGACTCAAAGCTGACGAGGTGGTGGTTTCGGAGGGCGCTCTGGTTCTTGAGAGCCTGTTGGATGCGAACACCAGCACAGCCAACGCCGGAGCTGAAAAGGCCGAACACTAAACCGTCATGGGCACGCTTACAAAATACGTTCTCAAACACCGGCCTATCGCCCTGGCGCTGATGGTCCTTTTTGTGTTGGCCGGTGCGCTGGCCTTCAACCGGCTGCCGGTGGAGGCCTATCCTGACGTCACCAATGTCTCCGTGCAGATCATTACGCTGCTGCCGGGCCGCGCTGCTGAAGAAGTGGAGCGTCTGGTGACGGTGCCGATCGAGAATGCCATGAACAGCATTCCCAAGCGGGCGTCCATCCGCTCGGTCTCGCTGTTCGGGCTATCGCAGGTCACCATCGTCTTTGAGGACGATGCAGACCGGGCCTACTGCCGAAACATGGCTTTTCAGCTGCTTTCCAGCGTGAGCCTGCCGCCGGATGCGGATACGCGACTGTCTCCTGACACGACGCCGGTGGGCGAGATCTACCGCTACACACTGGACGCGCCACGAAGCATGCCTTCGACGGAACTGCGTGCTGTGCAGGACTGGATCGTCGAGCGCCAGATGCGAACGGTCTCAGGCGTGGTGGATGTGATCGGATTCGGCGGTGCCACGAAGCAGTACCAGGTGCTTATCGACCCGATGAAGCTGCTGTCCTATGACATCTCTTTGCGTCAGGTGCTGGATGCACTTTCCGCCGGGAACAAAAATGCGGGCGGGGCATACATTGAGCACGGGCCGGAAATGTTCATCGTGCGCGGCCTTGGCTTTGTGCAATCACTGGAGGACATCGGGCTGATCGCAGTGGATACACGTGGCGGCACGCCGATCCGGGTGAAAGACCTGGGGCGTGTGCTGATCGGCGAGCAACTGCGCCTTGGACGTGTGGGACGCAACATTCCTGCTGAGCATTACGAGCTGGATGACGCGATCGAGGGCATCGTGATGCTGCGCAAAGGCGAGAACGCCATGGAGGTGCTGGAGCGCGTCCGTGACAAGATCGAGATCATCAACACCAAGTTTCTGCCAGCAGGTGTGCACATCCACATGCACTACGACCGCACGAACCTGATCAACCGCACGCTGCACACGGTGCACAAGAACATGGCGGACGGCATCGGGCTGGTGCTGCTGGTGCTCATCATGTTTCTGGGAATAGGGAACATCCGCTCGGCGCTGGTGGTGGCTGCCGTGGTGCCGCTCTCGCTGCTGGGGGCCTTCCTGATGCTGGATCTACGGGGCATTCCGGCCAACCTCATTTCGATGGGAGCCATCGACTTCGGCATCATCGTGGACTCAGCCGTGGTGGTGATCGAAGACCTGCTGCGGCTGATGCATGAGCGGCGGGAGAAAAAGGAATCCCTCTTCAAGCTGCTGCCCAAAGCTGTGGGGCAGATGGGGCGGCCGATTTTGTTCTCCAAGGCCATCCTGCTCACGGCCTTCCTGCCGCTTTACACGATGCAGCGTGTGGAAGGGAAGATCTTCAAGCCGATGGCGCTGACGCTGACCTTTGCACTGATCGCAGGCACCATTCTGGCGCTGACGATTGTGCCGCTGCTGGCCAGCTACGCCCTGAAGAAAGGGCCTGGAGAGCATGAGTCGTGGCTGGTGCGCATTCTGGTGAGAATGTACCGGCCTTCGCTGGCGTGGACGCTGAATCACGGACGCATCATTGTTCTGAGCGGGGTGGCGATGCTGGCAGTTGCTGGCGTGGTGGCCACTCATACGGGCACAGAGTTCCTGCCGAAGCTGGACGAGGGATCGCTGTATATACGTTCCTTCCTGCCGCAGACGATTTCGCCCTCGGAATCTGCACAGATCGTGAGGCGCATGCGGGCCGTGCTGGCATCCTTCCCAGAGTCGAAATCCATCATCACTCAAAACGGACGACCAGATGATGGTACTGACGTCAATGGTTTTGATGTCTGCGAAACATCCGTGGACCTGCATCCGCGTGAAGAGTGGAAGACAGCCCCAGACCGAGATGGGCTCGTCAAAAAGATGAAAGCCAAGCTCAACGTCGAGGTGCCAGGGGTGCAGTTCCAGTTCAGCCAGATCATTGAGGACAATGTGAACGAGGCCATCTCAGGGGTGAAGTCCGAGCTGAGTGTGAAGATCTTTGGTGACGAGCCAGAGAAGCTGCAGCAGCTGGCCGATCAGATTGTGGACATTTTGAACACCGTGCCTGGAGCCGCAGACGTGGGCACTGACCGCCTGATGGGGCAGCCGCAGGTGCAGATCGCGGTGGACCGCTCCGCCATATCGCGTGCAGGGCTGTCGATGACGGATGTGCAGTCAGTGATCGAGACCTCGATGGGCGGCTCCGTGGCCACCAAGGTGCTGGAAGGGGAGCGTACGTTTGATCTGGTGGTCAAAATGATTCCGCGCTCCGTCGCGAGTATCGACGGCATCCGACGCATCCCGGTTTCAGGGTCTGATGGTGAGCGGTTGACTCTGGGGGCGCTGGCTTCCGTGGAGGTTAAGCCTGGCTTTGCCCGAATCTACCGCGAAGAAAACGCCCGTCTAACGGCGGTGAAGCTGGCGGTGCGTGGACGCGACCTGGGCTCTCTGGTGGCCGAGGCGCAGCAGAAGGTGGATGCGCAGGTCAAACTGCCGAAGGGATTCCACCTGGAATGGACGGGGGCCTTTGAAAACCAGCAGCGTGCCGTCAAGCGCCTGATCCTGGTGGTGCCGATCACGCTGATCGCCATCTTCTTCCTGCTTTTCACCGCGTTTGACTCCGCCAAGCTGGCCACGCTGATCCTGCTCAACGTGCCGTTTGCGGCGGTGGGAGGCATTCTGGTGCTGCCGATTGCAGGACTGGCGATGTCTGTTTCTGCGCTGGTCGGATTCATCGCCCTCTTCGGGGTGTCCGTGCAGAACGGGGTGCTGCTGGTGGAGCGAATCCGAGAGCTGCGCAAGGAGGGCATGCGAATGGCCGAGGCGGTGCGTGAAGGTGCAATCAGCCGTGTGCGTCCGGTGGTGATGACGGCTGCCATGGCGGCGCTGGGCCTGCTGCCTGCGGCACTATCTCATGCAGTGGGTGCGGAAACGGCGCGCCCGTTTGCCTGCGTGATCATTGGCGGGCTTGTCACCGCCACGCTTCTCACTTTGTACATTCTGCCGGTGCTGTATCCGCTTTTTGATGCCGGCGAGGAAGGCCTGCACAGCAAGTATGTGCTGATCGAGGGGCCCGGGCATCAGCCGTTCCTTTCTTTGCACAAGAAGAAAAAGCCGGAGGATCCCCACACGCCGGAGAATCCAGGGGGGGCGCCGGGCTAAGGCAGTCAATTTTTCACGTTGGAATTTGCTACATGGGCATGCTAGTGTGCGTTACTACGCTCTGACATGCGCGCGCCTCGTCATGATTCCAAGCCACTGAATCGGCTGGTGAACCTGCTTCTCCTGCTGGGGTGGCTGCTTTCCTCCCATGGGGTGGCGCCTGCTGTCTGCATGGCGGCAGCGCTGCTTGATGGTGATCATGAGGTCAAGATCGGGGTGTCGAACAATGGAGCCATGGCGGTGGTGCTGACCCATGAGGGCAAGTCCGCAGCTGAGCTGATCTCACATCAGCACGATGCGCTGTGCCGGATGCTGATGGCCTTTGCCAAGACTCCTGCGTCAAATGCCGGGGATCATGTCCTGGCATTCAAACCTGTGGATGACGCAGCACGTGCCCAGAGACTGGCCACAGCAGGAAGCTGTGAGGCCAAGATGAAGGCTCCTGTGGAGGGCGTGCTATGTTTTTACGCGGCCAAGCCCGCTTGCCATCATGGAATTGTGTGGCAGGTGCGACACAGCACGTGGTCGCAGGGACAGTCACTGAAGACCGGCAGGGTCGTCATGCGTTGTTGAGAATTGCTGGCAGAGAATCAGGTCCGCGGATGCGGGCGCTAAATCAGAAGACGGTTCACTGGGTCGTCCTGATCATCTACCAACTTCAATTCGCATGTGTCATGAAACCCTCCTTTTTAATTACTTGTTTGTTCCTTGGCTCCTCTCTGCCCGCTGTCATGGCTGTGGAGCCTGTCTCTGTTAATTCGCTGGTTCTCAAAACCCTCGCCACACACCCCGAACTTCAGTACTACGAAGCTCAGATCGATGTGGCACGTGGTGGCAAGACCAAGGCTGGCGAGATCAAAAACCCCGAGCTGATGGTTGGGAAAGGCAACTGGCGGCTGCGGGATCTTTCCAACAACTACGTCACCGACGGGCCTACGTGGCAGGCGCAGCTGACCCAGACCTTTGAGTGGCCGGGGCGCATCTCTTTGCGGAAAGCCATCGCGCAAAAAGACATCGAATTGGCACAGTTGGGGCTGGCGCAGTTTCGTGCCGCTCTGACTGGGCGGGTGCGTAGCATCGCATGGAGGATGATCGCAGCGCAGGAGCAGACGCGTGCGGCGGAGGAGGTGACCAAGCGCTTTCAGTCACTGGCGGCGGTGCTTTTGCAGCGTGATCCAGCAGGTGCTGCACCACGGTTGGAGGCACGCATCATCCAGGCCAATGCACTGACGCTGGGAGCGGAGGCCACGCAGGCGCGCAATGATCTTGCGGCGGCACGCTTTGAGCTAAACCAACTGCTGGGAGAAAGGGCGGAGCATCCATTGGAGCTGAAGTCTGAGCACTTTGTGGTGCTGCCGCCGCCACCCGTGGATGTGCTGCTGTCCCGTGCGCGTGAAAAGAATTTTGCGCTGCGTGCGCGGTTTCTCGATGTGGAGCAGCAGGGATTTCAGGTGGCGCTGGCAAAGAACGAAAGGTGGCCGTCGATTACCGTGCAGTCTTACGTGCAGAAGCAGACGACGCTGACTCGGGAAACGCAGGTGGGCTTTACGCTTTCCTTTCCGCTGCCGCTGTGGAATCACAACAAGGGGGCGATTGACGCTGCGCAGGCCAAACAGTTGCAGGCGGAGCTGATGCTGACCGCACAGATGCGGCAGCTGGAGCGCGACGTGGCGGCACAGGCCAGCCACTACCGCATCTACATGGAGCAGCTCACACAGCTGCCTCCTGACACGCTGGAGAGCTTCCGCAAGGCGGCTGCCGAAGCGGATGATCATTACCGCATGGGGGCCTTGCCACTGGCCACCTATACAGAGCTGCAGCGGCAGTACCTTTCCTCCGTCAAAGCCGTGCTGACGGCGCAGATGGGGGCGGTGGATGCCAGACAGCAGCTGGAGCAGCTCACAGGAAGCGTGCCTGAGCAATAGGCCGCGTCGTTTCAGAAACACTCCGCTCCCTGCGACCATGCTCAATTTCATTCTCGATTTTTCCGTACGCCAGCGTGCCCTCGTGCTGCTGGGCGCCCTGGGCCTGCTGATCGCGGGCCTGTTTTCGCTGATCCATCTGCCAATCGATGCGGTGCCTGACCTGACCGGGCCGCAAGTGCAGGTCAATGTGGCCGTGCCGGCGCTGGCCCCCGAGGAGTCTGAGCGCGCTGTGACACGACCCATTGAAATGGCGCTCTCCGGCATGCCGGGGGTGCTTGATTCCCGATCATTGACGAAGTTTGGACTCAGCCAGGTGACGATTGTGTTTGAGGATGGCACCGACATCTTTCGCGCCCGTCAGCTTGTGACCGAGCGACTCACTGCGGTGATGCGGGATCTGCCGCCGGGCAGTGCGCTGTCTCTGGCGCCCATCAGCACCGGGCTGGGGGAAATATTTTACTACACGCTGCATTGGAAAAAGGGGGCCAAGGAGCGCCCGGCCGATGAGAGAGAAGGGCTGATGCGCCTGTGGGAGACGCACGAGTACATCGTGAAGCCACATCTGCGCGTGGTGCAGGGCGTGGCTGAGATCAACAGCAATGGCGGGCATCAACGGCAGGTCACGGTGGAGCCGATGCTCGACAAGCTGAAGGCGGCCAACATGACCGTGGGAGAGCTGGCCGCGATCATCCGCGGTAATGTGGAAAATGCCGGTGGCGGTGTGATCAACCGCGAAGGCGAGCAGCTCACCATCCGCAGCGTTGGCCGTGTCAGCACGGCTGAGGAAATCGCCAGCCTGCCGATCAAGTTTGGCGCCGCCATCACGCCGCTGAAGGTGCAGGATGTGGCCAAAGTGCAATGGGGCGCGGGCTTCCGTGCCGGAGCTGCCACGATGGACGGTGATGAAGTGGTGCTGGGCACGGTGATGATGCTGATGGGGCAGAATGCGCGCGTGGTGTGCGACCGCGTCAAACCCCGGCTGGAGGAGCTGCGAGAGAAGCTGCCAGCAGGAATGGATGTGAAGGTGGTCTATGAGCGCTCGGATCTCGTGGAGGCCACGGTGGGTACGGTGGAAAAGAATCTGCTGGAAGGGGCTGTGCTCGTCATCGTGGTGCTGCTGGCGCTGCTGGGAAACTGGCGCGCTGCCTTGATCGTGGCGCTGGCCATTCCGCTGTCCTTCCTCTTTGCCATCTGCGGCATGATGCAGGGCGGATGGTCCGGCAATCTGATGAGCCTGGGCGCGGTGGATTTTGGACTGATCATCGACGGCGCTGTGGTGATGGTGGAAAACATCATCCGCAGGCTGGGTATCAAGCAGCACCATCTGGGGCGTGTGCTCACGGGAGAGGAGCGCTCGCGTGAGGTGCTGGCTGCGAGCAAGCAGATGGCGAGCCCGATGTTTTTTGGGGTGCTGATCATCACGATCGTGTATCTGCCAATTCTGACGCTGACAGGGATCGAAGGGAAGATGTTCCGCCCGATGGCGGTGACGGTGATCTTCGCGCTGGCGGGTGCACTGCTGCTAGCGCTGACGCTGATGCCTGCGATGTGCTCATTCTTTCTCGGTGGCAACATTGCCGAAAAGGAGAACTGGCTGATCGCCGGACTGAACAAGGTGTTTCAGCCCATGCTGCGCGCGGTCATCCGGCTGCGCTGGGTTGTGGTGCTGGTGTCGGTGGGTTTCTTTGCCTTTTGTGGCTGGCGCTTCACCACGCTGGGGGCGGAGTTTGTGCCCAAGCTGGATGAGGGCTCCATCGCCGGGATGATCTACCGCAAGGTGGGCATGAACCTCAAGGAGTCGCTGCATGAGGATCTGGAACTGGGCAGGCTGGTGCGGGAGAAGTTTCCGCAGGTGACTTGCATCTTTACACGCAGCGGCACCAGCGAGGTGGCGACGGATCCGATGCCGCCAAACGAGACGGACTTTTACATTTTCTACACCCCGATTTCCGAGTGGCCGAAAGGGCCGGGCCTGCCAAGCACCAAGGCGGAGCTGTGCGAGGCGATCGAGAAAGAGGCCCTCAGCGAGCATGAAGGGCAGACCATCGAATTCGGGCAGCCGATTGAGACACGGTTCAATGAAATGATGGAAGGCACGAAGGCGGAGCTGGCGGTGCGCATCTATGGAATCGATTTTGATGTGCTGGAGAAACTCGCGGCGCAGATCCGTGACATTATCAACAGCACTCCCGGAGGCGCTGCGGAGCTGGAAACCAACGGACGCACCAGCAGTGTGGTCATGCAGGTGAAGCGTGAGATTTTGACCAAGTACAACGTGCCGCTGGCCGAGCTGAACCATGCAGTCTCCGCTGGTCTAGGTGGTGAGGTGTCCGGCCAGGTGGTGGAGGGCAACCGCAGGCGTGACATCGTGGTTCGCCTGCCGGAGGATGAGCGTTCCAAAGAAGAAGTGATGAAGAGCCTGCCGCTGCGGGTAGGCGACTTTGGAATGCTCTCGCTCGGTGACGCGGTGGATATCCGCATTGAAAAAACTGTGGAGCCCATCCGTCATAGCCGAACGCAACGACGAGCCGCCTTGCTTGTGAATGTGGTGGGAGGGCGAGACATGGAGGGATTTGTGAATGAAGCCTCCGCACGCATCAAAAAAGAGGTGAGCTTTCCCGAGGGCTACAGCTTTGAGTTTGGCGGCACGTTTGAAAATCTTCAGGAAGCGCGGGCACGTCTGGCCGTGGTGGTGCCCACCGCGCTGCTGATGATCTTGATGCTGATCTTTTTCGCCTTTGGCAGCATCCGGCAGACGCTGCTGGTGGCCACGGGCATTCCTCTGGCTCTCACCGGTGGCATCATCGCGCTATGGCTGCGTGGCATGCCTTTCAGCATCACGGCTGCGGTGGGCTTCATCGCACTCAGTGGTGTGGCGGTGTTAAACGGGCTGGTGCTGGTGAATTACTTCAATGAGCTGCGCGAAGAGGGCCACAGCGTGCGAGATGCGGTGCTGACTGGTGTGGCCACACGACTGCGACCGGTGATGATGACAGCGCTGGTGGCGGCGCTGGGTTTTGTCCCCATGGCGCTGGCGCATGGAGCGGGGGCAGAAGTTCAGCGCCCGCTGGCCACTGTGGTCATCGGCGGCATCATCAGCTCTACTCTTCTCACATTGTTGCTGTTGCCTATGCTGTATGACTGGATCGAAAGCCGTGCCAAGCGCAAGGCGGCGGCGGCTTAACGATAACCGGGCGGCGGCGGTGGGAGGCCTGCAGGGGGCGCGGTGGTGCCATACCCTGCAGGAGGAACCGAAGACGGATTGTAGTAGGGCTTCACTGTTTTCGGCTGCGAGTTGGGGTAAGTGGGCCTGACGGGCGGTGGGCTGCGATATGAAGCTGCTGGTTGTTTGTAGGCTGTCGCTGGTGCGGAACCATAACCTGCGGGTGGAGGAGCCGTGTAGGTGGAAGGCGTTTGAGCAGGCGCGTTAGGAATAGTCTTGGCCGTCACTGTCACATCGCCGAGCTGGCGGTAGGGGAGCTGGATGTACTCGGCTGCCGCGCGGGAGAGATTGATGACGCGGTTCGGGTAGTAGGGGAAGCGGTCGTTCACCGTTACATTGACGGTGCGGCCGTTCTGATTGTTCTTCACCTTGACCACAGTACCGAAGGGCAGGGTATTGTGCGCCGCCGTCCAGCCCTGAGGCTGATAAATGGCCCCAGAGGTGGTGTAGTGGCCTGCATACTGATCAGCGATGTAGGAGGCATAGCCACGCATCTGATAGGCGGGCTTGGCGCAGCTGACTGCGAGGGCTGGCAGAGTGATGGCTAGGAAACGAAGAAAGGCGGAAGGGGTCATGATCTGCTGTCTGCTGGCCGGAGCATAACCGAATTGGCATTAGGCACAATCCGGGGCATCATTTCGTGATGAAAAGAAGGCAGGCCATTCTGGCAGCAACAGTAATAATGGCTCCCATGGCGGCTGGATGGCTGGCGGCAGGACACCTGGCGCATCCGCCACGCAGGCCGCTGCAGGATTACCATCAGGAGTTTTTATCTAATCCAGCTGCGCATGGCGTGGCATTGAAATCTTTCCGGTGCCAGGGAGGCATCCCCTGTCTCATCTGCGAGCCAATGCCTGATGGGAGGCTAGGGAAGCGCGGGCGTGTCATTCGTGAGCAAATGGCGCAGAAAAAAATCAAACTGCCAGACGTCGGCAACATCCTCGGAAATGTGGTGCTGGTGCATGGGCGGCGTGGCAGGAAAGAGGACTATCTGCTCATCGCCGAGCGTTTCTGCGCGGTGGGCTTCCGCTGTTTGTTGTTTGATCTGCCAGCGCATGGCGACAGTCCGTCAGACATGGCATGTTATGGCGTGCGAGAAGGGCATCTGCCAGCCACGGTGCTCAATGAGGCAGCGGCAGAGTTTGGTTTTGCTCCGCAGCCAGCTGGCATCATGGGGATCTCGACGGGCGGTGCCGTCAGCATCCGCTCGGCTTCTGCTCCGGATGCTCCGTGGAAGGCGGCTATTTTTGTGTCCACGTTTGACACGCTGAATCATGTGGTAAGGCATCAGGCGTCTCAACTGGCAGGCGAATGGCTGGGTACAGTGTGGAGCCGGATCACGGGCTGGTTTTACCAGCAGAAAACCAGAGTGAATATGGGTGACATCAACTCCATGGCTCTGGTGCCTGCGCTGAGGTGTTCAGTGATGGTGGCGCATGGGACTGCAGACAGAGTTGTGCCAGCTGAGTGCGGGCGTAGGTTGTATGCTGCACTGCCGCCAGAAATCGATAAGCGCTGGGTGGAGATCCCAGGAGCTGATCATGACAATGTTCTGATCACCGATTTTCCGATCTACGCGGAGATGGCGGAGTGGCTGCTGCGGCATGTGCCGGCTTCATGAGCACGGCATTCTCGCTGGGCGGGAGACAGGTCGTCAAGGTCCGGTTTTTACGAGATTCGTTATTGGCAGCTTAGGCTTGCGCCCCCATCATGGCAGGGTTGCTGCATTCAACACACACTGCATGTCTGAACCTGCCAATGCTCCAGCACCTGCTCCGCGTCGCGGTCCGGGATGTTTTGGCATGCTGGTGATCACGTTTGTGGTGATGGTGATCATCGGTGGCGGCGTGATGTGGAAGGTGGTGGATGCGGGGTTTGGGATGAAGTGGCTGGCGGACCATTTTCAGAAGCGTAGCATCACGGAATCGTTCCGAGAAAACGTGAAACGAATTGCTTCGACGCAGGGGGATGTGTTGGAACTGGCGACGCTGGACACTGAGGAAACGGTGACGAAATATGACACGAAGACGCTTTTTAACGACTCCATCTACCTGGGCACCACGGTGGCTGAGATTCGGGCGATGGTGGTGTATCGCTACCATCTGAAGCTGTCTGACGAATGGAGCCTGAAGGTGGAAAACGGGCGCTGTGTGGTAGTGGCGCCAGCGATCAGGCCTTCGCTGCCGCCGGCGATCCGGACGGAAACGATCGAGAAAAAATCCGAGGCTGGCTGGCTGCGCTTTAATGCCTCAGAGAATTTGGCGCAGTTGGAGAAAGAAATGACCTCCATTCTGGAGAAGCGTTCGGCTGTGCCGGGCAAGATCAAGCATGTGCGCGAGGCCAGCCGTCTCTCCATAGCCAAGTTTGTTCAGCACTGGGTGCTGAAAGAGCACAAGCTGCAGGGCGACATTCGGGAGATCGTGGTGATCTTTCCTGATGAGCCAGCGGCTGCTAATGCTCAGGAAGCTTCGAAACAGCCGGCCACGCTTAGCTTGGAGACAGGCAAGGACTGATCCCACCTTACTTAACTGGACGGTTGCAGCCCGGAGGGATCATACAGCAGCAGACCGGACTCGAACTTCACAAATGGCATGGCACCGGGCAGATCTGCTGGTTTGAGCCCGCCGAGACGGAAGATCTGCCCCTTCCACGCTCCCTGTCGGCCAGTGACTCCGACGATGAGGTTCAATGAGGTGGCCAGCTTGTCTCCTTTGACCACAAAATCTGCTCCACTCATGGTGGCGCAGACTCCCATGGAGACAATTTCCTGGGCGTTGCGCTGATGACCCACTCGCTCGACGCCTGCACGCAGGTTTCCGCCATACCAATTGAGTGCCACACCACATAGGATCCCGACCACGGCAATAACCACCAGCATTTCAAAGAGTGAAAAACCGGGCGCGTGGTGTTTCGTGGGGATGAGACGAAGCGGACGGGTGAGCAGCACATTTATAATTACCATAATATCCAAGTGCCGCAATCTCTCGTTTTGACGCGTAATCCAGTGCATTCTACGAAAGAGTTTCATGAAACCCGATTTACTGGCCCAACTCCCCCGATCCCAGCGCGAAGCCATGGAATCGGCGGGTTATCGCGTCACCCGCTGGGCTGCTGCACGTGCTGTCCTGCAGGCGCGGGTGACCAAAAATCGGATTGCTGGCGTGCTGGGCGAGTTTTTGGCGCATTGGCTGCCGCATCGTATTGTGGATGAAGATACTGCGGAGTTCTGGCTATCATTCGGACATAACGAAGAAAGAATCCAGCTCACCGGGGGAAGTCCATCGATGGTCAACTCGCTCAGGGAGCGCGCTTTGCTGCATCTGCCCGGGCTGCGTTCGTTCTGGAGCCAGGAATTGCGCCAACAGCATTTCGCAGCCCTGAGAAGCCTGGTGCCGCAGGCCTGGCTGCTAGATGACACCACCGTGCCGAATGGGGCGGTGATCGAGGGACTGAATGCCGTCTCATGGGAGCAAGTAAGAATGACGTGCAAAAAGTGGCTCGTCGAAGATGACGCTGGCCTGGAACACACAGACTGGAAGTCGGCGCTGGCTGGACGAGGCAGTGTCCTGAGCACCCAGATGTCTTATCTGACTAAGCTCAAGGCCCAATATCTGCGGAATGAGCATGGGCAGGTGGTTTTGCACTCTATTCAAGAAGCGTCATCTTGACGTGACGGCTGCTTTCGTGCGAAATTAACGCATCCCCTCAAATTCATGGCTCGCGGCTCCAACGTTACTCTGTGCTCCTTTTGCGGCAAAAGCCATGCGGAGGTCAAAAAGCTTATTGCAGGCCCCGGGGTATACATTTGCGACAACTGCATTCACGTCTGCAAAAACATTCTCGACAAGGAGGCCTCCGCTGACTCTGAGAGTGGTCCACCACTCTTGGTCCCGCGTCCTGCAGACATCGCCGCGTTACTGGACCAGCACGTGATCGGGCAGGCACAGGCCAAGAAAGTTCTGAGCGTGGCGGTGCACAACCACTACAAGCGCATTCTTCACACACAGCAGCAGAGCGTGCGCTCAGGCGGCACCTCTTCTCGCAAAGTAGCGACGGCGATGCCAGACCCGAACGATGTGGAGATCGAAAAGAGCAATGTGCTGCTGATGGGGCCCACCGGCTGCGGCAAGACGCTTCTGGCAAAGACACTCGCGCGGATTTTGAATGTGCCTTTCAGCATCGCCGATGCCACCACGCTGACAGAGGCTGGCTACGTGGGGGAGGATGTGGAAAACATCGTGCTGCGGCTGCTGCAGGCGGCGGACTACGATGTGGCGCGTGCGGAGATGGGCATCGTGTACATCGATGAGATCGACAAAATCGGGCGCAAGACGGAGAACGTGAGCATCACGCGCGACGTGTCCGGCGAAGGAGTGCAACAGGCACTGCTTAAGATCATAGAAGGCACGGTGTGCAATGTGCCGCCACAGGGAGGTCGCAAGCATCCGCAGCAGGAGTATATTCAGGTGAACACGGAGAATATACTGTTCATCTGCGGGGGAGCCTTTGTGGGCCTGGAAAAGATCATGGAGCGCCGCCGCGGCGGCAAGACGATGGGTTTTGTCAGCTCTCACAACGCGGCGCCCCAAACGGGTAAGGCGAAGACTGAGGTGGAGCCCGAGGACCTACTTTCCTTCGGATTGATTCCCGAATTCATCGGGCGTCTGCCGGTGGTGTGCTCGCTGGAATCCCTGACTGAGCAGGAACTGATGCGGGTGCTGACCGAGCCGAAAAACGCGCTGATCAAACAGTACTCCAAACTGATGAACATGGACGGAGTAGAGCTCTCCATTACCCGGGACGCGATGCTGGCCATGTCCAAAGAGGCGGTGAGTCGTGGAACCGGTGCGCGCGGGCTGCGCAGCATCTTTGAGCGTGTGATGCTGGACGTGATGTATGATGTGCCCAGCCGGATGGATGTGCGCGGCGTGACGATCAACGAAGGCGTGGTGAAAGGGGAGCGTGCGGCCATGCTGCGCAAACGAGTGGAAAGAAAGGCGGCATAGGCGCAGGCACTGGTTACAAGGGGGATTGAAAATTCTTCTGGAGCTTTGGTGGTGCCACGCACCATAATGGGCAGACCAGCACATGACCTCCCGCACTTCCTCCCGCCGCCGTTTTCTCCAGCTTGCCACTTCTGCTCTCGCCGCTGCCAGTTCCCGCCACGTCATCGCCGCAGACAAAGCACCTCCGTTTAAGATCTCTCTGGCCGAGTGGTCTCTGAACAAGGGGATCTTTGGCAAGGGCAATGCGGAGCGCCATGAGCACCTGGACTTCTGCAAGATCGCCCGCAGCCTGGGCATCGATGGCGTCGAGTATGTGAATCAGATGTTTTTCGACAAGGCAGCAGATGCCGCCTATCTGGGCGAGATGAAAAAGCGGCAGGACGGCGAGGGCGTGAAGGGTCTTCTGATCATGTGCGACCGTGAAGGCAACCTGGGCGACTCAGATGAAGCGAAGCGGGCCAAGACCGTGGAAAACCACCTCAAGTGGCTGGATGCCGCCGCCACGCTGGGCTGTCATAGCATTCGCGTGAACGCGGCCAGCGATCATAAACTTAGCTGGGACGAGCAGATGAAACTGGCCGCCGACGGCCTGCATCGCCTATGTGTGGAGGGAGACAAGCGCGGACTTTTTGTGGTGGTGGAAAACCATGGCGGCCTATCCAGCAACGGACTCTGGCTGACAGGGGTGATGAAGGCTGCGGACCATGCACGCGTGGGCATTCTGCCTGATTTTGGCAACTTCTACACTGACCGCGTCAAAGGAGAGCTCTACAATCCTTACAAAGGGCTGCGTGAGTTCATGCCGTGGGTGAAGAAGGGCATGAGCGCCAAGGCCTATGACTGGGACACCGGTGCCGGCAAATTCTACACCGAAGACCGTCGTGAAGGGCGTGAGATCACGCTCGATTATGAGCGCCTGATCAACATCGTCGTCAAAGCCGGATACAATGGCTACATCGGAATCGAATACGAAGGCGACAAGCATACCGAGATCGAGGGTATCAAGCGCACGAAGCAGGCGCTGGATGAACTCAAGGCAATGCTCTGATTTTCCAACCGCATCCTCAACTCACAAACACGCCACACATCATGCCTGCTGAAGACTCACCCATCGCTGCCAATGTGGCAGAAACCACCCTCTGGTCCGGCCACACCTCCCAGTGGGTTCACTTCTGGTATTACTTTTTCTGCATTCTGCTTGCTGCGGGGATCGGTGTGGCGGCCACGGTGTTTGGCCTGGCCACGGCAGGCATTGGGGCGCTGGGGTATTTGGCACTGATCATTCCGCTGCTGATGTGGATGATCCGTTGGTGGGTGACGAAGAGCACCAAATATGAACTGACCACCCAGCGCCTGCGCATCACGGCCGGGATTCTGGACCGGAAGGTGGATGAACTGGAGCTCTTCCGCGTGCGTGACTACAGCATGGAGCAGCCTCTTTTGCTGCGCATGGTGGGGCTGGGAAACCTGACCTTGATCACCTCTGATGCGACGACGCCCACGGTTGCCATGAAAGCCATCCATGGTGTGGAAGGCGTGCGTGAAAAGCTGCGCACAGCAGTGCAGAACGAACGTGATCGCAAGCGCGTGCGTCAGATGGATGTGGACAATGTGGTGGATGGCGGCGCGGATCTGAAATAGCCGCGCCCAGCCCGATCACGAACCTTCGAGCTTCTCGCTCTTCACCACGCTGAATTTGCCGTCCTTGGACTCGAGGCGCACGTTCAGTCGGGCAAACTCCTTTTTGTAGCTCCAGCCCACCTCGGCTTCCCAGGAGGTGGCGCTGGTGGTCTTGAGTTTACGCAGTTGGAGGATGAAGGCAGCGAGGCGGGTGGCTGGGTCAGCGATGGTGTGGTCGGGCTCGATGTCCTTGAGGTTCTGGGCGTTGATGAACTTGAGCTTCAAGTCGTCAAAACGCTTGGTGAAGGCATCCGTGGCCGGGGTCATGCCGTCGCGGTTGATCTCTCCGAGGACAATGGAGTAGCTCTTAGCCACGCCGGGATTGATGTCGGGCAGGCTGCTAATCAGGTGGCGCAGGGCAGCCTCTCCGGCATCGCATTCGTACATGTTCAGCGGCAGGGGGGCGGTGTCCGAGGAGTCGCAGGCGGCGAGGCCAAGGCATAGGCTGAGGAGCAGAAGGCGGCGGGTCATGGCATTGTTCATGGCATGGAATCCGCAGCTTGGCAATGCGCCGACGCGCTTCATAGTGATGTCTTCATGTTCGACATCCGCGAAAAACCCAACCAAGTAGAGAACGCGTTCCTGATTGCCGCCTACTTTGACCGTCGGCAAAAGCAGGAGGCCTCCGATCTGCTGGAGGAACTGTGCGAACTGGTGGGGACGCTGGGCATCGGTATCGTAGGCAAGGAGCTGGTGTATGCCCGTGAGCACACGGCTCGCCACCTGATCGGCAGCGGCAAGTCGGCGGAACTGATGAAGCAGGCCAAGGAACTGGGGGCTGACTGCATCGTGTGGGACAATGAGCTGAGCCCCGGCCAGCAGCGCGCCTGGGAAAGCGAGGGAGACATCTGCGTGATCGACCGTCACGAAGTCATTCTGGACATTTTCAACATGCGGGCCAAGACCCGTGAGGCTCGCCTGCAGGTGGAGCTGGCACGGCTGGAGTACTCGATACCTCGCCTCACTCGCATGTGGGCGCACCTTGACCGCCAGGGCGGTGGTGCCGGCGGTGGCATGGGCGGTGCCGGGGCGGCACGTGGGGAAGGTGAAACCCAGCTGGAAGTGGACCGCCGTCTGGCCAACAAGCGCCTCGACAAGCTGAGGGCTGATCTTGAGGAGGTGAAGAAGCAGCGCGACACGATGCGCAAGGAGCGCAGCCGTGTGCCGGTGCCGCATGCAGCGATCGTAGGCTACACAAATGCAGGCAAATCTTCTCTGCTGAACAAGCTGACGGCAGCGGACTCCTATGTAGAGGACAAGCTCTTTGCCACTCTGGACACCACCACTCGCCGCATGGAGCTGCCGGACGGTCAGCCACTGTTGGTGACGGACACGGTCGGCTTCATCCGGAACCTGCCGCATGATCTGGTGCAGTCCTTCCGCGCCACGCTGGAGGAGGCGATCCAGGCTGATTTCCTCATCCATGTGATCGATGCCAGTTCGGTGCAGGCGATGGAGTTTTATCAGACAACAACCCAGGTGCTCAGCGAATTGGGTGCAGGGGAGAAAAAGGTGCTGCTGGTGCTGAACAAGATCGACCTGATCGACGATACGAGGCTGATCGAGCTGAAGCGTGAGTTTCCCGAGGCAGTGCTGATTTCCGTCAGGTCCGGGCAGGGGCTGGATGATCTACTGCACCGCCTCCATGACTTCATGATCGACCGCGTGGTGCGACTGACGCTGAGCCTGCCGCTGGAGCGGATGGACCTCGTGGCTCTGGCCCATCAGGAGGGCAAGGTCTTGAGCGAGAACTACGACACCGGACGCGCGGAGATCCAGTGTGTGATCCCCAAGCGGCTGGAGAGCCGTTTTGCGGCATTCCTTCCTGCTAATCCAGAATTGGCTGGCCGAAAAAAAGGAAAGAAGTAAAAAAGCGGCGGCAATCGCAGTTTTCTACAGCTCATGTTTTCACTCGCCAACAAAACCGTCATCATCACCGGGGCCGGATCGGGCATCGGTCAGGCCATCGCCATTCTTTTCGCCAAGCAGGGGGCGCACGTCGAAGTGCTGGACCTCAAGCAGGAAGCCGCCCAGGAAACCGTGGACCAGATCAAGGCCGCAGGCGGCAGTGGTCGTGCGACCGCCTGTGATGTGGGCAACTACGCCGAGGTGAAGGCGATTTTTGACGGGGTGGCCGCCAGCCATGGCAAGATCGACATTCTGGTAAACAATGCGGGGATCGCCCATATCGGCACGGCCATGACCACGAACGAAGAGGACATGGACCGCCTGCACCGGGTGAATATCAAAGGCGTGCACGCCTGTGCCCAGTCGGCCCTGGCCCACATGACGGCTCGAAACAATGGGGTGATCCTGAACATGTGCTCAATCGCAGCCCAAATGGGGCTGGCCGACCGCTTTGCCTATTCGATGACCAAAGGGGCGGTGCTGATGATGACATACTCCATCGCAAAAGACTTCATCAAGCAGGGCATCCGCTGCAACTGCATCGCCCCGGCGCGTGTGCACACCCCTTTTGTGGACGGTTACCTGGCCAAAACCTACCCAGGTCAGGAGGCTGAGATGTTTCAGAAGCTCAGCGCCGCGCAGCCGATCGGCCGCATGGCCAAGCCAGATGAGATCGCGGCATTGGCACTGTACCTGTGCAGTGACGAGGCATCGTTCGTGACGGGCAGCTCATACCCGATCGACGGCGGCGCGGTCAACCTGCGATAAGCAGTCTTTGACTGTTATACTGCCAGCTTCACAACATGGAGTGATGTGATTATTAGAATACTCCTTGGTATAATCAGGTCGAAATTGGGATTGTGGCTTAATCTCAGGGCTGAAATAACCCTCTTCTTGTCCTGATGTAAATCAGGGCTCGATTCGTGATTAGTTCGCTTGTAGAAGCTCTTCCATGGTGCCACTGGCACCGTGACTGGCTAAAGCTTTAGCACGGTTCGTTAGTCTGACCGGCTAGGAGGCTGAGGTTCAGTTGCGACTTTAAATGTCTCAATATACAACAAGATCAACTCCATCAGCCGGGTGGTTGGTTCTAATAGTGGCGAACTTGCAGAGAGGCAGGATGGGCTTTTTGGGTGCCATATTCTTCTGGAGGCTTGCTTACCGCTGACCAGTGAAATCAGCCATTCGAGCCATTCTGTGTCTGACGAATGTGTCGTTGTTTGAGTGAAGTGATACTCTCATTTGTGAGAATGGCGGCTGTGGCTGATGCATCCGTGGTAGCTCTTAACTTTCTGTCTGGTAGTAGAAGCTGCATTCCGCAGTTGAATCATTCCCCGAACGCGTGATAGAAGGACTAGGCCGTCAGTCCCCGTAGTTCAATGGATAGAACGAGGGTTTCCTAAACTCTAAATGCAGGTTCGATTCCTGCCGGGGATACGGGGGCGTGGATCAAGAATCAGGCTTGCTGAGCCAAAGTGTGAGTTTGATCTGCTGTGTATTCCGTGTTTTCCATAACCATTCATCATTTACTTAGGTGATATACTCGGGTGGATTTGTTTAAAATTAGGCGGGTTGCCGATACGCTTTAATTCATTGATTTTCAATCTGTTGACTTTTTTTTGCGAAACTAGAAAAAGAGGTTGTCTGGTAAGGGTTCACTGTGGTTTGATGCAAAGACTACCTTTAGATGCCACCAACCTCATCCTGCTCTGATATAAAGAAGGCAGCGACCGCAGTTCTCCAAAAGAGGAATGCGATGCTGTTTATCAGCATCTTTTAGACCGAGCACGCATGGGTTGAACACCCTCATTTTTTTATGAAGACTCTACGCCAATATCGCAAACTCCTAGGCTGGTTCATGACTTGCCTGATGGCAGTCTGGCTCCCTGGGCCTGCACGCGCAGCGGTAGTTTACTACGATTACGATCAGCTGGCGGATGGCGACAATTTGGCTCCCATCGGGCCCGGCTTTGGTGGCAACGGCATTTGGAACACCTCATCATCTATGTGGTGGGACGGCAGTTCATTCAGCGATCAGGCTTGGAACAATGCCAACAATGACACTGCATTGTTCTGGGGGTTGAGTGGTGGCACCATCAATCTCTCCACGGGCATCACGGTAGGCGGGCTGCAGTTTAATACATCTGGCTATACCCTCACCGGCAACACGCTGACCTTTGGGGGAACGAATGCCAGCATTGTTTTGAATGCTTACAATGGTGCTACTGCTGCTGGTGCCGCCGTCAATCCTACCATTGCCTCATCTCTTTCTGGCACGGCAAACGTCAGCATCACAGGGGGGGTTTTTGGTGGGCTCACGGCTCAAACCCTTGCGCTTACCGGTTCAGGTACGGGTTTTACCGGCACCTTGGCGATCGGAAACAACATGACCGTGTCGTTGCCGGCACCCAATATCTCCACAGCCACTCTTCCTGCCACTGCGTTATCAAACATCACCGGTTTGACGTTGAACGGCGGCCTGTTGACTTTTACAAACACCGCATCGGATGTTGGAAATGCGCGCATCAAGACCACTGCTCCCATTACTTCAAACGGCGGCACCATTACTTTCACCAACACCTCAGGTGCAACGTATGCTGAGACGCTTGGTGCGGTCACGCTGAACTCAGGGGCTTTGAATTTTGTGGATAGCACGAACATGGCTTCGGGCTCCCAGACATTAACGATTAGCGGTCTCTCTCAGACGGGCAGCGGCACTGTGGCATTTGTGTCAGCCAGCGGCTTGAACACGACTGCGAATATCATGGTCAACAGTGGCGCTTCCGGTGCCACGACCGCTGGCACGGTGATTGGGCCGTGGGCCACGGTGGGCACCGCCGCCAATGCTCAGACCGATTACGCCGTTTACAATGCCAGCAAGCAGATTGTAGGTGCGGGAACCTTGACCACGCTGCCGCTGACAGGTGCTGTTGCAACAACGGCCTACCAGGCAAGTGCTGCGGTCGGAACCACGACAGCCAGTGAAGCAGCCCAAGTCTTCAAATATACAGGTGCGGCCGCTACGGGTATTACGATTGGCACCGGCTTTACTTTTGCCACGGGGGGCATTCTCAATGCAGGCTCTGGTTTGCTGACCATTGCCGGTGCTTCGGCCACCGGTGTTTTGTCTGCTCTTTCGGGTGGTGGTAATCTGTTCCTCAATACGGGCAACAATCAGGGCATTACGATTTCCAGCACGATCGCTGACAATTCTGGTGCCACGACCTTGGTCATCACCGGTCCCAACACAGTCACCCTTAGCAGCACTGCCAGCACATTCACTGGAGGTGTTGTGCTCAACAGCGGCACGCTGAGCATTAGTGCTAACACAAACCTTGGCGCAGTCACTTCGGGGCTGACTTTCAATGGCAGTGCTGGTCTGACATTTACCGCAGCGACGACGCTCGGCACTGCTGGCACCCCCGCCAACCGCGCAATCACCTTCAACAATGGCGCTATCGCAACGATTACAACTGGCGCGTTCAACAGTGTTTTGAACGGTAATATCACTGGCACAGGCGGGATCATTCTGGCTGGCACCAGCGGCAACACTCTGACCATCGGTCAAACGGGTGTGGTCAACACCTTCACCGGGCCAATTCTCATCAATCAAGGAACCCTGCTTCTTGGTATTGCGGGTGCACTGGGCAACTCGAACAATCCCGTGGTGCTTGCCAACACTGCCGGGGCGACATTGAACCTGAACAACATCTCCACGACAATTGGCTCTCTTTCTGGCGCTGGTGCGACTGGCGGTACGGTTACCCTGGGCACAGCCACTCTGACCTTGGGCGGCAATGGCGAAAGCACCACTTACGGCGGCACCATAACAGGTTCCGGTGGTTCCATTGTCAAGCAGGGGGCAGGAGTCCTGGCTCTGACAAACTTCAGTGGTGGCACCACGTTTACGGGAACGATTACCCTGAACGGTGGTCTCATTCAGATGCAGAACCTTTCCAACCTGGGAACCGGCACCGGGGCACTGGTTTTCACCGGCGGTGGCCTGCAGTGGGCGGCTAACAACGTTGTTGGTACCGCTGTTGGAAACGGTTCGGTCGACCCTTCCTCGACACGCCTGCTGACCTTCACTTCCACGGCTGTGCTGGATACAAACAGCAATACGGCTGTTCTATCCGGCTCAGTGGGTAATTCTGGCGCAGGTGGCTTGACCAAGACTGGAAATGGCACTCTTTTCCTTCAAGGTGCCAATGCCTATTCGGGAGCAACAACGGTTTCCATGGGGGTCTTGAACCTGCAAAACTCCCAGGCTTTGGGCGGGGGTACGAGCGGTGTCACTGTGGGTTCTGCCGGAGCACTCGCACTGCAGAGCGCCTCTCCGACGAACTACGGCACTCAGGCGCTGACCTTGAACGGCAGTGGTGGCATCAGTGGAATGAATGGTGCCTTGGTCAACATCAGTGGTACTAACACTTATGGTGGAGCCATCATTCTGGGCTCTTCCTCGACGATTTACTCCGGTGCAGGTTCACTCACTCTTAACAGCATAACGGCTGTTAGTGGTGCTGGCACATTGACTCTCGCGGGTGCCGGTTCAGGGACACTCGCCGGGGCTTTGAGCAACAGTGGTGGCCTTTCCATGAATGGTACTGGCACATGGACCCTGACTGGAACTGGCGGTTCCAATACGGGGGCTATCATCGTCAGCAGCGGCACTTTGGCATTCACCGGTGGCGCGCTCGGAACGCCCTCCGGCACTACGTTGGGTGGCGGGATTCTTAGCCTCACCAGCGGCAGCCAGACGCTGGGTTCTCTGACTTTGACCGCTGGCACGACGGGCACGATCATAGTCGGGGCTGGCAGTTCTCTGGCTATCGGCAGCGCTATCACACGAGCCGCTGGCTCGGCATCAACAGTCCTCTTCAACACCTCCTCTGGTGGTGCCATTAGCACGACAGCCACCGGCTCGGGTGTCAATGGTGTGCTCGGCTACGCATTGGTCAACAACGGAACGACGATTGGGCTTGCCTCCATCAGTGGTGGCAACATCGTTCCGCTTTCCAGCGGTTCTCTCTCAACCCTGACCTCGAGCACGAATGATGCCTCGGGCGACTACACCACCTACGGTCTTACCACCCTGAATGCCACGGCCAATCTTTCCGTGAATTCCCTGACTCTGGACACCACCAGCGGCAGTGGTGCAGACCAGACCATCAATCTCGGCAGCAATACCCTGAGCCTCAGTAGCGGCGCGCTGGTTTTCAACTCAGGAAACGCCAACAACGTCACCATCAGTGGCGGCCAGGTTGGGGCTAGCAATTCCGAAGTGATCGTTCACCAGCTCAGCAGCACTGGCACCCTCACCATTGGAAGCCAGATCAGCAGTGGCACCGGCAGCTATACTCAGGATGGGGTGGGTACTGTGGTGCTCTCCGGCCTGAATACCTTCACTGGTGCCGTCAATATTTATGGTGGCACCATCAAGGCGGGTGTGGGTTCCACAATCACCTACGGCACCTCCGCATACAACAACTACTACGTGGGATATGGCCAGACTGCGGGTGCCTTTGGCAATGGTTCTTCGGTTTACCTCGCCAGTGGCACCACTCTCGACATCAATGGCTACAACACGACCATCGGCGCCCTTTCGGGCGCGGGAAATATTATGCTGAGCAATGGTGCCACCCTCACAATCGGTGGCTACAACCAGTATGGCAATCTTTCCGGCAGCCAGATTCACAATGTCATCAGTGGCCTCATCAGTGGGAATGGCAATATCGTGATCACAGGAGGTGGCACCTATGCCTTCACCAATTCCAGCAACAACTTCAGTGGCACTCTGAACGTCAACAACGGCACGCTGGAAATCAGCAGCATGCAACAGCTAGGCTCGGGTACCTCGCCTATCATCATCAATGGTGTGCCCAGCACGACAGGTCTGCCTGGGGGCTCGCTGGTTGTCCAGGGCGGTTCTTCGGGCATCAATTTCAACCGCAATATCATCATTTCAGGCCGCGGACCCAATACAGTCGGCGCAGCCCTGATTAGCATCGGTGCCAATACATTCAGCGGCACCTTCTCTGTCGGCCTTACATCTTCGAGTGAAGCGCGTCTCGCACTTGAAGGCGGGACAACGACTATTTCCGGCGCGGTCAACATCTCGCCGATCGGTCTAGGTAACTCTCTCCTCGTATATGGCGACAACAATCTCAACATCACCGGCTTGCTGACGGGGGGCACCACCGGTCAGACAGGCATAATCAAAACAGGTTCTGCCGTGTCCAACTCGGTTACCCTGAGCAACTTGAACAACAACTTCATCGGCAACATCCGAATCGACAGTGGCACATTGCGTGTTTTCAATGGTGCAGCGCTCGGGGTCGGCACAGATGCCAACGCCATCCGCTTCAACAATGGCAATGGCAACACGACCAACGGGGTGCTGGAAGTTCGCACAGATGCCGTTGGCAGCTTTAGCACACGCAATGTCAGCACTCCTGACAATGCAGGTGTCATTTTTGTTGATCGTGCACTCGGTGGCACTGGGCTGGGCACCCAGCAGGTGTCTTCTTCCGGCGTTCTCAGCTACGTCGGCTCCAGCGGTAATGTGGTGTTCCAAAACCTGACGATGGGAGCCAGCAAAACCATGTCCATCGTAGGCCGTGACGGCTATGGTGTGACCTTTACCGGAGTGGGCGGGACCTTTGGCGGTGCGGGAGCTGGCAACGAAGTATACACCAACAGCAGCAACGGTCTCTTTATTCTCAATGCCTCTGCTGGCATCGGTGATGGCACCGCGCGAACCCTGACCATCAACGGCAACGGCGACACCGTCTTCAACGGCTACATTATTGCTGCCGGTGTTGGCGATCACTTCTTCACCAAGTCCAGTCAGGGCTACCTCCTCATGAACGGCAGCAACACCACCGCTGCCAGCAACAGCACCTTTACTGGGGCCGCCTCGATCAGCCAGGGAACGCTGGCGGTTACGAATATTAAAACGCTGCTCAATCAAAATACGACTTCCACAACTGGCAGTAACAATGGTTTGAACTTGGGAGTGGGAGGAACAACGCCGACAGGTGGTGTTTTGAGCTATCTGGGTGCTGCTGGCACCGGCGCAGGGGAAACGACGCCGATGGCGATCAACCTCATCACCACCACGAACTCGACAGGCGTCTTGGCAAATCAGTCCGGCACCGCTCCTTCCGCACTCATTTTCACCAGCTCCATCGGGGCTGGGGGCGCTGGTGTAAAGACCTTCTACCTGGGCGGTTCTGCCTCCTCTTCCATCATCAACCAGATCCAGGGTGTCATTCAAAACAACTCTGCGACCAATACCACGGCCCTGAGCAAGGTTGGGGGAGCTACTTGGCTTTATGCCCCTTCGGTCGCCAGCTACGGCGCAGGAGCTGCCACCACCACTGTTTCGACGTTGACCATGAGCAGCGGCAACAGCACCATCAATGGCACCACGACAGTCACTGTCACAAGCACTGCGGGCCTCGTTCCTGGGCTGGCCGTATCCGGAACCGGCATTCCCAGCAATGCCACCGTGGCATCCATTACTGACGCCACACATTTCGTCCTCTCTGCCAATGCAACGGCCACCGGGAATCCCACCAACCTGACCTTTACCTACGGAGCCGCAAACTCCAACGTCATCGCTCTTGCCAGTGGCACAGGGGTGCAGGTTGGCGAGGTGGTGACTGCAGGCGGTTCCACCAACGTCCCAACAGGTGGAGTTGTGACCAATGTGGTCACCAACAGTGGTGTTACCATCGTGACGCTGAGCAGCAACATCGGCACCACCATCGCCAACGGAACTTCCATCACATTTGGTGCCAGCACGAATTTTACTGGCACCATTACGGTGGGTGGCGGCACCCTTCAGGTGCAGCCCACAGCCACCACTGGCAGCGGCTCAAGTCTTTTCGCAACGACTCAGGCTCTGGTGTTCAACACGGATGCTCTTACTGGCAATGGCTGGGCTGGTGGTACCTTCGAATACGCCAACACCGCACTGGCTGGTCTGACGCAAACTCTCGGGGCGCTGACACCCACTGCGGGCGCGGGCACCGTCAAACTGGATGCTCCCCTGAGCGGCACAAACACGTTGAACTTTGCCTCTCTCGGAACGGTCTCCGCAGGCACGGGCCTCAACATCATTTCCCCTACTAATACGAGCGCAACCTTTACTGCGGCTGTCACTGCCACAAACGGCATCGCTAACGCACATGTGTATTACAATGGTGCGGACTTTATGGGCGGGGTGACAGCAGGCGGAGCTGCAGCTGCAGCGGCCTACACTGCAGCGGCTGGCGGAACATCTCTCGCTGGTTCCAACACCACACCTTACAACATCACTGGAAACTATACTGCACAAGCCACGGCTACATGGAATGCAGGCGCCAAAATCAATGCAGCAGCCACCATTACACTGGCCGCGGGTGCGACACTGAGCATCAACAACGGCACCAACGTCTCTGGCGGAATTATTGTCACAGGCGGAAATAGCGTCACTTTCACGGGCGGCACGGGCATTTCCGGCACCGGTAGTGCTGATCTTGTGATCCGCACAGACACCGCCTCCGATACTCTCACGCTCAGCACCCCTATCACCAGCGGCATCACCGGCGGCCTTACCAAAAACGGCGCCGGCAAGCTGATCATCAACGCCGCCAACGCCTTTACTGGAAACACCAACATCAATGAAGGCACGGTCCAGCTTTCTGGCGCGACTGCAGCACTGGGGGGTATCGCAGCCGCCAACGTGACAACTCTACGTCAGGGGACCACGCTGGACGTCAACGGTGCCGGCGCTTCCCAGGCGCTCTATACAGGTGGTCCCTCCTATATTGCCACCACCATTGGTGGTCTGGCCGGTGCAGGCACCATCACCAACAGCAGCAGCACGCAGACCACCCTTAATCTCGGAGTGGCGGGAACAGGCACCGCCTCTGGTGTTTTCTCCGGTCTCATTCAGAACGGCACTGGTTTGCTTAACATCACAAAAAATGGTACTGGCACCGAGTCTTTGACCGGGGTGAACACCTACACGGGGGTTACCACCATCAACGCGGGTGTCTTGGCAGTCACTTCGCTGGCCAACGGTGGCGTTGCCAGCTCGATTGGTGCTTCCAGCAATGCTGCTGCAAACCTTGTTTTCGGTGGTGGCACACTGCAGTACACGGGGAACAACGCATCCATTTACCAGGTCACGCAGACTCCGAGCATCAGCATTGACCGCCTCTTTACCCTGGCTGGTAATGCCGTGCTTGATTCCTCTGGCTCTTATGGCGCACAGCAGGTCAATACCGCAAACAACCAGAACAATGCAGCGCTGATTTTCAACAACACCGGCGCAGTGGTGTTTGGAACAAGTGGTGCCAAGACCCTGACTTTGCAGGGCAACTCGCTCGGAGACAATGAAATCGATCTCCGGCTGATTAACAACACGATCGACAGTGCCACACTCTCACTGACCAAGACAGGGGGGAGCTTGTGGATTCTTGGCAACGCCTCCAACGCCTACACCGGAGCCACCACAATCACGCAGGGTATGCTGCGTGCCGCAGACGGCACGAGCCTGCCCACCGCCAGCAACCTCGTATTCAACGTCGCGGCCGGTAACGATGGCGTTTTGGAAACAACGGGGGTCTTTAATCGCAGCATCGGCACCGGCAGCGGACAGATGCAGTGGAATGCCAACCTGAGTGGTGGCTTTGCTGCCAGCATCGCTCCTCTGCAGGTAAATATTGGTGGAGCGAACGCGACAATCAATTTCGGCACCGGCGGCATCGGCAATGGAACTGGCGCACTGATTTTGAACTCTTCCACAGCACAGTCGGATGTCACGCTGACCAATCCTTTAAATCTCAACGGTGCAGTGAGAACTATCCAGGTGCAGGACAACTCATCCTCCAACTACGATTTTGCAACTCTTTCGGGCGTCATCAGTGGTGGCGCGGGCAGCGGTCTCATCAAAACCGGTGGCGGCACTCTTTACATCACCGGAGCCAATACGTACTCAGGCGATACCTTCCTGACTAACGGTGCCACTTTTGTGAGCAGCATCGGAGGTGGCTCCGTTGCATCCAGCGCCTTTGGCGATGGCAGTGGCATTCTCACATTGGGATCCGGTGGCAACACGGTGTCCCTGCTTTATTCAGGCACTGGGGAGACAAGCTCCCGCCAGATCAGGATGATTGGCTCGGCTCAGACGGTTCGTATCTCCGCCGATGGTTCTGGCCCTCTGGTTCTGACGAACTTCGTCAACCAGTCAACCGGTCGCGCCACACTTGACCTGCGCGGTTTCAGCAATGACGCCAACACCATCTCTTCTGCCATCGCAGATAGTGGCGGTGCTCTTCAGCTTGTCAAAAATGACGGTGGCACCTGGATTCTCTCCGGTAACAATACCTACACCGGCGGCACACAGATCAACGCCGGTTACCTCGCTATCTCCAGCGCTGCTTCCACATCGGGAAGTTCATCGCTAGGGGTAACGGGGCCGGCTGGCATCACGGGCGGCGTGAACAACGGTACAACCATCACACTTGGAACGGGCACTACTGCGGGGCTTGTCGTTGGTGAAAACGTCAGCGGTGCTGGCCTTGGTTATGGGGATATCATCACTGCCATTCTGGATTCGACCCACTTCCAAATTAGCAACACTCGCACCACTCCAAATAGCGGTGCCACCTATACTCCGCTCATCTTTGGTGCCCTGCTGTTCAGCAACGGCGGCATTTATTCCACGAATGGTCCTCTCTCCATCTCGCAGCCCATCGTCATCGGCAGCAACACAGCGGCTATCTTTGCTGGATCCAATAACATCACGATCAACGGAAACATTTCCGGTGTCACCGGAAACCCTTGGAATATCGTCAACACCATCGGCACAAACACAGCGCCTGGCACCTTGACCATCAACGGCCAGTTGCAGAGCCTCGATACAGCAGCTGTGCGTAACTTCACCCTTTTTGGAACTGGCAACACTGTCTTCAACGGCACAGTGTCCAGTTCCAACTTCGCCACAGGAGTCACGGTGAACATGCTCAACAACCTCACCTGGCATCCTACGACGACCACGACTTCTCTCAGCAGCACGACCAACAGCACGACCACCGTCACGGTGGCAAGCACTGCGGGTCTCTACCAAGGTATGCTCGTCACCGGCGCAGGCATTCCTGCGAATACGACCATTGCAACCATCGTGAGCGCCACTAGCTACACGCTCTCCCAGGCGGCCACGACCTCCGCCACGGCAAACTTGAGCTATCAGCAAAACTTCACCAATGGATTTGCCCTGGTTGAAGGTTTTGTCACCAACACAACCCAATCTCCCGTGACCTTCGGCACCGGTCCGCTCCAGATTCAGGGCGGTGTGCTTCTTTCCTCGGTTGATCTTACCAGTTCGACGGGCAACGCCCTTCTCGCAGGAATGCAGTTGACCAACAACTATGGCGTTATTTCTGGCACCAGTTCCATTGAATTCGCCGGCAACGCCACCCTTGGCTATAGCTTGCAGAACAATGGTGGTAACCGTGCCATCTACAACAATCTCAGCGGTGGTGCCTCACTGACATTCAGCACCAACAATGTGGCGCTATCCGAAGCCGCCGCCACTGCCCGCACCCTGACTCTGGAAGGCACCGGGATCTACAACATCAGCTCTTCGATTGTAAATGGAGCTGCTGCGAGCAGCCAGAACAGCACCTTCACCTACAATGCCACGGGTGCTCTGAATCTGACAGGAAACAGCACTTTCTTCGGCCCGGCCAACTTCTTCGGCGGTACCACGACACTCAAGGGGGCCAATGGTGCTCTGAGTTTTGCTGTGCAGACCACCGCGAGCGCTGCATCCACCGCCTCCACCACGCTTACAGTTGCAAGCAATACAGGGCTTTTCACGGGTATGGCTGTCGCAGGCCCAGGCATCGCTCCGGGAACCACTATCAGCGCCATTAGCGGCACCACGGTCACGCTGTCCCTGGCTGCTACAGTCGCTAATGGGGCCACAGTCAGCTTCGGTGGTACGACTCTCACCACCGTTGCCAACGCTGCCACCTTGACCTTGGACAACACGACCGCCAGCGGTGGCAACATGACTGCGGCAGGTGGTTACACCAACCGTCTGGGCGACCACGCACTTACGCTTCAGGGGGCCACATTTAATCTGCTTGGCAACTCGGCCGGCAGCACCGAAGGCACGGCCGGGCAGGCTGGTGTGCTCACCATCAATGGCGGCCAGAGTGTCATCAACATGGTCAACAACGGTGGCAACTTGGTGCTTAACTTCAATGCTGTTGCCTTTGGCGGTGGCGGCACTCTGAATCTCACTGGAGGAGTCGGTACTTCTACCAACAAGGTCATGGCAGGTCAGAATTTCACAACCACGGCCGCTACGACCTCTACGACCGTCACTGTGGGCAGTACAGCCGGTCTCGCCACAGGCCAGGCGGTTGTTGGTGCCAATATTGCTCCCAACACCACCATTGCAACTATCGTCAATGGCACTCAGATCACTCTGAGCACGACGCCGCTTGGAACAGGGCTTTCCAGTGGACAGACCATCACCATCGGCCTGCCGATGACCAACAACACATCGATCGTGCCCAAGATCACCGTCGCAGGCACCGACTTCGCCACTTTTGGCAGCAATGGACTGCAGGCTTTCACGGGTTATGTGGGTTCATCGGCAAATCTGAATGCAACCATCGCTGGCAAGACCGTGACAGGTATCAATACAACTGCGAGCACGACCGTCACCGGAGTCAACACTGCCAATCTTTACATTGGTCAGCAGGTCGTCGGGGCAAACATCGCTCAGGGGACGATCATCACGGCCATCAATAGTCCGACCTCGATCACCATCTCCCAGAATGCTGCAGCAGGAAATGGCAACGTGAGCTTCCTGCCTGGCACCGGAAGTACACTCATTGCTGATGGCACCAACACCAGCACCAGTTTCCTGAACCTCTATAGCGTGATCAATGCGCTCAAGATCAGTGACAGCGGCACACCCATCACCGTCGGCGCTGTGTCCAACAGCTTCCAGCAGCTTACTTTGACCAGCGGTGGTCTTCTGGTTACCGGCACCGCCACGGACACCATCAGCGTGCCACGTCTGGCCTTTGGAGCACAGGGGACGGAAGGCGTGATCCAGGTCAACACAGGTGCCACCCTAAATCTGAACAGCGTCATCACCGGGCCCACACTGAGTACGTTGCCGAGCGTTGGCAGCCTTATCAACAACGGTGGTCTCACCAAGGGGCTTGGAGGCAACCTGAATATCAATGCCACGCAGTTCTACACGGGCACGACCACTCTGAATGGTGGTATCACCAAACTGAATGGCACCCTCACTGCGCCAGGAACAAGCACGGTGCTGAACACTCTTTTCCCGAACCAGACCATCACGGTGAACAATGGTGCCACCCTGGATCTGAATGGCACCACACAGTGGGCCAATCTGGCATCCACCTCGCTGACACTGCCTGGAAATCAGGGCGGAGTGGTCACCTCGAGCATTGCTAATGCGAACTTCATCACCAACATGGGCAGTTTTGCCGGGACCATCAGTGGCACAGGCTTAAACCTTACCAAAATTGGTACCAACACCACTACTTGGGAGCAGGCGCAGACTTACACGGGGACCACCAGCATCATTGGTGGCACAGTCACACTTCGCGACAATGCGACGCTGCTGAACACCAGCTCCATCACCATCAGCTTCGCCACGCTGAATCTCGACAACAGTGCGCAGCTTGCCATCGACATCGCCAATCGAATCAGTGACACGGCCGCCATAACCCTCAATGGTGCCACGATCGCCCTGAATGGTCGTGTTGACTCCAACTCCTCTGAAGTCTTGGGCGCGGTGACCGCTGCCTCGGGTGCAAGCGCCCTTCAATCTACTGTTCAGGCAACTGGCAACTATGGCATGGCGGACCTGATCCTCACCAGCCTCAGCCGCTCCACGGGGGCTACGGTCAATTTCATTTCCGGCAACAACAGCCTCAACAGCACACTTGGTACCGTAGGCACCAATCCGCGTATCTTGGTGAACAGTGGGATTTCAAATAACGCCACCGGTGCCATTGGTGCATGGGCCATCACGGACAGCAATGATTACGCAAGCTACAACATTACGCAGGGGGTCGGTGCGCTGGGCACTGCGGGATATCAGGGATACGCAGGCGGCTACCTTTCTGGTGGAACTCTCTTCGGCTTTGATACCAATCTCATCACCAACGTGTCGGCTGGCACGAATCAGGCTCTTGTTCTTCCTTCAGGCGGCGCATCCACTGGAATGCTGCGCCTTTACAGCGCGACAGGGGTGCAAAACGACATCCTCTTCACCGGAAACTCGGATGTGCTGAATCTCGTCTATGGCGGCCTTATGCGCGCTAATAATCAGGCCGGCTCGCAGATCGGCACACTCGGAGGCAATGCTGGTGTGATCACTGCTGGCACCGCAGGAACCTCTAATACGACTGAACTGGTCGTTTACAATGCCAATGCCACGACGGCCACTGGCACAGGCTCCGCCACTGGTTCAGTGGCCAATTCTACATCCTTGTCGTTGGCTTCTGCCGTGGCCATTTCTCCTGGAACAGTGACCCCTGGCATGCTTGTTTCCGGCACTGGCATCCAAGCAGGCAGCTTTGTCACGGCGGTCTCCGCTGATGGCAAAACGATCACCATGAACTATGGTGCCGCCTCCAGTCTGAGCGGCCAGACCTACACCTTTACTCCCGCGTTTGTCATCAACTCCG
Source organism: Prosthecobacter vanneervenii (assembly GCF_014203095.1). Lineage (NCBI taxonomy): Bacteria > Pseudomonadati > Verrucomicrobiota > Verrucomicrobiia > Verrucomicrobiales > Verrucomicrobiaceae > Prosthecobacter > Prosthecobacter vanneervenii. The sequence continues at coordinate 264,780 of NZ_JACHIG010000009.1, read as the reverse complement.
TGATCGCAGACGCAGGTGGCGGTGCCATCACCTCCTTTGTAAAGTCAGGGGCTGGCACGACAGTGCTGACGAATGCCAATACTTACAGCGGCGGAACTGTCATTGACCAAGGCACTGTGTTCCTCAGCAGCCCAGGCAGCGGCCTTAATGCGACAAATGTCGTCATTCCTTACTCCAGCGCCAATCCAAACATCATTCTCACGAACGCCACGCTGACAGAAAACCTGTTCACTGGCCAGATCGACGCACGTAACGGAGTCACCCTCAACGGCAGTTCCACGCTCAATCTCCAGTATGCCAACACGCTGACCAATCTCGTGTTCAACAACAATGGCGGCACAGGAACTCCAACAGTGAACATCACCGCAGGTTATGCACTGACACTGACCGGTAACGGAAGCACGCTGGTTAGTGTGGCTACAAACAATGCCGTTGTGACACCGCTGATCACCGGGGGCTTCCTGACACCAGGTTCTGCTACGAGCAATGTCTTCAACATTGGTGGCATTGTCACGCCTGATGCTGCTTCCGCTCTTTACACCGCTATCACTCCTGCGCTCAATATCGCCTCTGCCATCACAGACACCACTGGTGCAGCCGCATTTACTCTGACCAAGACCGGAAATGGTCTTCTTCAGTTGAGCGGCGGCAGCCTCTTTTCTGGCGGAGTAAACCTCAATGCCGGTGGACTCATGATCGGCGTTAGCAGCACGCCGACAACTCTGACTGGTAATGTGGCAAACCCCGTTTCCGCCGGACCTCTTGGAACTGGAACCTTGAACATCGCTTCGGGCACCTATCTGGCTTCCTCAGGCAACTTCACGGTCAACAACAACTGGCAGCTCAACAGTGGGGTGACCGACCTTAACTTCAGAGGCACCAACAACCTCACGCTGAATGGCACCACCACTCTCAACACGGGCGTCACCACCGTAAATGTTGAATCTCCTCAGATGATTGCCACCCTCGCCGGCGTCATTAGCGACAGCGGAGCAGGCGCGAGCATTAACAAGATGGGTCTGGGGACACTGGCGTTGACCAACAACAACAGCTTCACTGGCGGTGCTACTGTCACCGAAGGTACTCTGGTGCTCGGAGGATTTTCCGGTGCCAATGTTTCTCCGCTTGGCACGGTTGCTGGCGGCAGCAACCCTACTGTAAACGTCAATGGTGGTCTGCTGGCTCTGCAGAACAACGGAGCAGGAAATGGTGGTTTGATCACCTACACCGATCTGACGGTAAACATCAGCTCCAGTCTTACCTCCGCAGGCATCTTTGTCGGCAATAATGGCTCCAACAGCAGCAACACAATCGAGGTGCCTGTCATCAACCTCGCTGCCGGTCAGACGCTGAACGTAACTTCCGCCAACAACTACCAGCTGCGTTTGGACTACATCAATGATGGTGCCGCCGGGTCTGGTGCTCCGATTCTGAATCCTTCCGCGGGCACCACCCTCCTGGTGCTTCAGTGGAGTGGCGACAAGCCTACACAATATGCTGGATCTCAGGGCACCTTGATCTTCCCGGACATCGTTACCATGGGGCAGTCCAACACCATCACCCCGCAGGGTGGTACCTCAGGTCAGACTATCGCTTTGGACAATGCCACCCTCTATCCAGGTGGCTATTATCCGCTCGTGGTCAAGAGCAATACCATTTCCGCAGGTAACGCCTCTTCCTACGGATTCTCATCCGGTGGCTTGAATGGTTCCTTCACCAGCTTTGCCGCTGCACCTGCATCGGTCACTAGCACGGCAAACTCCGCTGTCGGCTTAAGCGGTTCAAACTTCGTGGTCACCCAGCCTAACGATGCCGCTCTTGGCAACCGGCCGGCCGCCAACTCTGCCTCATTTGCAGCAGGTCTGGCTTCATTGAATGGGTTCATCAATATTTCGACCGCCGGCAACTACACTTTCCGCACAGCAGTTGATGATGCTTCGGTTCTCTATGTTGATGGCACGGCCGTCGTTGGTGACCCGGTTGGCGGACACGCTCTTTCAGAAGCAACGGCTGGTGTGATCTTCCTCAGCGCCGGACTTCATTCGATTGTTTTCAAGCCCATGAACTCAAGCAGCGGTGGTGGCTACAAAGTTCTCTACTCTGGTGCGGACACTAGCAACAACTTCCAGGCGATCAGCAGCGGCAACCTCTACTACACAACTGCCGCTCCTGCTGCTGCCAACAATTACAACGGTGCTGCCATCATCACCAATGCCTACACGTTGGCCGCTGGCAGCTCGGCCACGATCGACACCTTTGGAACACAGTTTGGCGTTGTGGTCAGCAGCCTCAGTCTGGGGAACAGTTCTGCACTTAACATCGTCAACGGCTCCACCGGCAGCTACGGTTCGGGCTGGTATGGCGTCAGTGGCACTACGACTGTGGGTTCGGGTGTCGTTCTCAATCCTGGCAACAGCGCCAGCTCAGGTGCAGGCACGATCAACCTGATCGGAAACGTCTCCGATGGCGGCAATGGCCTCGTCAAGACCGGTTCTGGCATGCTTGTGCTGGGTGGAAACAACGTTTCCACCTTCACCGGCCAGCTGCAGGTTCAGAGCGGCTATGTCTTTGTGAACAGCGCCACCGCGCTGCCCGCAGGTGGCACCGTCATCAACAACTCCAGCAAAAATACGACTTCTGCACCTACCGGTGCCTCTGGTGGAGTGACACTCACTCTGACTGGTTCTGACACGGCTACATCTCTTGGTCTGAAAGTTGGGCAGGAAGTGTTTGGCAATGGCGTCTCCACGGGAACATATGTCGTGGCCGCAACTGGCACGAGTGTGACTCTCTCCCAGGCCCTGACTGCATCAGCTTCAGGCACCTACAACTTCTCCAGTTCCGGTTCGCTTGATCTCAATGGCATGACTGGCGTTGCAAGCAACATCACTATCAACGGCGCCGGCGTTACCGTGCCATCCGCATCACCCGCAGCCTTGCTCGCTGCGGGCTCCAGTGGCGCACTTTGGAACAGCAGTGCTCTGACCGCCAGCCTCACGGGCACTTTGACGCTTGGTTCCAGTTCCACCGTTGGCGGTTATGGAGACCTTATCTTGAACTCCATTGCCGTCTCCTCCGGGACGCCAACTTTCACCAAGCAGGGGACTGATACTCTTATCCTCAATGCCGCCAACTCCTCCAGCTTCAATACCACCGTTGCTCTCGGCACCCTTCAGCTTGGCAATGCCACCGCCTTGGGGGTGGCTGCAAACACTCTGACGATTACCTCTGGTGCCGTTCTTGATCTGAACGGACTCGCAATCGCTAATACCTATCCGCTGACAATCGGTGGTGCCGGTTATGGTGGCTCGGGCACCGTTACTGGAGCCAGCGCCACAGCGGTGACCGTCAGCTCGCTGGGAGCTCTCATCAACACTTCCTCCACCAGCGCCAGCTATGCGGGTGCCATCTCCCTGAGTGCAGCCACCAGCATTGGTTCAAACTTCATCAATTCCAGCAGCGGTGTTACCCAGGGCGGGGACATCACGCTCAGTGGGGTGATCAGCGGTGCCCAGACTCTCACAAAAGTCGGGCTTAACAACCTCACTCTGACCGGGGTGAACACCTTCTCTGCGTTTACTCTCGCCTATGGTGGTGTTACTGTGAGCGGCAGTGGTCGCTTGGGCAGCGCTGGAACGGTCACGATCAGCGGTGCTACTTACTCCAGCGGAGGAACATTCAGCAATACTCTCACACTCGACAACTCAGGTACAGTGGTCAACGGACGCCTGAGTGTGGGCAATACTGTGGCTCGTTCATTGACTCTCAACGGCGGTGCGCTGGTCATCAGCAGCGGCAGTTCGGCTGTGACTGAAAACCTCGGCACAGGTGTTATCACCTTCGGTTCGGGCTACAACATCGTCACGCTCAACAATACGACGACAAACAACATTACCATCACCTCCTCCGGAACGATGGCGCGCACGGCAGGAGCCACCGCTCTGATCCGTGGCACCAACCTCGGCAGCGCGGCAGCCACAACGACCAACACCAACTTCTTCCTCACAGGTACGGCGCCAACTCCCACAGGAACCTCGGGCGATACTTTTGCAGGTGCCAGCGGTGCAACCTCTGCAGGCATTCTGCCCTACCTCCTCGTGGACAACAGTGCCAGTGGCAGCGGAGTTAGCTTTGCCCTCTATAACGCCACAGGCGGTACTGCTAACGCCTTTGGCTTCCAGGGTCTGTCCGCCAGCAACTACTCCGCCACGCTGCCAGCAGCGGGCACCGGCAATGGCACCGGAGACTTGAACATCGGCAACTTTGCTTCCGGCCTGACGTTGACCAACACCGCGGCAGCCACCGGTGTATTCCAGTCCACGGGCATCAACTCTCTCACGATCAATAATGATGGCGTGGCTGGCGGCACCGCCGTCACCCTCAACGCTAATTCTGTGCTCTCCATCGACAGCGGTGGTATTCTCACCACAAAGAGCACGACCATTGCCGCCAACGGCACTGGCAACGCAGTTGGTTCGATCACAAACACGGCTACTCAGACACGTGAATTTGTGATCTGGACAGCGGGGGCCAGCACCACGCTGACCATGAACGCAGCTCTGGGCGGCACGGTAACTCCGTTCACGGGCGGTCTTACCAAGAGTGGAGACGGCACACTTGTTCTGGGGGCCTCGCAAAACTCTTATTCCGGTGCCACGATCATTGATGCCGGCACACTTCAGATCGCCTCCTCTGCTAACAGCAGCAACCCGATCCTTTACCTGTTCGCCACGGCACCAGCAGTCAGCGCCACAGCCGCCACACCTAATGCTGGTGCTCTGGTGGTCAACAGCGGTGCAACCTTTGACCTTAACGGTCACAACCTGACCACGGGTAACCTTTCCAGCGTAGGTGTGCTTCCTGGCACTGGTGGCACCATAACCAATCAGGCCAGCACTCTGAACACCCTCATCGTTCAGACATCAGCTACTTCTGACTGGGCGGGAAATATTGACGGCAACCTCAATTTCGTCAAAACACGTACTGCCCAGCTGAACATCCACAGCCTGAACACCTATGGTGGAACAACCACGGTTCAGGGAAATATTCTCGCCCTTGTCGATCAAGGCCAGTTGCAGTACACCACGGGCATCACCATCAATGATGCTGTTCTCAGGTGGGATGACAGCGGTATCCAGGCTCTGAGCAACCGCATCGGAAGCAGTGTCCCGATCTCAATGGACGGCGGTGCATTCTCCTTCTTCAGCCGCAGTGGTACCAACGACGCAATTAGTCTGGGCGATCTGTCTATCGCCGGTGGTGCTTCTCTGATCCAGATCAACGTTGGCAACTCGGGATTTGGCACGGCCTCCGTCACCTTCAATAGCATGACGCTGGCCGCCGGCTCCACCCTTGCCTTCCAGGCAGCGGCTGGCGTTCCGGGGAACAATCCTTTCATCTTCTTCAACAGCGCACCAGCCAATACCTCCGGCATCATGGGGGGGGCCTATGTGGGAATTGGCAGTGACACAGTCACGGTGTCCACCAATGCCGAGTTTGTGTACTACGATACTTCAGGCGGCACAGGGGTGAACCTGCTTGCGCCTTATATGCAGACGCTCGCTTTCTCTAATTCCAGCAGCGGCAGCAATCTGCGACTTGGCCTTACAACTAACAATTTCGTCAACAGCGGTGGCCAGACAATCAACTCGTTGACCATGAATGGCGCCTATGCCAGCGTGTTATTCCAGCAGGCCACAGATGTGCTGACTCTGAGTAGCGGTGGTATTCTGGCTGGCATCGACAACAACGGTCGAAATATCGGCGCGGCATTGAACGGCATTCTCAACCGCGGGGTAATCACGGCCGGTGCTGGTCAGACGCAGCTGTTCGTGCATAACGGAGCCAGCGTCCTGACCATCCAGTCAGCCATCGCAGACAACGGGGTCGCCGGAGGCCTTAACCTTGTGCTCGACTCGTATTCACAGACCGCCAACAATCCTACCATCACCCTTGCCAATGCGAACACCTATGCTGGTTCGACTTACGTCAATGGGGTGATCGTCAACTTGGCCAATACCTCAGGGGCTGGCAGTGCTGTCACCGGAGACCTCTTCATCACTGGTGGCAACAGTGCCGCCGGCGACTCCATCGCCCAGGCCAATGCCACGGTTTTCAACTTTGCAGCTTCGCAGGTGGCAAGTTCCTCTGATGTGACCATCCGCAACGGGGGCGCTTGGAATCTCAACGGCTTCAACAACACGGTTGCCAGCCTCACGTTTAACAACACAGGCGGCACTAGTGGTAACAATGGTCCTGCGGTAATTACTGGAACGGGCGTCCTCACGCTTACAGGTGGCATCACAGCCACAAATCTTACAGATGTGCGTTCGGTGCCGGTTATTCTCGGCTTCTTGAACCTCTCGTCGACAACTGCAGTCACTGTGGATCCAGTATCGGGCACGTCGGTGAACGGCAGCGGTCAGATCGGTCTCACCATCAATTCGAACATCGTCAGCGCCGGCACGATCAACTTCGGTACAACCACAGGCACTGCCGGCAACACGGGGGTTGTTGAGCTTGGAGGCGTCAGCTACTTCGCCAATGCAGTCAACGTGGCTGCGAATACCACGCTGGTTCTTGGCCCTGGAGCCAACTACGGCCAGACCTCAGTCGCTCTCGCTTCAGGCTCCTTCCTCGACATGCGTGGTTTCACCAATGTTCAGCTCCAGAAGATCACTGGCACTGGCACCATTAAAAACTTCAATGTCAGCACCGCCGGCACTCTGGTGGTAGGATCTGGCAACGCCTCCTTCACCTTCGATGGTGCTCTGTCCAGCGACTACACATCAGGGCTGCTCAACCTCACCAAGATTGGCACTGGCACAATGACGCTCGGCACTACCGACAACAGCGGCAATATCATTGGCACGCTCCAGGTCAATCAGGGCGTAGTTCAGCTCAACGATGCTACGGCCGCTGAAGGCTTTAACACCTATGCTGTTAATGTCGGTGGCACGCTCCTTCTTGATGACAGCACCAATGTTCTCAACAACCGTCTCGGCGGTGGCACTGCATTCAATGCAGCGCTGGCTTTCTCCGGTGCTACCCGCACACTCAGCATGCAGGGTGGAACCTTCCAAATTCTTGGCAACTCCGCCGCCGCAGTAACAGAAAACATCGGAAACCTGACTCCCAGCGCAGGCGGTAGCACCATCAACCTGAATGCAACTGGCACTCAGGGAATCAATCTGTCGATTGCCTTGGTGTCCGGCAGCGCCTTGGGCGGCCAGAACGGACTCGCAACGCTCCTGATCCAGGGGGCTTCCAGCTCTTCTGGTGCTGGAAAAGCCGTCGTTTCGATCCCGACAGCAACCTTTAACGTGCCGGGCACTCAGGGATCCGGTGCCAATGGTTCGACTACGATGGCAGTCCGGCCTGACATCATTGTGGATGCTTCCGCCACAGGCACTGGCACTGGTTTCGCTGTTCTTGATTCCGCCAGCAAGGTCATTCGTGCGCTCAATCAGACCACAGAACTCCTGGGAGCCTCCACCTCTGGGGCTATCACCGGCACAACCACCAACGTCGGATTGGGCGCAGCTACGACTGCTGTGGAGTATGCGCTCTTTGGCAACGTCACTCCGAACAGCCTTACGCTTCTCTCCGGCGGTACCACCGGATTCACCAACTTCTTTGGATCCACGGGGGGCTTCTACGGTGCCAACGGGCGCCTGACCACCACGCTGAATTCTGGCGGTTTGCTGGCGCTTGGCGGAGTTTACAGTTCAGCGGCCTCACTTTCCAGCGCAGGTGTCACCATGGATATTCACGTGACTGGAAGCAGCAGCCTCACGCTCTCCACGCCGATCATCAACACCACCTCAGGCATTGTTAAGGCTGATGGAGGCACCTTGATCTTCAACGCGCCGATGTACTACACCGGCACGGCGGGAAGCAACGGCACCGTGATCAACGGCGGAACTCTGCAGTTGGGGGCTGGCCTCGGTTCAAACGCTATCCTCGTCAACCCCACCGGCAGCGCGCCGACGGTTCTCGATCTTCGCCTCAATGCTGGCACCTTCGACATGAACGGTAACAATCAGGCTGTTGGCCAGCTTGTGAGCATCAATCCTCTGCCAAACATGGGCGGTACGGTCATCAACAGCGGCTCTTTGTCCACTTTGACCACTGTGGGTAGTGCAACCACCTTTGGCGGGCAGGTCAACGGTGCTATCAACTTTACCAAGGAGGGCAGCGGTACCCTCACCCTCACCGGAACCAATGCCTATACGGGTGATACTCTCTTGATGGCTGGTTTGACCCTGAAAGATTGTGGTCAGCTCACTGGCACCTCGTCGGTCACCGTAAACTACGCCACACTCACGCAGGACAACACTGGCCTGCAGGCCATGGCAAGCCGCATTCCAGGTGGAGCCACGCTGAATGGCGGTACTCTGACCTTTAACTCCCAGCAGGGCAATGATGCCTTCAGCATGGGCGCGGTCACGGTCAATCGCGGTGGCAATACCATCACCGTCAATCCGATCAACACCAGCGCCACCGGCACTGGCAACTCGGTGCTCACGATCGCCAGCATCAGCGCTCCTGCGAACTTCTCCACCCTCAACTTCAGCGTCGGTAGCGGCACTCTCGGAGCGCCCGCCTACGGTGTGACAGGCACCAGCCCTGGCAATGCAGGCTCCAACACTCAGATCATCATCACTTCCGCACCCACGCTCACCAACGGGATCATTGGCGTCTGGGCCATTGCAAACGGAAATGATTTCGCCAGCTACGTCGCTCCCGGCTCTGCCGCAGCGCTTGCTTCAGGGGTTTCTGGTGTCGGGGCGCTTGGTTTGACAGTCAATTCTGTCGTTGCCCAGCAGACCAACGGCAGCAGCGTGATCAATGTGCTCTCCACCGCGCCTTTCTATGTGGGTGAGATCGTCAACGGCGTCGGTGGGCTGACAAATCCGACGATTGTCGCCATCAACTCGGTTGCAAATACGATCACGCTCAGCTCCGCGTCCAACACCACGGGCTCGTTTACACTGACATCCAGTCCTTTCGGAAATTACTCCGCCAATGCGCTCGGTTCTGGTGTGGCCACGGATAATATCAATGTGGCTGCCACCGTGGGTGCAGTGACGACTCGCACGATCAATTCTCTCCGTATCAATGGCGCCTTCACCGCCGCCATGAACACCCTTGGTGATGTCCTTTCGGATTACACGGGCGGTCTGCTGGTCACCAATGCCGGTGCTGGCGTGTTTGCCGGGGGCCTGCTGACAGCTGGCTCTCCTCTGAACTCAACGGCTTCTCTGTATGTTTATGCCAATAACACCACCACCATCAACAGTTCTATTGTCAACAACGTCTCTGAAGTGGTGACTCTGGTGAAGTCTGGCGGCAGTGGTGTCACGCTCAACGTTCTGCCGACTGTCTGGACAACTTCCACCACCTCCAATTCCAATACGATTACGGTGAGTGGCTCTGCTACCAACCCGGGCACCGCCGGTCTTGCTGTGGGCCAGATTGTCAGTGCTGGCCTTGGTCAGACCTCCGGCGCTCTGATTATTGGCATCACTGATGCCACGCGCTACACCACGAGCTTGGTTGTTGGCACCGGATCTACCACGGCAGGCACCACTCAGTTCAGCCTGCCCACCGCGCAGGTGCTGAACCTCACCACCACCTCCGCCAGCAATACCATTACCGTTCCCGCCGGTTCTATCCTCTATCCGGGCATGACGGTTACTGGTGCCGGAGCCGTCCTGCTGAGCACTACTTCCGCCAACAGCACGGGCAGCAATGTGATCCCGATGACCAACACGACCGGCATTGTTGTGGGTCAGAGTGTCACAGGAACGAATGTTCCTGCGGGTTCTGTTGTCACTAGCATCACGGCTGGCACCAGCATCACGATCAATCAAAACACCACTACCGCGATCGCCAGTGGCACGGCTCTTGCCTTCTCCAACTCCGGCGCGGGCGGTGGCAGCATCGCGCTCAGCACAACATCCGCCAACACCGTCGGTTCCGCCGTCATCCCCATGACAAACACCACGGGGCTGGTGGTCGGTCAGACCGTCACAGGCACAAACATTCCTGCTGGCTCGGTCATCTCCTCCATCACTGCTGGCACCAGCATCACCATCAGTCAGCCTACTACCACGGCGGTCGCCAGTGGCACAGCACTGACATTTGCCAACCCAGGCGTCATTCCGGCAAACACCACTGTGCTGAGTTATAACTCCGGCACAGGAGTGGTGACGCTTTCCAATAACATCACCAACGGCACCAGCCTCCCTGTGGTCTTCTCCTCGGTGGGTGCTCAGACTGTCGCAGTCACCAATACCTCGGGAACCAATACTCTGACGCTCTCCACCCCTACAGGTTTGAATGTCGGCCAGCTCGTCACTGGAACAGGTGTGGCTGCCAATACTTACATTACCGGCCTTTCCGGTAATACAGTCACCCTTTCAGCTAATACCACCGCTGCTGTGACCAGCGCTGTCTTCGGTGCTGTCTCAAATGTGTCGCAGATCAGCAGCGTCACCAGTGGAAGCAATGTGGTCACTGTGCCTGCAAGCCTTGGGCTTGTCGTTGGCCAGCCTGTGCAGGGTGCAGGAATCCCGCAGGGAGCCACGGTGGCGTCTATTCTTGATGGCACGCACATCACCATTTCTGCGAATGCCACGTCTTCTGCCACCAGCAACGCCTACTACGGCCTGCAACCTCTGGGTGTCACAGTCGCAGGTGCCGCGATGACTGCCGGCAGTGCCACAGTCACTGTGCCTAGCACGGCCGGCCTGGCCGCAGGTCAGAGTGTTAATGGCATTGGTATTGCACCGGGAGCCATTATTTCCAGCGTCACTGATAGCACTCATTTTGTGCTCTCCAGCGCTGCTGGCAACACTGTGGTATCGGCGCCGCTCACCATTGGTGCTGCTCTTAACCCGGCTTCCGGAACCATTACTGGACTGCCAGCCACCACCACAGCCGGCTCTTCGACGATCACGGTCGCAAGCACCAGCGGCCTCTATGTCGGCATGCCTGTCACGGGTAATTCAAGAATTCCTGCTGGTTCATACATCACGGCAATCACTGGTGCCACGACGTTTACGATCACCACTGGCACTGGGGTGACTGCTGGAACAAACATCGCCACAAACATCGGTGCGCCGGCTGTGGGTGGTTACTCCAATCAATACACTGGTCAGACAGTTGTGGATCAGGGCACGCTCACACTCAGCGGTGCGCTTGGCAGCATCCAGGTGCCTGGCGATCTTGTCCTAAACGGCGCAAATGTCACTGAAGCCACCAATGCTGGTCAGATTGCCGCCACCAGCAACGTGACCATCAATGGCACTGGCACTTTGACGCTTGTGGGCAACAACACCCTCAACACCGTTACCTTCAACGGCAACGGTGGCACTGCAGCACCTGTGGTCACGGGGTCTGCTGGCAACGTCCTTGTTCTCAATGGAACAACCAACTGGATTACTTCCGTCAATGACAACCTTGGCTTCACTCCGACCATCTCGACTCTCACGCTGGAGCTGAATGGCCTGAATCGTACGGTCACCACCTCGGGTATCTCCTCAGACGATCTGCTCATCAGCAGCCCGATTCAGAACCAGATGGGAGGCTTGACTGCAGCAGGCCTGATCAAGGCTGGCAGCGGTTCTTTGATTCTGTCCAGCACCGCCAGCACCTTCAATGGTGGTCTTCAGCTCAATGCTGGCTCGCTCATCTTTGCGAACGCCAGCACTCAGAGCGGTGGTGTCGTGACAGCAGGCCCGATTGGCATTGGCACGCTTACCATTGGCGATGGCACGACCGTTCTGGCAGACGGCACCGCGCGCACCATTGCCAATGCGGTGACTCTTACGGGTAACTTCACCTTCGGCGGTCTCCTCGTGGGCAACAACCTGACTCTCGGCGGGGCTGTCAGCCTGGGTTCCTCCACTCGTAGCGTGGCTGTCACCAGCCCTGCTGTCACCTCAGTCCTCGGAGGCACCGTGGGTGGTGTCACAGGCACTGGTAGCGCTGGTCTTACCAAGACTGGTAACGGAGTTCTACAGCTTGGCAGTGCCGGCAACAGCTGGTCTGGTGCCACCACAGTCAACGGCGGCGTTCTGAGATTTGGCGCTGCTCAGCTGCTCAGCGGTTCCGCATTTGCGATCGCCGCTGGTGCAGTTCTCGACATCAACAACAACGCCTCTGTGATCGGATCTCTCAGTGGTGGCACGAGCACCACGGGTGGCTTGGTCACCAACAGCAGCACCACGACCAACACACTGTCCATCGGCGCAGATGGTACCAGCACAATCTTCGTGGGCGCCTTCACAGCTGCCAACCAGACCAGCCTTAACGTGACCAAGATCGGTACAGGCACGCTCAATCTCACGGGTGGCCTGAGCAATGGCACTGGGGTCCTCACCATCAACCAAGGCACGGTGACTCTCAGCGGGGCCGGAGCGGTTCTGTTTGGCTCGGCCACTGCTGATATTATCAACGGTGCAGGTACGTTGAACCTCGACAACAGCACCACGGCTTTGAACAACCGCCTGAGCACTGGTGGCGGCGGAGCCACTGTGGCTCGTGGCCTGACCATCAATGGCGGCACGTTCTCCATGAATGGCAACAACGCTGTGGCTGTCACCGAAACCCTGTCCGGCACTGTCACCTTCGGCAGTGGAAACGGCAAAATCATCCTTGTGGGAGCTGGTGGCTTGGGCACCACGCTCAGCATTGGCACTCTGGCCACTCAGGCTACTGGCGGTGGAATGCTCATCGTGGGTGACAATCTTTCCAGCGCTGCAGGTGCTGGCAATGCCACAATAGTCGTCACGGGTACCTTTAACACCCTCGCTGGTCAGGGAACCGGTGCCAACGGCACGACCACCATGGCCATCCGCTCTGATATCATTGCCGACAACAGCCTCACCGGCACCGGCACTGGATTCCTCGTCAAGGATTCCGTCACTGGCAACCTCCGTCCGATGACGACGAGCGAACTCGCCACAACGCTCAGCAGTGGTGCTACGGTCAACTTCGGTAACTTCTCAGCGACTCAGAACTACAGCAGCTCCACCGCTCTCAACAGCCTCACACTGAACTCGGCTTTTGGCATCAATGCCACCGGCGGTGGTCAGGCCATTCAGGGCACCACGGTTCAGCGCTACACCAGTGCTGCTGGTCTGGATGCCTTGACCATCACCACGGGTGGTATCTTTGCCACGACCACAAACACCCTGAATGTGGGCTCAATCGCGACCTCCTCGAACAATCAGTTCGAAATCCATGTCACCGGCACAGCCTCGCTCGACATCATGGGCTTCCTTCTGGGCACGACCGGAGGCCTGACCAAGAATGGCAGTGGCACTCTGAATCTCGACAGCACCGAGTACTATACCGGTACCACCACGTTGAACGCTGGCACTCTGCTGCTCAACAGCGGTGCTGCCAATACCCTCGCTGTCACACCCACGGCTACTGTGCCGGCACTCCAGTCGCTCGTCGTCAATGGCGGCACTTTCAACCTCAATGGTTTCAATCAGTACGTTGGCACCCTGAGCAACAATGACCCGATCAGCGGTACGGGTGGCACGATCACGAGCAGCACCGCAGCCAACTTCGTCGCCAGCAGTTCCTCCAACTCCACCTTCGGCGGAGTCATTGGTGGCTCACTGAGCTTCTTCAAGGAAGGCTCCGGCACCCTGACCCTGACCAGTGCCAATAACTACAGCGGCAGCACCACCGTCCTTGGTGGCGTGCTCACTCTAGTTGACAGCGGCACCCTCGCCAGCACCAGCTTCACCCTTGGCGGCGCCACGCTGAACATGACCAACAACGGTCTGGTCAACATCAACCAGCGCATTTCCAGCACGGCTCTCATCACTCTTAACAACGCCACTGTGGCCCTGACGGGTGCCAATAACACCAGCTCCAGCGTGATCCTCGGCGGTAGCGGCACCGGCGTGACAGCCGCAACGGGCGCCAATGCACTCAGCGTTACCGCTCCTGCTCAGGGCACTGGCAATACGGCGACCATGACCGTGACCAATCTGACCCGCACCACCGGTGCCACGCTCGCCTTCGTCGGTGTGCCTGGCTCAGGTGGACAGGGGCTGGGCTCCAGCGTGGTTGGCAGCGCGCAGATTCTTGTGACCAATCTCAATTCCACCGCGCCTTCCTTGGTGGGCTCCTACACAGGAACGGGCACCGGAGCCATTCTTGGTGGCTGGGCCACGGCAGGCAATTCCGCTGGCGCCCCTGACAACTGGGCTACGACTGCCCCAGCGCAGTCTCTGACTGCAAACATCATCCAGGGCAGCACTACTGTCACACTTACCTCCGGTAACACCTCTCAGATGGTGGTGGGTCAGGCACTCACGAATTCCAATTTCGCACCCGGCACCACCATCGCCTCCATCGTCAATGGCACCACCATCACGGTCAACATTGCCCCGCTGGCAACGGCCAGTGGTGCCACCGTCGGCTTTGGAAACTCCGGCGTTGTCGCGTTGAACTCCGCTGCCTACACCAATATCACCGCTTACGGTGCCCAGGGCGCTCTGACTTCCAACGGCAACTACAGCATTAACACTGTCAATGCCAATGGAACGGTGACTCTGGCTGGCGGAACTCAGACGGTCAACTCCCTGCAGATCAACCCAGCTGCTCCTGCTACCCTTGGCGGCAGCGTCGCTCCGACCTTGGACCTCGCCGCCGGAACTCTGGTAGTCACCTCTGGTGGTATTCTCCGCACGAGCCCGAACACAAACTCAGGACTTACGACGATCCAGAACGGCACCCTCACGGCAGGCAATGGCTCTGCGCCTGCGGAGCTGACATTCCAGCTCAATAGCAGCACCAACGCGATGTCCGTTTCTGCGGTGATCGCCAACAACACCACAAACGGCCCGGTGACGCTGATCAAGAGCGGGGCCCCCAACGTCGGCAGCACGCTGGTCCTGACTGGCAACAACACCTACACGGGTGGAACGTTCGTCGACAGCGGCCTGCTTCTTCTGAACACGGCCGGCGCCAACGGCACCACAACGGTTGCCGTCCCCGGTAATCTGACCATCAACAACGGTGCAACGGTGTCCTTTGGTGGCGCACAGAGTTCTGGCACGACCACGGCTTCGACCGCTCAGGTGGGCAGCCTGAGCACTGTCTCCGGTCTGTATGTCGGACAAGCTGTGACTGGAACCGGCCTGCCTGCGAATGAATTTATCACCGGCATTGCGGCCAGCGGCAGCACCCTGGCCACCGGCGGCACGACCACTGCCAACAGCAACACAGTTACCGTGGCATCCACAGCGGGACTCACCGTCGGTATGGCAATCAGCGGCACTGGCATTCCTGCCGGTGAATTTATCACTGCGATTACCAGTGCGACACAGTTCACAATCACGACTGGCACCGGCGTGACCGCCCAGACCAACCAGACCTACACGTCTTCGTCCAATCAAATCACGATCACAACGGGTTCGGGTGTCACTGCAGGCACCAACACCATGACATTTGGATCTGCTATCGCTGGTCAGATTGCCCAGACTTCCAACGTCACCATCAACGGAGGCGGCACCCTGACGACAAGTGGCACCAATACCCTCACCAGCCTGACGTTCAACAATTCAGCTGGTGGCACCGCAACTCCTACTGTGGCAACGAGCACGCTGCTCAACCTGAGCGCCGCTAATGCCATCACCGTCACCAATGACAACCTCGCTTCCACACCGACTATCAGTGGCACGGCCTTGGTGCTGACCAATGCAGCTCCGGTCATCACCGTGAACGGCGTCTCCCCGGATGGCCTCATCATCTCCGCTCCTCTCAATACCACCGGTGGTGGCACCATCACCAAGTCTGGCTCTGGCTCACTCGTGTTCAGCGGTTCCACAGCCAACACCCTCACAGGTGGGCTGAACATCAGCCAGGGCAGCGTCATCTTCGACAACTCCGCTGCTACAAACGCCTACGGCACTGGCACCATCACCATTGGCACCGGTACCTCCATTTTGGCAGGCACTGCGACCCGCACCATCAGCAATGCCACCAGCGTGAGTGGAGATTTCACCTTCGGCGGCACCGTCGCGGCAAACAACCTCACGCTTAGCGGCACCATGACGCTGGCTGCCGGTGCACATAATATCAACGTCACCAGCCCGCAGGTCACGGCCACCATCAGCGGCAAGGTCACTGGAGGCACCAACCTCACCAAGTCCGGTGCTGGCGTTCTCGTGATGAGCAATGCAACCAACAACTACGGTGGCAGCACCACTGTTGCTGGTGGTGTGTTGCAGGTGGGCGCTGCGGGTGCCGTTCCCACCGCTTCAGCACTTGCGGTTTATCAGGGGGCTGCTTTTGATATCAAAGGCTTCGCCACGGGAGTTGGCTCCCTCTCGGGTGATACCGTTTCCACGGGCGGCCTGATCACCAACAGCGGTGCCGCTGCTACGCTGACCACTGGCAACGACAACACCAGCACCACCTTTGCGGGGGTGATCACCAACAGCACCAATGCATTGAATCTCGTCAAAGTGGGCACCGGGACTCAGACCCTCTCTGGCGCCAATACCTACACTGGAACGACAACAGTCACAGCTGGCACACTGCAGTTCGCCAAGGAGGCCTCACTCTATAACAACCAGTCCGCCAGCTGGACTCCTGCCAACGTCACTGTCAACAGCGGTGCCACTGTCGCCTTCAACGTGGGTGGCGCGGGAGAGTTCACCACGGCAGACACCACGACGCTCCTGAACAACCTGACTGCTGTCTCCAGTAATGGACTCAAGGCAGGCTCGGCTGTCGGCTTTGACACCACCAATGCTGCTGGCGGCACCTTCACAGTCACCGCGGTTGTGCAGGACAGCGCTGGCACTGGCGGTGGTGCGGTGGGAGTTACCAAGCTCGGCACCAACACCTTGGTCTTCAACAACACTGAAACCTACACTGGCCCGACCAACGTCACCGCTGGCACGCTGCAGGTCGGAGATGGCACCAGCGGTTCTCTCAGCGGAGCTGGCACTGTTACTGTCAGCAACGCGGCGGTGCTCTCCGGTTCTGGCAGCATCAGTGGCAGCACGATCATCAACAGCGGTGCCACCCTCGCTCCTGGCGTTGGCAGCACTGGCACCAGCAACACCACCATGACTTTCACCGCTGCTGGCAATGCCGTGCAGGTCCTCAATGGCGGTCACATCAGCCTGAGCATTACGAGCAGCGCACAGGCCGATGTCGGCTTTGATCCAGGGGCCGGTTCTGCTCTGACCTATCTGAATGGCCTGACCTCCAATGGCACCGACTTCAGCAATACCAGCTATACAACCAACTGGCAGAACGCTGGCGGCGGCTATGACAGCATCAAGCTCACCAGTGGCAGCTTCCAGCTCGGCACGGGTGCTGGCACCGTCACTCTGGTGGACAACAGCGGCTCCTACACCTTCGGCGAGATCTTCAAGCTCCTCGACTGGTCCACCCTGGGCTCCACCACCCTTTCCAATGGCGGCGGCTTCACCACCTCCACGGATCTGGACCTCAGCGGTATCACCCTTACTGGCGGTCTTACTTGGGATACTTCGGCCTTCCAGAACTTCGGTGTCATCGTCGTCGTTCCTGAGCCTTCCCGCATGATCCTGCTGCTGATCGGCCTGCTGGGCCTCTGCTACCGCCGCCGCCGCCGCAGCGGCATCTGATCCGATTCCAGGGAGCTACTTGTAGCCCGGACAGGCTTTTGATGCCTCGTCCGGGCTATCTATTTTTCCTTGAAGAAGGCGCGCGCAGCAAACCGTCCTGATACCACAGGGGGTGTTCTGGCCTACGAGTCCCAAGTCCAAAGCGGTTCCGCTGCGTCTAGAGGTCTGAAAAATGATCGCTGGCCCGTCAGTCGATACCCCGGCCTTCAGTCATCCAAGGTTTCAAGCTGGCAGCAGCTTTGCAGAGATGCTGCGTGCGGTCTGGATCAGCCTCGATTTCTCCTCTGCGGTAAAGTCATAGGGCACCAGCTTGCCGATGCCTAGCGTGCCGCAAAGGCGACCTCCGTCCAGCACCGGTACGGCTAGAGAGCCCTGCACTTGGGTCTGCTTGGCTCCGGGTTTCGCCACCCCCGAGGTGTCGGTTTGCAGGTTGCAAATCTCCACCGGTTCGAGCCGCTCGGCGGCAGTTCCGGCAATCCCTTTGCCCACCGGGATGGACTGAATGATCGGCATCAGCGCTTCTGGGATGCCCTGATGGGCTACCAGCTTGAGGTGCCGGTCAGCAGGATCCAGCCTGTGCAGCGTGCCCGTTGTGCAGCCAAATTCCGCGATGATTTGAGAAAGAAATTCTGCCCAGGTGGGATCGGTGGTGGCATTCATGACACAAAGGGATGGGGAAGGCGGGATTTGTCGTTGTAGGCGCTTGGGCCGGGCGTTATTCTGCCGTCAACATTGATTCTGTCATGAAATCCTGCTCTGCTTTTTTTGTCCTTCTTTGGCTGGCATCTGCCGCTTTCGCTCAGCCTGCAGCGCCTCCGGCCACCCCGATTGTGGCCAAGAGTACCTATCACCCGGACAATTCGCATTCCGAAACCGTTGTCGACAAGACCACCAACGAGCTCATTGAGTCCACGTACAATGCTGGCGGAGCTTTGGTGGCCAAAAAACACTACCTCCTCAATGAGCGCGGTCTTCCCACCCAGGGGCACATCTATGATGGCCGGGGAAACCTCGTCGCCAGATCTCAGGTCTATTTTGATGCCTACGGCCGCCCTCAGGAGATGCGCACCTTCAATCTCAGCGGCTTGTGCTACCAGCAGGTAATCTATGAGTACGACGAAAAGGGGAATGCCAAAAAGCCCAAGGTCGTCAATGTCAATCCCAGTGCCGCTCCGTCGATCAAGCCTGGCATGATTGATTTTACCCAGAACACCATGCCCCCTGGGCCGGCGATGCCTCAGCAGCAGCCGGTGTCAGCTCAGGCGCAGCAGCCAGCGGCTGAACCCAAGAAAAAAGGGTTCTTTGGCCGCCTCTTTGGCAAAAAGGAGAAATAGCAGACACGGCAAGAATGGAATCTCCCACACCCGGTCAGCGCTGGACCAGCCAAAGCGAGCCAGAGCTGGGCCTCGGCATCGTCACACGCATCGAAGGTAATTTCGTCGACCTGCGCTTTCCCGCAGCCGGTGAAACCCGTCGTTACGCCCGCAGCGGGGCTCCCCTGCGCCGCGCCAGCTTTCAGGCTGGAGACAAGATCACCCTACGAGATGGCGCCGAGTTTCAAATCGACTCGGTAAGCACTGCGGACGGCACCCTGGTCTATCACGCCGGGGCCAGGGCCATCCCCGAGGAAGACCTTGCGGACACCCTGGCCCTCGGCGGACCACAGGAGCGGCTGCTTTCCGCCAGCGTGGACGACCTCCAGACCTACGCCCTGCGTGCCGAGGCGGTGGAATGGCGCTGCCGCATGCAGGCTTCTCCGGTCCGGGGATTCATCGGCGGGCGTGTCGATCCCATCCCGCATCAGATGTCCATCGCCGCAGACGTCACCGGCCGCCTGCTGCCGCGCGTCCTGCTGGCGGATGAGGTCGGCCTTGGGAAGACCATCGAGGCAGGTCTCATTCTGCACCGTCTGCACCTCACGGGGCGTGCCTCGCGCATCCTGGTGCTGGTTCCAGATGCGCTGCCGCATCAGTGGTTTGTCGAGCTGCTGCGTCGGTTTAACCTCATGTTCAGCCTCTTCGATGAAGAGCGCTGCGCCGCCATCGAGGCAGGAGATCCCGAGGGGAATCCCTTCATGGATAGCCAGCTCGTGCTCTGCCCGCTCTCCCTGCTCAGTGGTTCAGAAAAGCGCGCACAGCAGGCCACAGAGGCTGCCTGGGACCTTCTGATTGTGGATGAGGCCCATCATCTCGAATGGACCGTTGAGGCTCCAGGCGTCGCCTATCAGGTGGTCGAGGCCATTGCCCGGCGCGTGCCTGGCGTGCTGCTGCTCACCGCCACTCCGCAGCAGCTCGGTGCCGAGGGGCATTTTGCCCGCCTTCGTTTGTTGGACCCAGATCGTTATGGCGATTTACAGGCCTTCCTGGCTGAATCCACCCGCTATGAACAGGTCGCGCAGGTGGTGGACCGTATTCTTCATGGGGGCGGTATGAATGAGGAAGATCATACGCTTTTTGCCAGCCATTCCCCCCGGGTGCAGCAGCACGCCACCCAGCTGGCTGGTGGAGATGAGTCAGCACGCCAGCGCCTCGTGGCCGATCTTCTGGATGAGTTCGGTACCGGTCGCGTCATGTTCAGAAACACCCGCGCCGTCATCCAAGGCTTCCCGCCGCGTCAGTGCCACCTTAACAAGTTGGACGTCGAGGCAGACTCTACTCCTGAGGACATCCGTATCCGCTGGCTGGCCGCTCTCTTGCGAGATCTGGGCGAATCCAAAGTCCTGCTCATCTGCCGCACTCGAAAGCTCGCGGAAGACATCCACGAGCGCCTCCTGCGCGAGATCAACGTGCATGCCGTCCTTTTCCATGAAGGGCTCACCCTCATGCAGCGGGACCGCCATGCCGCAGCCTTTGCCGACCCTGAAGGTGCACGCATCTTGATCTGCTCTGAAATCGGCAGCGAGGGACGCAATTTTCAGTTCGCTCAACACCTCGTGCTTTATGACCTGCCGCGCGATCCCGAGCTGCTGGAGCAGCGCATCGGCCGCCTGGACCGCATCGGTCAGAAGGGCACCATCAATATCCACGTCCCCTACATCACTGGCGGGGAAGTGGAGGTTCTTGCCCGCTGGTATCATGAAGGGCTGGATGCCTTCGAGCACAGCCTGCAGGGCGCTACTCAGCTCCTACACAGCTTTGCGGCGGAGATCGAAGTCCTCTGCGCTGGGTATGACTCCAAAAAGCTCACCGACTGCATCCGCCGCAGCAAGAAACTGCGCCTGGAGGTGCGGCAGAAACTGGAGCGCGGCCATAACCGTCTGCTGGAGCTTAATTCCTGCAAGCCTCGGCTGGCGGCGCGAATGATCGAGCATATTCGCGACATCGACGCCGGGCTTGATTTTGAGCGCTTTTTCATCCGCCTGCTGGACCATCTCGGCATGCACGTGGAGGAAATGACAAATCGCACCTGGTACATCCGGCCTGACAACCTTATTACCGACGCTCTGCCCGCCCTGCCTGAAGAGGGGCTCACTTTCTCCTTTGACCGTGAGCGTGCGCTTTCACGGGATCACGAAGCTTTCCTCACCTGGGATCACCCGCTTGTCTGCGCGGCTCTGGACGCCCTGCTGGGTTCTCATGCAGGCAATGCTGGTTTTGCCTTCTGGAAGGCTTCGGGAGGCGAAGGTCTGGTGCTGCAGACCTGTTTCATCGCCGAGTGCATCGCCCCGCCCGCATTGCATGCGGCGCGTTTCATGCCTGCCACTCCTCTGCGCGTGGCGGTCGATCATCAGGGGCGCGATCTCAGCGCCGACGCTGCCTTCACCCGAGCCAGGCTTTCTCCTGGCGATCCCACCCGCACCGTCGAAAACGAAACCGTCCGCCACAAGCTGCTTCCCACCATGCTCGGCAAGGCGCAGCAGCTCGCGGAAACCCAGCTCAAAACACTGCAGCAACGTGCAGTAACAGCCATGCGCAAGCAGTTGGATGAAGAGATCTCCCGCTTGGAAGATCTGCAGGCCCGCAATCCGCACGTGCGCTCCGAAGAAATCACAGCCCTGCGTGATCAGCGCGATGCCCTGGCCGCTGCCATCAGTGCCAGTTCACTACGCCTTGATGCAGTGCGTCTGGTATTGAGGCTGAAATAATACCACACACAGCTGAAAACGGGTCTCATGGGTGGAAGCCTGCATTCAATGCGTCCAGCCAGCGCTCCGGCGGAGAGGGATCGTCCCGATCCCTCACGCTTCCGCATCGCCCGGCATTCTCGCGCCTCCACAAAGCCGAGCCTCCCACACATCATCCAGCGCCATCGCACATCCGCGAACACGTTACAGGTGCGGGGATCAAGATGATCCCCCTCCGTCGGCTCGTGCTTGTACCTCCAGCCCCGGTTTCAACGCATCAGGATATAAAAAGGGGGACCGTATGGCCCCCCTCTTCAGTGATTTTTGGATGCGCTGGCTTTTGAATTACGCGGGCACTCCTGTCAGGCCAGGAGCCAGACCGCCTTCGTCTTCGTCTTCACGCTTCACGGGGCGGGCGTCGCTGGCCTTGGGAAGCGGCGGCGGGGGCGGTGGCTTGCTCTTGTTCTCCGGCGGGTTGATGAGGCGTCCGTGCTCCATCAGTTCGCGAATGTGGGAGCCATCCAGTGTTTCGTATTCCAGCAGCGCGTGGGCGATGGCGTCCAGCTTGTCCTTGTACTTGAGCAGGATCTCCTTGGCCTGGGCATAGGCTTCGTCGATGAGGCGTTTCACCTCCTCGTCGATCTTTTGTGCAGTGTCCGGGCTGTAGTTGCTGCTGCCACGGCCCATGAAGGCGGCGTTGTCGTTTTCGCCGTATTCCACCATGCCAAGCTTGTCGCTCATACCCCAGGAGCAGACCATGTTGCGTGCGATCCTGGATGCCATGCGGATGTCTCCACTGGCGCCGTTGGTCACATCTCCAAACTGGATCTCTTCGGCCACACGGCCGCCCATTGCCACGATGAGATCGTCGATGAGCTCGCTCTTGCGGTCGTTGTGCTTGTCCTCCTCCGGCAGCCACATGGTGGAGCCAAGCGAGGGGCCACGGGGGATGATGGTGACCTTGTGCAGAGGGTCGGTGTGTTCCAGGACTTCAATGAGGATGGCGTGGCCAGCTTCATGATAGGCGGTGTTCTCCTTCTCCTTCTCGGTCAGGGCCATGCTACGGCGCTCACGGCCCCAGCGCACCTTGTCACGAGCCTCTTCCAGCTCGAAGTTGGTGATGGACTTCATGTTCTTGCGCGCGGCCAGCAGGGCGGCCTCGTTAAGCAGGTTGGCCAGTTCAGCACCGGAGAATCCGGGCGTGCCGCGGGCGATTTTGGAAAGGTCGGCGCTGTCGGCCAGCTTCACCTTCTTGGCATGCACGCGCAGGATTTCCTCGCGTCCCTTCACGTCGGGCAGGTTCACGGTCACCTGGCGGTCAAAACGGCCCGGACGTAGCAGCGCGGGGTCCAGCACATCGGCGCGGTTCGTGGCAGCGATGATGATGATGCCTTCCTGGGTGTCGAAACCGTCCATCTCGACGAGCAGTGCATTGAGCGTCTGCTCGCGTTCGTCGTGGCCTCCGCCCATGCCATGGCCGCGATGGCGGCCCACAGCGTCGATTTCGTCGATGAAGATCAGGCAGGGGGCGTTCTTCTTTCCCTGCTCAAACATGTCGCGCACACGGCTTGCGCCTACGCCCACAAACATTTCCACGAAGTCAGAGCCGCTGATGCTGAAGAACGGCACATCGGCCTCGCCGGCGATGGCTTTGGCCAGCAGGGTCTTGCCGGTGCCGGGAGGGCCGGTCATAAGCACGCCTTTGGGGATCTTGCCACCGAGGCGCTGGAATTTCTTCGGGTCCTTGAGGAACTCGACGATTTCCTGCACTTCCTCCTTGGCCTCTTCCACACCGGCCACGTCCTTGAAGGTGACCTTGTTGCGGTCCTGGGCCAGCATCTTGGCCTTGCTCTTGCCGAAGCTCATGGCACCGCGGCCCGCGCTGCGGAGCTGCTGGCGCACGAGGAAGTAAAAGAAGGCAAGAATGACCAGCAACGGAAGCAGGAAGCCGATCAAGGAAGACCACATCTCGTTTTCATAAACCGGGATGAGCACCAGCTTGTGGGCGTCCAACAGTTTATGCAGTTCCTCTTTCTGGAACTCGATGTTCACCGCCACGGAGAACTGCTTCGAGTCACCTGGGCTGATAACCGTCGGTGTCTTGGCAGTTTCATCCTTGGCTGGTTCGGCGAGGACGGGCTTGCTGAGATCCGTGGGCGCAGCGGCTTCGGGCTCGATAGCTTTCACCACCTGGGCAGCCTTGGGGGCCAGGGCGGGGAAATACCATCCCCGGATGGTCTGCTCCGAAGTGGTGTCTAGGTTGACGAGTTCCAGTTTCTGCTTGGGATCAATGCCATTGTTTTCTACGATGGCCTTGAATTCAGCATAGTTCAGCACCTTGCGGCTTCCAGCCAGCCCCTTGTTCATCACAAAACCCGAGATCAGCAGTGTGATCGCGAGCGCGAAGAGCATGAAGCCGCGCCAGTTGAACTGCGGATCCTGGTTGCGACGGCCTGGGCCGTCGGAGCGATTATTAAAGGGGTCGTCGGACATGAGCGGGGGTGTTACAACAAAGTAACGCGGGTCCTAGCATACACGCCGGTAATTTTTTTGCAAAATGCGTTTCGCTATGGCTAAAGGCACACTTAGAGGCCTCAAAAGCGGGGATTTAGCGCCCAATCGGAACGCGTTTGAATTCCCGCGTGAGGCTCGTGAGCGAGTCTTCCACGCCCATTCGCTCCAGGCTGCTGGCCCCGACGAAGCCATCTGCCGAGGTTTTGCTGAGGATGAATTCAACGTCCTTGGGGGTGTTGATCGGGCCACCGTGGGTCAGGGTAAAGACATTCGGATTCACGCTCTTGGCGGCGTCAATGATCTCCTGGGTGATCTTTACCGTGTGGTCCCAACTCACTACGGCGTTCGTCACGCCAATGCTGCCACCGACTGTGGTGCCGACGTGGGCGATGATCGCATCGGCCCCGTTTTGGGCCATCTTCACAGCCTCCTCCGGGGTGGCCACATAGACGATGCTGAAGAGGTCCATACGCGTGGCCAGACCGACCATCTCAAACTCCTTTTCCA
Source organism: Prosthecobacter vanneervenii (assembly GCF_014203095.1). Classification (NCBI taxonomy): domain Bacteria; kingdom Pseudomonadati; phylum Verrucomicrobiota; class Verrucomicrobiia; order Verrucomicrobiales; family Verrucomicrobiaceae; genus Prosthecobacter; species Prosthecobacter vanneervenii. Next base: position 240,042 of record NZ_JACHIG010000009.1, on the reverse strand, counting down.
CACTCATGCCGGTCTCTTCCAGCACGCCGCGGAAATGGCCGTCCACGATGGTATGGGTGGGGAAATTATTGACCCCTGAAAAGCCCATTTCTTTAACACGGCCCAGCCAGTGCCACATACGACGGCGGGGGTCGGTGGCGTGGACGCCGCAGATGACCGGGATCTCTTTCACCACGGGGAGCACTTCGTATTCGCCGATCTCCATGGCGATGGCGTTGGCGTCTCCATAAGCCATCAGGCCGCAGGTGCTGCCGTGGCCCATCATGCGGAAGCGGCCGCTGTTGTAGATGATGATCAAATCCGCGCCGCCTTTTTCAATGAACTTCGCGCTGATGCCTGTTCCTGCACCTGCGGCGATGATGGGTTCTCCTTTGGCCCGGGTGGCTTTGAGACGGTCCACGACTTCTTGCTTGGTGTAGGGATTTCCGATTCCGGTCCAGGGATTGGGCATGGCAGGTAGAAGTTTGCGGTTGTTGACGATGGTTGACGGTCGTTGACAGTGGTTTTGAAAACAACGGTCAACGACGGCAAACAATCGCAAACTCAGGCTTATGCACGCACGAAATGCCATCCAAGAGCTATCCGAAACGCACACCCATGGGGCGGATACCCAATACCGCACGGTGCGTGGTTCGGAACGGGATGCACGCGCCTGGCTGCGCAGCGCACCGCTGTGCGCCACGCTGGCCACGCACCGCATTGCACATGCAGGCGTGATGACGGCGCGCGCGCCTTATCGAATCGTGCGCATGCATCAGGGCGGGCTGTATTTCCTGGCCTGCCTTGAGGGGGAAGGGCGTGTGCTGGTAGACGGTGCGTGGAAGAAATGCGCGGCTGGCATGGCTGTGGCACTGCCGCCTTTCATGGTGAACGCCTTCCATGCCGTGCCTGGCAAGATCTGGCGCTGCTGCTGGGTGCGCTACGAGCAGCAGCCTGAACAAGCCCCCATTCTGAGCAGCAGCTCTCCGCTGATGGCGCCTTTTGCGGGTGAGGCTCTGTGGAATGCGATTGAGGGGCTCATTGAGGAGTCATCCCGCTCGGCGCAGCCGGCGGCGATGTTTCACTGGGTGGAGCTGATCCAGCACTACATCGAGCGCTTTGCCCAGCCCTGGCAGGTGGATGACCGTCTGCACCGAATTTGGGAGAAGGTTTCAGCAAATGTCGGCTATGACTGGACTCTGGATGAACTGGCCCACCAGGCCCACGTCAGCGCCGAGCATTTGCGCAGGCTGTGCCGCCGCACTCTTGGACGCACGCCAATGCATCATGTGACCTGGCTACGCATGCGCAAGGCAGCCGAACTGCTTTCGACGACGAATTTGAAGATCGAGACCATTTCGCACGAAGTAGGCTATCAGAACCCCTTTGTATTCAGCAACACCTTCAAGAAGTGGATTGGTTGGAGGCCAAGTGAGCACCGCAGCCGGGTGGGCGGATGAAGGGCTAGACTCCCGTGGTTTCCACAGTCCGGGGATGACTGGCGCTGTCGTGTGCCATGCGCTGCTTGAGAATCTCAATTTCATCCTGCTGGCGCCTGAGAAGGTTCACCAAGGTTCCAAGCAGCAGGTTGAGGTTGTCAGCCGTGCTTCTTGGCAACTCGTTGCCTGAAGCAATGCGGAGAGCCGCAAGTTCAATGACTTCCAGTTTTTGTTTCATGCGCATTCATTAGTGAAACCAACGTCACGTACTTCGTGTCTTTCACATCAAAAATACTCCGAGGTCGTAAAACACTACTTTAAAAAGTAAGAGTATTTTTCTAAATTGCAAATGACTGCTAATCAATCGTCTTCGTCGTCGCGCGAGATTCCGGCGTAAAGTTCGGGGAAACGACGTTCGAGGGACTTGGGTGTGATGTAGCCGATGAGCTGGGCTTCGTTCCAATCGGCCAAGCCCCAGAACTCGTGAGGGAGGGCCATGATCACTGCAGTGCAGGTGGGCACCTTGGGGATGTTGGCGCGGGCGAGGATGTGGTCGGCGAACTCGTGCAGGCCGGGGTTGTGGCCGAAGATCATGGCGTGGTGCCAGCTCTCCTCAAAACTGCGCATGACGTCGAGAATGGTGCCGGCTTCCGCGAGGTAAAGTCTGGACTCCAGGCGCAGCTTCTCGACTGGCATGGCAAAAACCTCCCGCATGATCTGGGCGGTGCTGAGGGCGCGCAGGGCGGTGCTGGTGACGAGGCGGTCAGGCAGCGGAAGCAGGGGAGGGGAGTCGCCGCCGCCGAAGTAGGTGCGGTGCATGAAGGTGGCGACCGCAGGGGCGGCCTTCTTGCCGCGCTCATTCAGCGGGCGGTCATGATCGGCCAGGCCGGGCTGGCCCCAGCTGGACTTGGCATGACGCACGATGGTGAGATACTTCATTAATAGAGTGGCCGGAAATGGCGCGGATTTGTGTCGGATTCAGCAAAAAACCCCTTTCGTAAAGCCGGAAATGATTCCGGGCCGGTCAGGCGGCGATTTTTTCGAGCTTGATGGGGTAGGTCTGGAAGGCGTTCCACTGGCAGACGATGAGGTCGCCGTTTTCGAGGACGCAGACATCGTGGCCATGGTCGAAGACGCGCTCTGCCTGAGTGAGGGGCTTGAGCTTGCCGTCTTCATAGACGGGCTCGCTGCCGCCGGGGGCGCTGATGACTTTTCCGGCAGCATCCAGCACGACGGTGAATCCGCTGGGGTTTTGAGGCAGCTTGTTGATTTCGGGTGTTTTGGACCAGCAGACGCCGGCATAGAGCTCCTGGCCGGAGATGACGGGGCGGCAGACCATGGCGCCGGGGACGGGGAGGGTTTCGAGATATTTGCCGTCGAGGGTGAAGCGGCGGAAGCAGTTGTCGGCGCGGGAGGTGACGATGACGGTGGCCTTGTCCACGCCCTGGCGGGTGTCGATGGTGATGCCGTGGGCATTGTTGAGGCGCTGCTCTGCGGGGACGCCCTCCTTGCCGCCGAAGCGCTGGATGAAACGGCCGCGTGAGTCGTAGCGGAGAACGAACTGGGAGCCGTAGCCGTCCACGACGTAGATGTCGCCGTTGGGAGCGACGGCGGTTTCGGTGGGATTGAAGACCATGTCCGGTTCATAGGCGCCGACGCTCATGGGGTGGCTGAGGGAGAAGATTTCTTTTCCCGTGAGATCGATTTTGGTGACACGGCCGGTCTGGCGATAACCGCCGCTGCCGGATTTCCAGAGGCCGCTGTCGGTGACGAAGAGGAACTCCTCGCCGTTTTCATGGTCGAGAGTGAGGCCGTGGCCGCCGGGCCAGACGGAGCCCCAGGAGTCGAGGATGGTGCCGTCCGGCTTGAAGATGAGCATCTGGTTGTCCCAGTGGTCTCCGATCATGAAGAGGCGGCCGTCTTTGACCTGGACCATCTCGTGGCAGTTCAGGATGGGGTGGTGGCGGCCCTGGCCTGCGGGCACCCATTCCTTGTTCACTTTGTAGCGATGCGTGCCGTGGCCTATGACGACATCCTTTTTGGGGTCGGGGGCGGCGCGCAGTGTTTCGGTGAAGGTGGCGGCGGCTGCGGTGGCGAGCCCGGAGAGGAAGTGGCGGCGTGTTTTCATGAAGAACGGGAAACGGTCACATGGACAGCGCCATTGCAACTCTCACTGCCGTTTCATCATGGTGGCGATGCGATGCACCATCTGGGTGAGCTCGCCGGCCTCGTAGGGCTTGGGGAGGACGCCGACGAAGCCACGTTCCAGGAAGGCCATCTGGACCTCCTCTGTGACGCTGCCACTGGTGCAGACGATGCGGGCATCGGGATCGAGGTGGAGGATCTCTGCGGCGGTTTCGTTGCCGTTCATGCCGCCACGCAGGGTGAGGTCCATGAGAACGACGTCCGGCGGAGTGCCGGTGCGGAAAAGGCTCTGGTAGATGCGCACGGCATCCTGGCCGTTGTCGCACTGCACGGCCTCGTAGCCGCAGCGGGTGAGGATCATGTGGGCTACTTTGCGGAGGTCGTCTTCGTCATCGACGATGAGGACTTTGCCCTTGCCGTTTTTGAGGGGGACAGGAGCGGTGCTGGCGGGGACGAGGGGCTTGGTGCCGGAGCTTTCCGCAGCGGGAAGATAAACACTGAACTCGGTGCCGATGTTGGGCGTGGAGTTGACGCGAATGTCCCCGCCCATCTCATCGATGAAGCGTTTGCAAGCGGTGAGGCCGATGCCGTTGCCGTCCGGCTTGGTGGTGAAGGATTCCTGGAAGAGGCGGCCCAGATTTTCTTTGGAGATGCCGCAGCCGCGATCGCGCACAATGATCCGGACATGGCGACCGGGCTTGAGTTTGCCTTCGCCTGCTTCAGGGACGTTGTGATTGAGAGCCTGGACATCCATGTAGCCGCCGTGGGGCATGGCCTGGATGCCATTCATGACGAGGTTTTGCAGCACCTGGCTGAGCTTGACCGGGTCCGCCATGGCCTGACGCAGATTGTCCTCGTGGCGTACGCGGACGTGGACGTTGGAGCCAGCACCGGCGAACTCCACGGTGTCGCGCATGATGGAAGAGACATCGGTGGGCTCCAGCCTGCGAGGCGTGGACTTGGAAGCCGTGACGACCTGGGAGGTGAACTGCTTGGCGCGTTTCAGGCCTGTAAACACGAGCTGAAGCTCGTTGGCCAGAGCGGGCTGGTCCTGCACCTGCTGGAGCAGGGCGGAAAGGCGCACGGTGACGGGGCCGAGCAGGTTGTTAACATCATGAGCGATGCCTTGGGCCAGAGCAGCGAGGTTCTCCTTGCGAAGCTGAACTGACTGGGCGTCGAGGTCGTCGGCTGCCGGTTTGGGCTCCGGCCTAGCGGGAGCCGGGGCAGCGGCAGCCTGCGCGGGGCTGATGAGGATGGTGAAGTTCAGCAGCTTGCGCATGCTGTTGAAGACGGCGCGTACGCGCCATTTGCTAGGCACCGGGGTCTGGGTGCGGAGACTCTGCAGGCGGCACTCGCATTCATGACAGCCGCCATTGGCCACAGCTAGGCGCAGGCTTTGCTGGAGTGTGGCGGCGTCCTTGATATCCGCCACGAGATCATTCAAACCCAGGCCGCGCAGGCCGGTTTCAGGCGCTGCCCCTGCGAGCATGGCCGCAGCGGCGTTGCTGAAGAGGACTTTCTGGCCGCTTCGGGGATCACTGGCTTCATTCTCAACAATCACCACGCCATCAGCGACCTGATCCAAGGCCACGCGGAGGTAATAATTGGCCACCTTGAGGTGCTCCAGCCCCTGCTCCAGCTCAGCGATTGCTGCGGGATTTGCGGCAGAAATGGGGAGGGAGGAAGTCATGAATTATCCGCAGAAGTCCTATCCATTTAGCAATCTCAAATAATTAACACAACTTTAATTTTTGATATTTCGTAATTTTCTGACTCCCATATTTGAGAGAAGAAGCGGGGCTAAGGAGCCTAAAGACCGCAAGACATCGTGAAAAAGGCCTTGATGAAATGAGGTTCTCCACTACCATCGCCGCCCCTATGTCCAAAAACGCCGGTATTGCAAAGACGAGGAAAGCCTACGCCAAGCGGTTCAAAGTAACTGCCACGGGTAAGGTGCTGCGCCGTAAACAAGGCAAGCGCCATATCCTGCAGAACAAGAGCCGCAAGCGTAAACGCAACCTCGGTAAAGTCGCCCTCGTGGCGGAAGTGGATGTCAAGGCCATCAAGGCGAACCTCCCGTTCTCCCATCGCTAAGACAACCACGGTCTCTCGACAGAGACCACGATGAACTTGCCTGGCGTCCCTCGGGATGCCTTCGAACAGGTGAGGCAAGCCATCGCTACCTAACAACAGCCTGATCATAGAGAAAGTACATGTCAAGAGCCACCAACTCCCCCGCCAGCCGCAAGCGTCGTAAGCGCGTGCTGGCCAAAGCCAAAGGCTACCGCGGCTTCCGTTCCACGCATTTCCGTTATGCGAAGGACGCCGTGCGCAAGGCCGAAACCTACGCAACCCGCGACCGCAAGGCGAAGAAGCGCAGCTTCCGCAACCTGTGGGTCCAGCGCATCAACGCAGCCACCCGCCCCCTCGGCCTGAGCTATTCCCGATTCATGGAAGGCCTGAAGTTTGCCGGCATCGAGCTGGACCGCAAGGTTCTGGCCGATCTCGCCGTCAAGGACATCGCCGCCATCGAAGCTCTCGTTCTGCAGGCCAAGGCCGCGCTGGAAAAGAAAGCGGCCGCAGCTCCTGCCGCTGCCTAATACACAGGTTCAACCAACCTTTCACCACAGCCGGGATGCGATGCGTCCCGGCTGTTTTTTTTGGTACTCGCGGAAAGGGGGGGCTTGCTTTGGCGGGTCAGGTTTGTCGCAGATGAAATGCCATGTAGCTCCCACCGGGCTCCTCTGCGGCGACAAAGAGGCTGGAAATGACGCTGGCAGCGTCGCCGATAGCTACGACACGCTGAGCCGTGTCACTTGCGAGGTCTTCCTGGGTCTTGCCCCCCCTACGGCTGCGACCTCGCGGGCAACCTTACCAGCTTCAGATAAGGCGCCGGATACGCGGAAAGAGCTGAGCCGCCGACAACCGCGCGCCAAAAGCGGTGAGCGCTTGATGAATAATTGATGATTGAAAATCAGTGCTCTCATCTGACTGAGAACCTACATAATGCCTGGCATCTTTTCACGCGGCGCCGGGCCTTGGCGAGCCCTGCTTACCCATGGACTCACCCACTCTCTCTTCAGACCCGTTTCCAATAGTTCGTGGTATGACTCTCATGCTCTCTTCTCTATTCGGCAAAAATTACAGGCTCTAGGCAAAACGGAACTGCTGCAAACAAAGAGCCATCGTTGCAGCGGCCTTTCGACGTACTTCCACACAGCCAAGCCGACAAGCACTGATACCCAAACCATCAGCAGCAGAAGCAGGTCCAGCCACACCCCGCCAAGGCCTGCGAACCTTGATTTCATAAAAAAAGACAAGCCCATGAGTGCGATTCCATGGGAAAGGAAGATGGAATAGCTCGCACGTCCCACACAAAAAACGTCTTTGAGATGCCAGTTCTGTGCTGGCACAGACTGCTCCCAAAGAGCAAAGCCCCCTATCCCGACCGAAAAAACAACAGCCCAAAAGAACTTCTGCCAAAAGACTGAATGCTCAGCAACCCACGAGTGATTCAAAGCCCCTGCTACTAACCCGGTCAAGGCCAGGCAGGATAGCAGGATGCCTGAGACTTTGCTGCCAGCAGCACTCCTGCGAACGCAATCAGCGGCCAGCGCACCTGCGGCAAACTCAACAGCGAAAGGATGGAGAAAAAATCCAGCCCCATATGTAGATGGAGCAACATCCGCGAGAATACCAACTGAGAACAATCCCACGGCCCAGATCACCAGCACTGGCAAAGAAGCCCATCGAGGCAGCGCCAGAGCTGCGGTCAAAACCAGAGTGAAGTAAATCTCGGAAGGCAAAAACCATGCCGCCACGATGACGGGAAATGACTTCTGAGGCAGTGCGAGCAGTGAAGGCTGCAGATCATAGCTTTCCGCGCTGCGTCCCGGCACGAGCCACAAAAGCACCACCTTGACCAGCGTCAAAACAACCAGCAACGGATAAAGGCGCCAGAGCCGTTTCCCGATGAAACCCAGCCAGGCCCCATGTCTTCCAGCCTCTGAATGATGCGCCGTCCACAGGACAAAGCCGCTGAGCACAAAGAAGAAATCCACCCGATAGGTGCTCTGGTTGAAAAGCCCTCCCAACCAGTCATGATGCCAGTAGGTTTCCGCATGAACGCCCATGTGGTGGCAGACCACCAGCACTGAGAAGACTCCGCGCAATACCTGAATGCCGTGGAACATAGGGCGTGCTGAAGGGACTTCAGATATGGGCATGAATCTGGTGAGACAGAAATGTTAGGCGTGTTTGTTGATGTAAAGCACCTGCGAGAGTAAAAAATTCGCAGTTAAACTTTCACGTTTCGTCGCAAAAAAAAACGATTTGTCAGGTTAACCCATAGAAGGGCCGTGGCCGGCTTCTTGGTTGGCTAAAAAGTCAGCAAGATTGTTCGCATTGACAGGCAGTGGTACTCGCAGAGCAAAGGCATGCCGCAAGCTCTGCAGAACCAGAAAAGAAGGCACAGGTACACCCCAAGTGCTACGACCAGCCGCCTTAGAGTCTCTTTGGACGATGATCTTCATCCCGCACCTGTGGCGGCGAGATCTGGTTTGATGATGTGGAGAAGGAGGCGCTGCGTCGCATTATCTGGCGCACGTCGGAGTTGTCAGGGGGCAAGGTGGTGACTTACTGTTTCATGGGGAATCACTTCCACCTCCTTGCCGAGGTGCCGCATCGGCGGAACTGGCTGGAACGTTTTAAGGGGCCGGATGGCGAAAACAAGCTCTTCCAGCACTTTGGCATTCTCTATAGCAAGACCTACCTCGGCCTGCTGCGCGATGAGCTGACGGAATTGCGCCAGCGCGGCATGGGCATTCTGGCGGAGCAGAAGCTGGAGGCGCTTAAAAAGCGCTTTTGTGATCTTTCGCTCTTCGTGAAGGAGATCAAAGAGCGCTTCAGCCGCTGGTTCAACAAATGCCGTAGTCGTCGCGGCACGCTGTGGATGGACGGCTTTAAGAGCGTGCTGGTCGAAGGCAAAGGTGAGGCGCTGGGAGGCAGCCGCAGTGCGCAGCGTGGGCTGTGCACGGCCTTGGGCAAGCCGGTGGATGGCTGGAAGAGCGCGGGGGCAGCCGAAGCCTGTCGCTGCCTTCTGCATACTGATGGCCGTGAGGTGAAGGATGCGCAGAATGAGAATGTGGTGCGCCACGGCGTGAGTGTGGAGAGCGCACGCGCGGTGCTGAAGGAGAGGGGCAAGCTGAGCACTGCGGAGCTGGTGAGGCTAAGAGTGCGGTATTTCACGGATGGCGTGGCGCTGGGCAGCAGGGAGTTTGTGGAGGGCCTCTTTGAGGCGCAGCGGGAGTTTTTTGGCCCCAGGCGGAAAGAGGGTGCGCGGCGTATCACAGAGGCAGTCACGCCTTTTTATAGTCTGCGCAGGCTGAGAGTCAGTGCGGTGGGATAGGGGGGATCTATGTTGGCTGGCGACTGGGCAAAGCGGGGCTTGTTCCTGCGGTGGGGCTTCCGGAGCCGATGTGGACATCGGTGCTCCCAGCAAAGAACTTTGCCGCATTGGAATCTGCGCAGGCCGAGAGTCGGCGCGGTGGGATAGTGTGGGAGAGGCTTGGCTCGTTAGCCAGTGGGCAAAGCGGGGCATGTTGTGACGGCGGGGCTTCCAGAGCCGATGAGGACATCGGCGCTCCCAGCAAAGAGCTTTGCCGCATTGGAATCTGCGCAGGCCGAGAGTCAGCGCGGTGGGATAGCGTGGGAGAGGCTTGGTTCGTCAGCCAGTGGGCAAAGCGGGGCTTGTTGTGACGGCGGGGCTTCCAGAGCCGATGAAGACATCGGCGCTCCCAGCAAAGAGTTTCTGGCCAGGCCGGCGGTCTTTTTTGGGAAATCTCGGAAGTGGCTGGCGGAATCGGTTGGCCTGCTTCTGCTGGTTTGGCCTCAGCTGCGGGTTGCGAAAGGGGCGATCTTCCCCCATCATCCCGGCCCCCTGCGGGCTGCCGGTGTTTCGGCAGCCTTTGCAGAGGCATTCCCTGGCGAATGTCGCACCCTTCCCATTCTGATCATGCTCTCTCAACTCGACTCCCTGAAAACTGAAGCCCTAGCCGCGCTGGACGCAGCGCAGGATGAATCCGCGCTGGAAGCTGTGCGTGTGAACTTTCTGGGCAAGAAGGGCAGCGTGACGGCCCTGAGCCAGGGCATGAAGGATGTGCCGGTGGAGCAGAAGAAAGAGGTGGGGGCGAAGCTGAATGAAGTGCGCACGGCGATCACCGAAGGCATCGATGCGAAGAAGCTGGCGCTGCAGGCTGCGCAGGATGCGAAGGCGGTGGAGGGGATCGACATCACGCTGCCAGGACGTCCGGGCGCAGGAACTGGAGCGCTGCATCCGCTGACGCAGATCCGTGACCTGGCGATCCGCACGCTGCGCCGCATGGGCTTTGCGCTGGCAGAGGGGCCCGAGATTGAAACGGAGTGGCACTGCTTTGATGCGCTGAACACGCCTGCCGACCATCCGGCGCGCAATGAGAAGGACACCTTCTATCTCCCTGACGGACGCCTGCTGCGCACGCATACCTCGAGTGTGCAGATCCGCACGATGGAAGCGGCGAAGACGCTGCCTATTCGCATCATTGCGCCGGGCTCGGCTTATCGGCGTGATGAGATTGACGCGACGCATCTGAGTGTCTTTAACCAGCTTGAAGGGCTGTATGTGAGTCAGGATGTCAGCCTGGGTGATCTGAAGGGCACGCTGGAGTACTTCTTCCGCGAAATCTTTGGAGCAGGCACGGCGGTGCGTTTCCGCCCGCACTTCTTCCCGTTCACGGAGCCGAGCTTTGAAATTGATGTGAAGCTGGAAGCGAAGGGCAAGGATGCGCGCTGGATTGAAATCGCGGGCTGCGGCATGGTGGATCCGGCGGTGTTTGCGGAGATCAACAAGGCGCGTGGCGACAACCTTTTTGACCCGGAAACGACCACGGGCTTTGCGTTTGGCCTGGGCCTGGACCGACTGGCCATGATCATGCATGGCATCACCGACATCCGTCATCTGATTGAGAATGACGTGCGCTTCCTGCAGCAGTTCGCCGCTTAATTTTTCAAGACTCACATGAACGTTCGATTTAACCGCAGAGGGGCAAAGAGGCAGAGGACGCAGAGGTTTTAACTCCGCGACTGTTGTTTCTTGCCTGCCCTTTGAGGCGAACCTGAACTTCCCAAACGCTTTCTTTTTTTATCGCTATGCAAGTTTCTCTCTCCTGGCTCAGCACTCACATTGACCTGAGCTCCTACACCGTCCCGCAGCTTTCGGATCTTCTCACCTTCGCGGGTGTGGAGGTGGAAGGCATCGAAGAGCGTGGTGTGTCCACGGACAAGGTCGTGGTGGCGCAGATCCAGTCCTTTGTGCAGCACCCGAATGCCGACAAGCTGAGCGTGTGCCAGGTGGACGATGGCAGCGGCACGGCGCGGCAGATCGTGTGTGGTGCGAAGAATTTCAAGGAAGGCGATAAGGTGCCGCTGGCGCTGCCGGGTGCGGTGCTGCCGGGCGGGTTTGCGATCAAGGAAGGCAAGCTGCGCGGTGTGGACTCGATGGGCATGATGTGCAGCGGCAAGGAACTGGGACTGGGTGAAGACCACAGCGGGCTGCTGATCATGAACGCGGACGCGGTGGTGGGCACACCCTTCAACAAGATCCATCCTGCGGATGTGCTCTTTGATTTGGAGATCACGCCGAACCGTCCGGATCTGCTGAGTCATCTGGGGCTGGCGCGTGAACTGGCGGCGCTGACCGGGCTGCCGCTGAAGGGCGAGCGCCATCATGCGAATGCGAGTACGAAGACGAAGAAGGCGACTGACGAGCAGATCGTGATCAAAGCTGCGGATGCTTGCCCGCTGTACACCGCGCGCCTGATCAAGGGCGTGAAGGTGGGGCCGAGCCCGGAATGGCTGCGTGTGCGGCTGGAGAGCATCGGGCTGAGGCCGATCAACAGCATCGTGGACATCACGAACTATGTGATGATGGAGATGGGGCAGTCTCTGCACTGCTTTGATCTGGACAAGCTGAGCGGCGGCATCGTGGTGCGCCTGGCGGACGAGTGTGAGAAGATCCTGGCGCTGGACGGGCAGAGCTACACGCTGCAGGCGGATGATCTGGTGATCGCCGACAGCAAGCGGCCTGTGGCCGTGGCGGGTGTGATGGGTGGTGAAGAGACCGGAGTGACGGAAGCCACCGTGAACGTGCTGCTGGAGGCGGCTTATTTCGCGCCGAGCGGCATCCGCCGTACCTCGCGTCGTCTGGGACTGAGCAGCGACAGCAGCTACCGCTTTGAGCGTGGCATGGACCCGCAGCAGGTGCTGGGTGGCTCTGAGCTGGCGACGAAGCTGATTCTCTCGATTGCGGGTGGCACGGCTGAAGATGTGGTGCAGGTGGCTGGTGAAGCGCCTGCGCTGGTGGGTGAGGTGACGCTGGATGAAGAGCGCGCCCGCAAGCTGCTGGGCACGCCGGACATGAGCGGCGATGAGATGCATGCGATTCTGGAAAAGCTGGGCCTGACGAAGAAGGCTGCGAACAAGCATGAGAGCCGCTGGGGCATCCCGAGCTATCGCCTGGACCTGCTGCGTCCGGTGGATCTGGTCGAGGAGCTGGCGCGCGTGATCGGGCTGGACCGTGTGCCCTCACGGCAGGTGGCGGTGGCGTCTCCGGTGGAGGCTGCGGACCGCACGTATGATTTTGCAATGGGGCTGCGCCAGACGCTGGCGAGCCGTGGCTTTTACGAGGCGCAGACGCTGCGTCTGGTCTCTGACGCGCAACTGGCGGATTCTCTGGGTGGCGGGCAGGGCGTGGCGGTGAAGAACCCGCTGAGCGAAGACCACACGACGCTGCGCCCGAGCATTGTGCCGGGGCTGGTGGCGACGGCGGCGCTGAACATCCGCCAGGGGCTGCACCGTCTGCGGTTCTTTGAGATTGGGCGTGTCTTTCTGGCCCTGCCGAAGGGTGGCAGTCGTGAAGAGGAACGACTGGCGATGCTGATCAGCGGTCCTGTTTCTCCGACGAGCTGGCATGGACGTGAGCCGCAGGCTGCGGATGTGCATGAACTGGTGGGGCAGATTCAGAATCTGACGCGCACGCCGATCGAAGTGCGCCCGGCGAAGGAGAACCCTGCGAACTATCTGCTGACAAGCGAACTGCGCGCGGGGAATCGCGTGCTGGGGTGGATCGCACAACTGCATCCGGCGCGTGCGCGTGCGATCGATGCGCGCCATCCGGTGTATGTGGCGGAGCTGCTCTTGAGTGCGCTGCGCCAAGGCAGCACGGGGCCGGCGAAGTTTGAGGAGCTGCCGCGCTTCCCCAGCATGACGCGTGACGTGGCGATGGAGGTGCCTGCCGACCTGCCGAATGCGAAGGTGGCGGCGTTCTTTGCGAGCCAGAAGCATCCGCTGTTTGTGGGGGCGGAGGTGTTTGACGTGTTCATGGATCCTTCGGGAGCGAAGATCGCGAAGGACCGTAAGTCGATCGCGTGGACACTGACGTACCGTTCGTCTGACAAGACGCTGGAGACGGCCGAGGTGGATGCTGCGCATGCGGCGATCCTTTCGGCGCTGGAGAAGACGCTGCCGGCGACGGTGAGGCGGTAAAGCTTGAATTTCAGGGCGGGGATGTCATCCTAGCATCATGACTCTGACTTTCCCGCTACCAGCTTTTCTGGAGCAGAAGATGCAGCCGCAAAAAGCCAAGCTGCATCTGGCCGTCGGGGCTTTTGCTGCGGAAGAGGTGACTCTGGGCCAGGCTGCCGCCATCGCGGGCATTTCTCAAACTGATATGATGGGTGAACTGGCCCGAAGGCGCATACCGTTGCATTATGACGAAGCCGATTTTGCTGAAGATCTCAAAACGATCGCAGTTCTAACCGACTGACGGAACATGCTGGTCATCAGTGATACATCTCCGCTCACTGCTCTTTTGCTGGCTGGGCGAGAATCGTTGCTGAGGCAAATTTTTGACCGGGTGGTGGTTCCGCCAGCCGTCCAAAGAGAGCTTTTATGTGCTCATGATGAGCTGCCTGCATGGATCGAAATTGTGCCGCCTTCGGCCATTCCGTCCAGCGTATCCGAGGCTGGGCTGGATCCAGGTGAAACGGAAGCCATATCGCTGGCTTTGGATCTGCACCCAGATGCAGTCTTGATGGATGAGAGACTGGGGCGCAAGCTCGCCGTCAAGCATGGGCTGAAAGTCACCGGCCTACTGGGGCTTCTCGTGATGGCCAGACAGAGGAACCTGATCGGGGCGGTGCGCCCTCTGATTCAGGAAATGATAGCAAGTGGTAACTGCTGGTTTGACCAAGCACTCTTGGACACTGTGTGCAAATCGGTAGGAGAGGAGTGGAGCTGAAGTTTGCTCAAGCCACCTCCCTGATCACCTGGGCGACGCGGTCCATTTCGGCTTCGGTGTTGTAGAAGTGGGGGCTGAAGCGGATGAGGGGCTGGCCGGCGCGGTTGTGGCGGAGGGAGGTGATGATGTTGTTGGCAGTGAGGTGCTTGGCGATGTCTTCCAACGAGCGTGTGGGGTGCTGCACGGTGGTGATGCAGGAGGCGTTGACGCTGTTATGTGGATCGGGGCCGAGGAAGGTGAAGCCGAGGGGCTGCAGACCGGCGTGGAGGCGGGCTTTGAGCTTGAGGAGCTGGGCGCTGATGGCGGGGAGGCCGAACTCGAGAATGAGGTCGATGCCAGCTTTCATGCCGAGGATGCCGGAGATATTGAGGGCGCCGGGTTCGTAACGACGGCCGCCGCGCTCGAAGGCGATTTCTTCCTGGGCGATGAAGTTGGGGCTGCGCACGTTCCAGGAGCCGAGGAGGCTGGGGCGGAGCATGTCCTGCAGCTCTTCGCGCACGTAGAAGATGCCGGCGCTCATGGGGCCGAGCATCCATTTGTGGGAGTCGGCAGAGAGGAAGTCGACGTGGTCGACAAGGGTCTCAAAGGCGCCAACGGTCTGGATGGCGTCGAGGCAGAAGAGGACGCCGCGCTGGCGCAGCATGCGGCCGATGCGGTCGATCTCGATGCGGTAGCCGCTTTGGAAGTGGCAGGAGGCGAGGGCGACGAGCTTGGTTTTGGGAGTGAGTGCGGCCTCGACGAGCTCGGGGGTGATCTCTCCGGGGGAGGCGGGTTTGAGGAGCTTGAGGACGACGCCGTGGCGCTCCAGGTCTGTCCAGGGATAGACGTTGGCGGGGTAGTCGTCGAGGTAGCAGACGACCTCGTCTCCGGGCTGCCAGGGGAGGCCATTAGCGACGAGGCTGAGACCGACGGAGGTGGGGCCGATGAGGGCGATCTCGCTGGCTTTGGCACCGATGAGGCGGGCGGCGACGACGCGGGTCTCGTTCACGGCGCGCCAGGCCTCGGGATACTCCTGCATGCGCAGGCTGCACTGCTCCAGGTAGTCCTGCATGGTGCGGGTGACGCGGTGCGGGAGGATGGTGACTCCAGCGTGGGCGAGGAAGAGGCTGTCTTTGATGACAGGAAACTCCTGCTGGCGCAGGGCTTCGTCTGAAAGAAGGGAGTCGAGAGTCATGGCAGATGACGGAACCAGGATGAGCGGTATGGGATGAATAACGAAGTCCGAATGACGGAGGAAACGTCAATTCGGTGCGCGTGATTCCGGCTGCGTCAGAGCCCTGCTAGGCGACCTTGAGGGTCTTGGCGCCTTCGTCGATGAGGTGCCAGAAGCTTTTGGACTGGCTGAGGGCCTCGTCTTCCCCGCCGCCGGGGAGATTGCTGCGGAAGAGGAAGTCGGTGAGGGTGTTCTTGTGGAGGACGCGGTGGACGCGGACGTTTCCCTCGACGATGGCGAAGTAGATGCGGTGGTCGCCAGCACGGCAGCGGTAGAGTTTTTTGCCGCCGCGCTCGAGGACGCCGTAGCGCTTGGCGAGGATGGTTTCGTCGATGTCGGCGGGCTGGATGTTCAGGGCCTCAAGCAGGTGGAACTGAACCTGGGTGGGCAGGTGGGAGAGCTCCGAGGCGCTGATGTCATTAAAAACGATCTGGATCATGGCACTGTGGGCGCAGGGGATGGGGCGGGAGGAGCGGAGATGTAGCGTTTGATGACGTGCTTTTTGCGCACGGCGTCCATCCATTTGTCGATGTTGGCCTTGGACTTCTCCTGGTTGATCATTTTTTCGATCTCGGGGCGGTACTGCTCCAGGGGAGGGGCGGTGCCGAGCTTTTTGGCGTCGCAGGCGACGATGATGTAGTTGGTCTCCAGATCGAGGACCTGGCTGATGCCACCGGGCTTGAGCTCCATGGCAGCATTGGCGATGGCGGGCATGAGGTCGGTCTTGGCCATCCAGTCCCAGGCGCCGCCGTTTTCGGCGTGGCTGTCGAGGGAATTGGCCTTGGCGACGGTGGCGAAGTCGGCGCCCTGGAGGATCTTGGTGCGGAGCTCCTGGATGAGCTTTTTCTGCTTTTCAGCGCTGGAGCCTGCCTCGCCGGTGAATTTGGGGATGGTGATGGTGGAGATTTTGATCTGGTCGCCCTCACGCCATTTGTCCACGTTCTTGTCGTAGTATTCCTGAACTTCGCGGGGGGTGGCGGGGGGATGATCTCCGGCATTGCGGCCGCGCATGACGTTCATGATGACCATTTTCTGGCGCAGCTCGCGGAACTTGAGAAGGGTCATGCCGCTTTTGTTGAGCTCATCGACGAAGGCGTCACGGTTGCCTTTGAAGCTCTCGCGGATGATGCCGTTGATGTCGTCGTCCACGTACTGGGCCTTGAGCACGCCGCCGATTTTTTTGAATTCGGCGAGGAGGATCTCGCGGTCGATGAGCGTTTCGACGGCACCTTTGCGGAGCTCGGACATCTCCTTTTTGAAGCGCTCGGGGTCATTGCGCAGCTGGAACTGGAGGACCTGCTCCTGAGTCTTGATGGTTTCTTCGACTTCGGAGATGGGAATGGGCACACCGTCAACGACCGCCGCAATGCCATTGGTGTAGCTGCGCGCAGCAGGGGGCTGCTGGGCGCGGACACTGGTGCAGGCGGCGGCAAGGGCAATCAGGCTGATACGCAGGTACGTCATGATAAATGAGGTGCCTATCGTAGGGCGTGAGGACGCGTAGGCAAGGTGAAGTTCGCCTGCGGGGGGCGAGAGGATGCAGCTTGGCCTTGCGCGGGTGCGGGCTCCGGTTTCTACTCTGCGCCTTCCAAACGCCGACCTGAACACGCCATGAGCAAGAAAGCCGCCGCCAAATCCGCCCCGAAGAAAGCCGCCAAACCAGCCGCTAAGGCAGGTGGCAGCACGAAATCCCTGATGACTGAAAACCGGGTCTTCAAGCCCAGTGCTGAATTTTCCAAGAAGGCGCGCATCAGCTCGATGGCGCAGTACAAGAAGATGCACGAGGAGTCGATCAAGCATCCGGAGAAGTTCTTTGGCCGTGAGGCGAAGGAGCTGCAGTGGAGCAAGCCTTTTGGCAAGGTGCTGGACTGGAAGTGCCCGAATGCCAAGTGGTTCCTGGGCGGCAAGCTGAACGTGAGCGAAAACTGCCTGGACCGCCACCTGAACACGGCACGCAAGACGAAGGCGGCGCTGATCTGGGAAGGGGAGCCAGGGGAGAAGCGAGTGCTGACCTACCAGCAGCTGCACCGCGAGGTGTGCCGCTTTGCGAATGTTCTGAAGCGCCACAAGGTGAAGAAGGGCGACCGAGTGATTATCTACATGCCCATGGTGCCTGAGGCGGCGGTGGCGATGCTGGCGTGCACCCGCATCGGTGCGATGCACAGCGTGATCTTTGGCGGCTTCAGCGCGGAGTCGATCAAGGACCGCGTGATGGACTGCGGTGCGAAGATTGTGATCACCGCCGACGGCGGCTACCGCCGTGGCGCGGTGGTGCCGCTGAAGAAGAACGTGGACGATGCGCTGAAGGCGAAGGACACGCCGGTGGAGACGGTGATCGTGTACAAGCGAACGGGACAGGATGTGCACATCGAGGAAGGCCGTGACGTGTGGTGGCACCGTGAGCTGGAGTATGTGGACTCCCATTGCGCGGCTGTGGCGATGGATTCGGAGTCGCCGATGTTCATCCTTTACACCAGCGGCAGCACAGGCAAGCCGAAGGGCATTCTGCACACGACGGGCGGCTACCTGCTGCATGCGCAGATGACCTGCAAATACGTCTTTGATCTGCGCGATGACGATGTGTACTGGTGCACGGCGGACATCGGCTGGGTGACGGGGCACACGTACATGGTGTATGGACCGCTGGCACTGGGAGCGACCTCCCTGATGTTTGAAGGTGCGCCGAACTGGCCTGAGAACGACCGCTTCTGGAAGATCATCGAAGAGTATGCGGTGACTGTTTTCTACACGGCGCCGACTGCGATCCGCGCCTTCATGAAATGGGGCGATGAGTGGCTGAAGAAGCATGACCTGAGCAGCCTGCGCCTGCTGGGCACTGTGGGCGAGCCGATCAACCCGGAAGCCTGGATGTGGTACCACAACAAGGTGGGCGGCGGCCGCTGCCCGATCGTGGACACCTGGTGGCAGACTGAGACAGGCGGACACATGATCACCCCGCTGCCGGGAGCGACGCCGACGACTCCTGGAACGGCGACGCTGCCGTTCTTTGGCGTGGATGCGGCGATCGTGGATGACCTGGGCAAGGAAGTGGGCGTGAACGAGCAGGGCAAGCTGGTGATCCGCAAGCCGTGGCCGTCCATGCTGCGCGGCATCTGGGGCGACAAGAAGCGCTATCAGGAAGCGTACTGGGGCGAGTTCAAGGGGTGGTATTTTGCCGGTGACGGAGCACGCCGCGACAAGCAGGGCAACTTCTGGATCATCGGCCGCATCGACGATGTGCTGAACGTGGCCGGACACCGCCTGGGCACTGCCGAGGTGGAAAGCGCTCTGGTTTCCCATGGAGCCGTGGCCGAGGCTGCGGTGGTGGGCCGCCCGGATGAGATGAAGGGTCAGGGCGTGGTGTGCTTTGTGACGCTGAAGGAAGGCGTGAAGTCGGGCCGCGATCTGAGCGACGAACTGAAGAAGCATGTGCGCAAGGTGATCGGCCCGGTGGCGACGCCGGATGAGATCCGCTTTGCTGCGGCGCTGCCGAAGACGCGTTCCGGCAAGATCATGCGCCGCCTGCTGAAGCAGATCGCCGCAGGTGAACTGATCAAGGGCGACACGACGACGCTGGAGGACATCAATGTCATCGCGCAGCTGGCTGCGGGTGGGGAAGACTAATCTGAACCGGCTTCGACTGGCTGCGGCATTTTCGGTTTTGAAAATGCCAGCAGCCAGAGGGTCCAGAGCAGCAGGATTGAGAGCGCCAGCCATGGCGTGAGCCAGCCCCAGCGGGTGAAGAAGGTGAGGTCGTTGATGGCCGTGATCGTGCCGCTGAGCACGCCCCGCTGCATCGCATCGAGCGATGCTGTGGCATGACCGTTTTGATCAATGATCTGAGAGACTCCGGAAGAGGCGGCCACGATCATGCAGCGCCGGTTTTCCGCTGCCCTTGCACGAAACAGCTGCGCATGCTGAATGTGCTGCCTTGCAGGCCACGAGGCCGCGTCCATGGAAGGTACGACCAGGAATTCCGCGCCAGCCAGGACCATGCGCCGCACTACGTCGTGGAAATCGCAGTCGAAGCAGATGGGTGTGCCAATCTTTCCGTGGAAAGGCGGTTCGAGCCGGTCCTCCCCAAGTGTGACTTCGAAGGCTGAGGCCGTGGGGCCATGCTCCCCGTCATTGAAGAAGTGAACGGTGTGGTTTTTACCGTGTTCACCGACGATGGCACCCTCGTTGATCGCAAGCGCCGTATTCTGCCACCTGGCGCCTTCCAGCCGTTTTTGTGTGCCAAAAACGAGCAATGCTTTGGAGCTGATCGAGATATCTTGGATGGCGGTCAATTCGCCGGAGTCCGAGCGCCGCACGTCCTTTGATACGGCATATTCCGGCCACACGATCAGCCGGGTCTCGGGCGGAGCCTGGCGGGAGAGCTCAAGGTAGTCATTGAGGGGAGCTGTCTCCGCCTGGATGGCGGTTACGGGAATGGCAGCGCTTTTGAACAACTCGGGTTCCCTGACGGGCACAAGTACAACGCCTGCCATGAGGAGCGCTGCAAGCCGGACGCATCGAGTGATGAGACTCGCAATCATCCATGCTGCCAGAAATCCCAGGCCATACACGCCCACCCATGAAGCCAGCGGCCAGGGTTCGAGAGCGAGGCCAAGATGAAGCCATGGAAACTTCAGAGGCATGAGCTCGCAGCGCACAAACTCCGTGCCGGTCCATGCCAAGGCGATGAACAGTGCGAGCCGCCAGCCTGTGGTGATGCCACGCTGCCGGGCAGTGCAGACCAGCCAGCCGAACAGTGCGGGGAAAAGCGACAGGATGCTCCAGAGTGCGATGCTGAAGACACCAAAGAGGCTCCACATCCAGGAAAGGCCGGTGCCAAAAGCCAGCAGGCCCCATGCAAAACCGGCCCTGAAACCATGTGCAGGTCGTGTCTGATGAAGGACGCCTGCCAGCACCGCCACGCTGAGCAGCGCGAGCGGCCACCAGCCATAGGGAGGAAAGGCGAACGCATAGGCGGCCGCGCTGGCGAAGAGCAGAAGTATTCGGTTGGCGCGGTCCATGGTCACATGAAGTTACGAAAGACTTGCGACCCAGCGCAAGTCTGCAATCGCCGGGCCGGAGCCACCTAACGTGAGAATGACATGAAAGGGCGCCGGTTGACGTTTCATGGTCTGTCACCCAACCAATCACCATGAAACGCACTCTCCTTTTGGTTTCCGTCTTCTGCGCACTGGACTCTCTGCATGCTGAAAACTGGCCCATGTGGCGCGGGGCAAACGGGGACGGGACGTGTGGGGAGTCGGGGCTGCCGGAGAGGTGGAGCCAGACGGAGAATGTGGTGTGGAAAGTGGAACTGCCGGAGCGGGGGAACTCGACACCGGTGGTGTGGGGGGACAAGGTGCTGATGACGCAGGCGATTGAGAAGGAGGGGCGGCGGATGCTGATGTGCTTTGACAAGGCGACGGGCAAGAAGGTATGGGAGGCGGGCACGGTGTATCGGGAGCCTGAGCTGACGCATGCGACGAATCCGCAGTGTGCGGCGTCCCCCGCGACGGATGGCGAGCGGGTGGTGGTGTCCTTTGCGTCAGCGGGGGTGTTTTGCTATGACATGAATGGCAAGGAACTGTGGAAGCGCACCGATCTGGGCAAGCAGCACCACATCTGGGGCAACGGGGCCTCTCCGGTACTGGCGGGGGACCGGGTGTTTTTCAATTTTGGCCCGGGGGAGAACACGGTGCTGTACTGCTTTGACAAAAAGACGGGCAAGACGCTGTGGCAGCATAAGGAGCCGGGCGGGGCCTCTGGCGAAGGTGAGGGGAAGAAGTGGCTGGGCTCGTGGGGGGATCCGCTGCTGCGCAAGGTGGGAGTGCGTGAGGAGCTGCTGATGTGCTACCCGACGCGTGCGTGTGCGTTTGATCCGCAGTCGGGCAAGGAGCTGTGGACGTCCGGCGGGCTGACGAATCTGGTTTATAACTCGCCGCTTTATGCGGATGGGGTGATGATCGCGATGAGCGGGTACAATGGTGCGGCGCTGGCGGTGAAGGCGGGTGGGAATGGAGATGTGACGGAGAGCCATCGCGTGTGGCAACTGCCGAAGGTGAGCCAGCGGATCGGCAGCGGGGTGGTGCACAACGGCTATCATTACATCCTGAGCGACGGGGGGATCGCGGAGTGCCGGGATCTGAAGACGGGAGAGATGGTGTTTCAGGAGCGGCTGAAGGGGAACAACTGGTCGTCTCTGGTGCTGAGCGCGGATGGCAAGTGCTATGCAGCGAACCAGATCGGCGACTGTTTTGTCTTCAAGGCGAACCCGAAGTTTGAGCTGCTGGCGACGAATTCGCTGGGGGAGAAGATCATCGGGTCTGTGGCGGTGAGCGACGGGCGGCTTTTCATCCGCGGGTACAAGCACCTGTGGTGCATCGGGAAGAGGTAGCGAAGGGCATCGGCAATAGCCCGAGGACGGGAGATCTCTCCCATGCATTTCCCTTTGACCCTGCGGGGGCAAGACGCTAACAGACGCGCTCCCGTCTATGGCCGCCTCTGACCGTCAGCACACCCTCGCCAAGTCCGTCTCGATGACGGGCACCTCGCTGCATACCGGCGAACAAGTCACCCTCACCCTCCAGCCTGCGCCGGAGAACTTTGGGTTCAAGTTCCGCCGAATTGATCTGGAGGACAAGCCCTTCATCCCGGCGCTGGTGGAGAAGGTGCAGAAAGTGGAGAGAGCCACGACCATCGCCGAGGGCGGGGTGAATGTGCACACGGTGGAGCATGTGATCTCGGCGCTGGCAGGGATGGGGGTGGACAATGCGATCATCGAGATGGACGCGAATGAGCCGCCGATCGCCGATGGGAGCTCGATGCCGTTTGTGGAGCTGATCAAGTCTGCCGGACTGCAGGAGCAGAATGAGGCGCGCAAGTATTTCGAAGTGCGTGAGCCGATCTACCAGGAGACGCGGGGCGGGACGATCCTGACGATCGTGCCGGACAAGAAGTTCCGCATTTCGTGCACGAATGTGGGTCCGGAAGGACGCTTTACGCAGTATTTCAGCACGGAGATCACTCCCGAGACCTATGAGAAGGAAATCGCGGCGGCGCGCACCTTTGTTTACTACGAGGACATCGCACCTCTGATGGAGAAGGGGCTGATCAAGGGCGGTACGCTGGAGGCTGCTGTGGTGATCCGCGGGGAGACGCTGCTGTCCAAGCAGCCGCTGCGTTTTGCGGACGAGTTTGTGAGGCACAAGATCCTGGACATCGTGGGGGACCTGATGCTTTCCGGAAAGCGGATTCTGGGGCACGTGATCGCCGTGCGTCCGGGGCATGGACCGAACACGGAGCTGGCGCGTGCGATTGTGGCGCAGTACAACCAGATGCGCAGCATGGTGCCGGCGCCGGTGAACATTCCGGTGGGCGAGGCCGTGCTGGATGTGAACGAGGTGATGAACATCCTGCCGCATCGCTATCCCTTCCTGCTGGTGGACCGAATCATTGGGTTTGAAGGCGAGTCGAAGTGCACGGGCATGAAGAATGTGACGATCAACGAGCCGTTCTTCCAGGGGCATTTCCCCGGCCACCCGATCATGCCCGGGGTGCTGCAGCTGGAGGCGATGGCGCAGGTGGCGAGCATCGTGCTGCTGCGCATGCCGGAGAACCACGGCAAGATCGGCTACTTCATGAGCGCCAATAACGTCAAGTGGCGCAGGCCGGTGCTGCCCGGAGACACGCTGATCATTGAGACTGAAATTCTCAAAACGAAGCGGAGCATTGCCAGCGGCATCGGCCGATGCAGTGTGAATGGCCAGGTGGTTTCCGAGGCCGACCTGATGTTCAGCGTGGTGGACCGCTAACGAAGAGAACGCATGTCAGCCACGATTCACCCGACCGCCATCATTGACCCGTCTGCCAAGATCGGTGCGGACGTGCATATCGGCCCCTACTGCATCATCGGTGCGGATGTGGAACTGGGAGACGGCTGTTGGCTGCAGCATCATGTGACGGTGATGGGGCCGTCGAAGATTGGGAAGAACAACAAGTTCTACGCCTACGGCTCAATCGGCCAGCAGACGCAGGACCTGAAGTACAAGGCCGAGCCCACATGGCTGGAGGTGGGAGACAACAACACCTTCCGCGAATTTTGCTCGGTGCATCGTGCGACCTCGCCGGGTGACAAGACCATCATCGGCAGCCATAACAATTTCCTCTCGTATGTGCACATCGCACATGACTGCGTGGTGGGGAATCACGTGATCTTCTCCAACAACGGCACGCTGGCGGGCCATGTGGTGGTGGATGATCATGTGATCATTGGCGGGCTGACGGCGGTGCATCAGTTCTGCCGGATCGGCACGCGTGCGATCATCGGCGGGTGTGCCAAGGTGGTGCAGGACATCCCGCCGTACTGCACGGCTGACGGGCATCCGGCGCGTGCGCGCGGGCTTAACCTCGTGGGGCTGCAGCGTGCGGGCTTCACCCGCGAGCAGATTCGTGCGCTGCGGAATGCCTTCCGTAAAGTGTACCGCAGCGGGCTGAACAATGCCCAGGCGGTGGAGGAGCTGCGGGCCGGGGAGCTGACGCCGGAGGCGGCGATCTTCACGGACTTTGTGGCTTCGACGAAGCGGGGTATCATCTACGGCGGCAAGGCGGTGGAAGAGGACGCGGAGTGATCGGATAAACTGAGGTGCGGATGCATCCAGCCTTTCGTTTCCTAGCGGGATTGTGGTAGGGTATGGTTTCCCGATGAGAATCCTACTAGTCACCGAGCCCGGAGTGGATGGCGTGTTTCGGCACGTGGAGGCGCTGGCGTCGTATCTGCTGGAGCAGGGGCATGTGGTGCATCTGGCGTATTCGGATGTGCGGGGCTCTGACCGGCTGAACCGGCTGGTGGAGAGGGTGACTGAGGCCGGAGGGAGGACGACTAATCTGGCGGTGAGCAATGCGCCGGGCCCGGGTGATGTGGGGGCTCTTTTGCGGCTGCGCAGGCTGGTGAAGGAGGCGAAGCCGGAGGTGATCCATGCGCACAGCTCGAAGGCGGGTGCGCTGACGCGCGCGCTGGTGCTGCTGGGAGTGCGGCAGCCGATTTTTTACACGCCGCATGCGTATTACGGACTGTCTGGCAAGGGCGGGATGAAGGCGCGGTTTTTCAACGCCATCGAAACGGTGCTGGGACGAGTGGGCACCTCGATCAATCTCTCCGCGGGTGAGCTGGCGTTTGCGAGGGAGACGCTGAGGATTCCGCAGCGGAGGCTGCGGGTGATTGCGAATCCGGTGGACTGTGTGCGCTTTCAGCCTGCGAGTGAGAGCCGGCGGAGAGAGATCCGTGAGGGGCTGGGTGTGCCTGCGGATGCGGTGCTGCTGGGCTCTGTGGGGAGGCTGGCGTTTCAGAAGGATCCGCTGACGCTGTATCGTGCCTTTGCGAAGGCTTGCGAGGGGAGGGCGGATCTGTGGCTGTATCATCTGGGGGATGGCGAGCTGGCTGCGGATTGTGCGGTGCTGGCGGATGAGCTGGGGATTCGCGGACGCATTGTGAGACAGAGCTACCTTTCGGAGCCGCTGTCGTTTTATCAGGCGCTGGATGGAATGATTCTGACCTCGCGCTATGAGGGGCTGTCGTTTGCGGTGCTGGAGGCGCTGGCGTGTGATCTGCCGGTGATTCTGAGCCAGGCGCCGGGGAACAATGACTTTCTGGAGATGGGGCTGACGCATTGCTGGTCGGCGGCGAAGGAGGATGCGGATGGGTTTGCGAGGGTGATCGGGGAATGGGCGGTGGATTGTGCGAAGAAGCGGCCTTCGAATCATCGGCAGGTGGCGGAGGAGAGGTTCAGCCAGGGGGCGTGTTTTGGGGGGCTGGTGAGGGAATATGAACAGGCTGCCTCCGCGTGACTTGATCTCGCGAAATCGGGCGCTTAGCTTTCCGCACTGCATGCTACAGCTCCGATCCATTTGCGCCCTTCCATGGCTGGCTGTTTTGATGCTTTCAGGGGCTCGGGCTGCGGAGGTGCCGTGGGAGGCGGCGAAGAGGGATGAGACGGCGTATTGGGCTGGGGTGGTGAAGCAGCAGGCCGAAACGATGAAGGAGGCGCAGGCGAGGATTGTTTTCATCGGGGACTCGCTGACGGAGAGCTGGGACAAGGACATTTGGCAGTCACGCATCGCGCCCGCGAAGGCGTTGAATTTTGGGATTGGCGGGGAGGGGCCGCAGCATGTGCTGTGGCGGCTGGAGCAGGGGATTCTGAACGGGCCTGCACCGGAGACAGTGGTGCTCATGATCGGCATCAACAATTACTGGCGGCATTTCAGCGCGGCGGATACGGCGCGCGGGATTAAGACGATCGTGGAGCGGATTCATGCGGTGCAGCCGGGTACGAGGATCGTGCTGCTGGGACTGCTGCCGGTGTATGAGGCGGGCTCGCCGATTCGGCCGTGGATTGGGGAGATCAATGCGAGGCTGAAGAAGCTGAATGGCAGCCGACAGGTGGAGTTTCATGATTTCTCGGCGGCTTTTCTGGAGGCTGATGGGAACCAGAAGCTGCAGCTCTACCAGGAGGATCATCTGCATCTGTCCAAGGCCGGGTATGTGGTGCTGACCCGTGAGCTTACGCCTGTTCTCAAACTTTCCGCTGCCCTGCCATGAAGTCGATCAATCCCACTTTAAGAATTGCTGAACTGGACGCGCTGCGTGGCATCGCGGCGATGGCGGTGCTGCTGTTTCATTTCACCAGCGGGATCGCGAAGAACTGGAGCTTTCATCTGTATGATCCACCGTTTGGGTTTCCGTATGGTGGCATGGGGGTGGATCTGTTTTTCATGATCAGCGGCTTTGTGATCTTCATGACGCTGGATCGCGCGAAGTCTGCGGCGAGCTTTGTGGTGGGACGTTTCTCACGGCTGTATCCTACGTTCTGGGCCTGTGCGCTGATCACGCTGCTGGTGACTTCG
Organism: Prosthecobacter vanneervenii; assembly: GCF_014203095.1. Lineage (NCBI taxonomy): Bacteria > Pseudomonadati > Verrucomicrobiota > Verrucomicrobiia > Verrucomicrobiales > Verrucomicrobiaceae > Prosthecobacter > Prosthecobacter vanneervenii. Next base: position 214,037 of record NZ_JACHIG010000009.1, on the reverse strand, counting down.
CGGTATGGTCTGCCAGGGATGGAGGTGAGCACGCGAGATGCACTCTGGAACATCCCGCTGCTGCCGCGCTTTGTGCGGGCGCAGATGATCGACGGTGTGTACTGGTCGCTGGAGTTTGAGCTGCTGTTTTACGCGGCGATGCTGGTGCTGCATCAGCTGGGGGCTTTCAAGAGGCTCACGGTGCCGGTGCTGCTGCTGTGGCTGGCTGCGGCAGCGGGGGCGCACTGGGTGCTGACGCATGGGCAGCCGGAGTCGCTGGTGTATCGGCTGACAGGGAAGATCAAGGCGGTGACGAGCCTGGACTACATCCACCTGTTTGGCGTGGGAATGATTTTGTATGATGCGCACCGGCGGCGTGCGTGGAGCGTGGGGCATACGCTGGTGCTGCTGGTGTGCGGTGCGCTGGCGTGGTGGAAGGCGGCCTTTGCGCTGCATTTCCCGCTGGTGGTGGGCTTTGCGCTGCTGCTGCATCTGGCAACGACGGGATGGCTGCCTTTTCTGAATGCGCGGCCGCTGGTGTTTCTGGGGGCGATCTCGTACCCGCTGTATTTGATTCATCAGAACATCGGGTTGGTGCTGCTGGATGCGCTGGGGGCGGTGACTCAGTCGGCGTGGGTGAGGCTGGGAGTGACGACGGTGTCGATGGTGGTGCTGGCGTGGGTGATTTCGGTGTGGATTGAGAAGCCGTCGATGAGGTGGGTGAGGGAGCAGCTGAGGAGGTTTACGTGAAAATGGCGGTGCCATTGACAGCAGAAAACGCATCTAGCCAAAATGCCAGGAGCGTCGTCGGAAGAGTCTTGCGCACCGGTGTTGTCGGAAGCGTCATGGTGTGGCGATGTGCTGCAACTGCGGCGGCAGGACGGTAAGACGCTGCCGGAGGGCGGGGCTTGGTTAAGAAAGCCCTGGGTTTGCTTTTCTGCTGGGACCTGCCCATCCAGGGATGGCGCTCGCTTCGCGAGCTTATCCCTGGCTACCGGCTGTGATCCCTACGGGATCTAAGAACATCAGTGAGGTGCTGCTATGTCGAGAAAGAGTCTAGATTTGATCCAACGAGAGAGCTTGATCGGACTGAAACATCACCCTGTCATCAATATGCCATGGCATGAGATGGTTCGTGGCATGCGTGTATTCGGTGAGGTGCGAAGAGTTTCCTGGCTCACGCACTCGGCGGTGGGGTGGTCTTTGTGTGCTGTCCTGAACGGCGAAAGCGGTAGCTGCGCTTCCTCCTTCGCTCTGTGAGCTACGGAGGACAGGCTGTGCCTCGCTCCGCAACCGCACTCCAAATTAGCGCTGGGCCTGGAGCCAGGATTGGAACATGAGGATGTCCCAGAGGTAGAAGTGCCAGTTGCGGGTGCCGCTGAGGTGTTCCTGCCACTTTTGGCGGATGGGGGCGGGGTGGAAGAAGCCTTCGCGTTTGAGGCGGGATTCGGAGAGGAGGTCTTCGGCCCATTCGCGCAGAGGGCCGCGCAGCCAGATTTCCAGAGGGATGCCGAAGCCCTGCTTGGGGCGGTCGATGAGGGCCTTGGGCACGTGGCGGTAGAGGGTTTCGCGCATGAGCCATTTGCCTTTGCCGTCGCGGACTTTCATCGAAAACGGGATGCGCCAGGCGAACTCGATGAGGTCGGTGTCGAGGAGCGGAATACGGCCTTCGAGACTGACGCCCATGGCGGCGCGGTCCACTTTGACGAGGATGTCTCCGGGGAGGTAGGTCTCCATGTCGAGGTACATCATGCGATGGGTGAAGTCGCTGACGCGGGGCCATGCCTTGGAATTGGTGATGGCGGTGACAGGATCTTTGCCGTCGATGACGATGTCCGTGGGTTTTTTCCAGTAGGACATGATCGTGAGATAGAGCGACTCCATGCCGGGGGCGGCGACGACTTCGGCGAGCTTGTGGAGCTTGTCGCCGACGGGGATGTGGCGCTTGCTTCTGGGGAGGAGTGTGGAGCCGAGGGTGTTGAGCGGACCGGGAGGGACTGCGGTGAGTGCGGCTGCGGTCAGCTTCTTCAGCGGGCGCGGCATCCAGGCGAATTTATTCCAGAGACTGCGGCCCATGGCGTAGCGTTCGTAGCCGCCGAAGAGTTCGTCTCCGGCATCGCCGCTGAGGGCGACGGTGACGTGCTGGCGGGCCATCTTGCAGACGAGGTGGGTGGGGATCTGCGAGTAGTCGGCGAAGGGCTCGTCGTAGAGAGCGGGGAGCTGGGGGATGACATTGAGCGCGTCCTCGCCAGTGACGTACATTTCGGTGTGTTCGGTGCCGAGGTGCTTGGCGACGCTCTTGGCGATCTCCGCTTCGTTGTACTGCTTTTCGTGAAAGCCGATGGTGAAGGTGCGGACGGGACGCGAGCTTTGCTTCTGCATCATCGCCACGATGAGCGAGGAATCGATGCCGCCGCTGAGGAAGGCACCGAGCGGCACGTCGGAGACCATGCGCATGCCGACGGCTTTTTTGAGCATGGACTCAAAGGTGTCGATGGCTTCGGCCTCGGTGCCTTTGAAGGGATTGTCGAGGCCGCGCTCGACGGCGTGGGGCAGGCTCCAGTAGTAACCGGGTTGTGGATGATCCGATGGGGCCTGCAAACTGAGCATCGCGGCAGGGGGCAGCTTTTTGAAGCCCTGGTAGATGCAGAGAGGATCGGGGATGTAGTTGAAGCGGAGCAGTGAGGTGAGGGCCTCGCGATCGATGCTGGCATTGAAGCCGGGGAAGCGTTGAATCGCTTTCAGCTCGGAGGCGAAGACGAAGGTCTGGCCGATCCAGCCGTAGTAGAGGGGTTTTTCCCCCATGCGGTCGCGGGCGAGGTGGAGGGTGCGCTCCTGCTTGTCCCACACGGCGTAGGCGAACATGCCGTTGAAGCGCTGGGTGGCTGCGACGACGCCCCACTGGCGGAAGGCGGCGAGCATGATCTCGGTGTCTGAATGGCCACGCCAGGTGTGGCCGTGGGGTTCGAGCTGGGCGCGCAGCTGCTGGAAATTGTAGATCTCGCCATTGAAGACGATGATGAAGCGGCCGTCGGCGCTGGTCATGGGCTGATGGCCCAAAGGAGAGAGATCGAGAATGGAAAGGCGGCGATGGCCGAGAGCGATGCCGCTGGATGAGTCAACCCAAGCGCCGGAGTCATCGGGGCCACGCAGGACGATGGCGTCCGTCATGGCGGTGACGATGGCGTTCATCTCGTGTGAAGGAAATGAGCCTGATGGAGTGAAGAAGCCAGCGATGCCGCACATGGGTCAGGAATGGGGAAGGGGAGATGCGAGGGAGGGCGAGGGGCTTGAGTCCGCAGCCGGAGAAACTGCGTGAGGTGAATCGAGCAAGGCGGCGAATTTTTGCAGGACGCTTTCGATGGAGAAATGCTGCGCGATGCGTGCGCGGGAATTGGGATCGTGAAGGATGGCGGAGTCGAGAACGTCGATGCAGGCCTGAGCGAGTGCGGCGGGATCTCCCGGGGGCACGAGACGGCCGGTGTCTCCCATGACCCAGCGGGTGTCACCGATGTCTGTGGCGACAACGGGGACAGAGCAAGCCATGGCCTCGCCGATGACATTGGGGAAACCTTCGCCAAAGGCGGAGGAGGACACGGCGATGTTGAGCGAGGCGGTGAGTTCGGGGAGATCGTGGCGCTCGCCGAGGATCTGGATGCAGGCGGGGACCTGGAGCTCCTCGGTGCCAGCGCCGACGACGATGAATTCGGTGCCGGGTTTTTTCTCGGCGATGATTTTCGCAGCGGTGATGAAGGTGGCGTAGTCCTTCATCGGGGCATTGCGTCCGAAGCGGCCGATGCGTCCGGGGATGGGCGTTCCAGGCTGCCATTTCGCGAGATCAAAGCCGTTGGGGATGAGCTGGGTCTTGGAGGCACGGTAGCCCAGGGACTCGTGCTGGCGGGCGCCGGTCTGGGTGTTGTAGGTGATGCGTGCGGGCAGCCAGGAGAGCGAGGCGAGCGCGCGAATGACGAGGGCGGAGCCACGCTTCTCGTGCTTCAGGTCGTAGAGGCTCTGGCGCACGTTCCAGATGACGGGTACGCTTTTGAAACGCATGAAGCGCGCGAGCACAGCGGCAAAGCAGCCGTGGTACATCCAGCCCATGAGGACGTCGGCCTTGGTCTGGCGGACGATGCGGAAGAGACGCCAGAGGGAGGCCAGCGTGGGCTTGCCTGCGGGCATGTCGAGGCTATGGACCTCGTAGCCGCCTTCGCGCAATGCGGTGGCGTGCTTGCCACCGGAGGTGAGGGAGATGACGCTGTGCTGAAACTGCGGGAGACCACGGATGAGCTGCACGAGCATCATCTCCGCGCCGCCGCTGCCGAGGCCGGTGGTGAGCCAGAGGACTTTTTTGGCAAGCAGGCGGCTGGTGCGCTGGATGAGCCTGGCGACGCTGAATTCCTCCACGATGCGCTGGCGGGGATCGTGGGGCGTGAAGGCGCGCATGCACTGTGCGAGGGCGGCGTGATCGCCCACAGGGAAGATGCGAGATTTGTCGCCGATGATCCAGGCGCTGTCTCCGACGTCGCTGGCGATGCAGGGGACGCCGCAGGCCATGGCCTCGCCGATGACATTGGAGAAGCCTTCGCCAAAGGCGCTGGAGTTTACGAGGCAGTCGAGCCTGGCGTAGATGGCGGGCATGTCCTTCTGCGCGGGCATCCAGATGAGGCGGGAGTCGAGGCCGAGACTGGTGGCGAGGCTGCGCATCTGCTGCTCGTAAGCGGCATCTCCGGAGCCGATGATGAGGAACTGCGCGTGAGGAACGAGGGCCGCCGCACGGAGGAAGGTGGCGATGTCCTTCATCGGGTTCATGCGGCCGACGAGTCCGAAGGTGGGCAGGGCTGAAGGCTTGCGCTGCTGCGGCTGAAATTTCTCCGTGTCGATGCCGTTGGGGACGCCGTGCATCTTTTTCAGCGGGTAGCCGCGTGCGGCGTAGTAGTCGCGCCCGGCCTGGGAGTTGCAGATGATGAGATCGGCAAAGCGTGCGAGGAGGCAGTTGAGGCGGAAGCTGAGCCTGCCGAGGACGCCCCAGAGATGAGCGTCTGTCTGGGAGTCGCGCACGCCCCAGACGACGCGGGGGAAGCCGCAGAGGGGCTTCAGGAAGAGCGCCATGAGATTGGACTCCGCGAGATAGCCATGCAGCACCTCGGGGCGGATGGTGCGCGCTGCTTTGACGAGACGAAGGAAGAAGCCTACGAGATCCCAGCGGCTGCGTTTGCCAATGCAGACGGTATTTGCGCCTGCGGACTCAAGCTCATCACGGAATGGACCGCCGTAGAAGTGCAGCACGCTGATCTCGTGGCCCTGCTGCACCAGGCCGCCAGCGAGCAGGACGAGCTGGCGCTGAGCGCCGCCGTGGCCGAGGTCGCGGATGATGAAGGCGATTTTCATGACTGTGGCAGCGGAGCGTGCGGAGTGGTCTGCGGTTTGGCGGGGGATCTGAGCACGAGGCGGAAGCGGCCGGTGAAAACGAGGTTGCTGCAGACGGCGGCGGCAAACCAGTAGTGCGGCGACTCGACGAGGATCTGGCTACAGGGGATGAACAACCACAACGGCACGAGGCAGTAACCGCCGCGCAGGCCCATGGTGCAGCAGCGGAAGGTCAGAAGGACAAGCCCCCCGATGTAGAGCAGCACTCCTGGGATGCCGATGTCGATCCATAGGGCGACGATTTGATTGTGGGGCTTCCAGATGCTGGTGCCCGCGCCGGTGCCGTGGCCCCAGAGAGGCTTTTTGCCGGCGGCTTCCCAGCCGTCCTGCAGGTCCTTGCCGCGCTCGGGAGATTTGATGCGCTCAAAGTCGAGCTCGTAGATGGCCTGGAGGCGGTCGGTGGTGTCCTTGTTGGTGATGAGGCCGACCTTGGTAGAGGTCTGAGCCAAGATGGTGACACCGCCGATGGCCAGGGGGATGCTGACGGCGGCGGCGATGAGCATGCCCATGAAGTGCTGGCGCAAATTGGCCAGGATGTAGCACAGCATGAGACAGGAGAAGACGGCCATGCCGCTGCGGCTGAGCGTGAGCGCGATGGCGGGTGTGAGCACGGCGACGAGCACCATGTTCCACCAGAAGCGCGGATTCAGCGAGAAGAGGGCGCTGAGCATGAGGCTGATGATAATTGGCGGATCGTTTGGGTCTGTGGAGTAGCCCGCCATGCGGCCCGGGATACGGGTGAAGGCACGGAAGCCCATGAACTCATAATAGACGCCTGCCGCTGAAAAGAGCGCGGTGCAGACAGCCACCCAGATGGCCACACGACGCCAGGGCTCCGATGAAAGGCAGAAGACCGTGGTGAAGGTGACGAGGAGATTGGAGATCAGCGACATCACCACGATGCTGTGGTCTCCGAGTGCGGTGATGGTGAAACGCTGAAGGAAGGCTGCGTCCAGCACACGGAGGAGCGGGACGATGAGCATCAAAAAGGAGGGCGGGCAGATGCTGGGCTTGTTGAGCAAGACCATGAAGCTGACTGCAGCGACTGTGAGCAGTGTGTAGTCGCGCGGCTTGAACGGGATCACGCCGACGCTGTCCGCCCAGGTGAGGTATTTGGTCATCGAGGGAACCAGCAGTGCCAAGGAGAAGAGAATGAGCAGGCGGGCCAGCCGCTCGCGGCTTTTTTCGGCCGCCTTTGCCACCGGTGACATCCTTTGAAATGCGGGCGCGGCATTCATGAGGCCTCCTTTCTGCGAATGACGGTAAGGCAGACGAGGCAGGTGGCGATGGCGCAGATGAAATGGACGATGGTGGTGGAGAGGGCGATGCCGGCCGCACCCATATGGCGCATGAGGAGCCAGTTGAGAGAGGCATTGAGAGCCAGGGCACTGAAGGCAATGCCGAGCATGTAGCGGGAGGCCTGCAGCGAGACCGCCACGCGCGCAGCGACGATGCCGAAGATGTAAAAGGGAATCTGGAAGGCCGCGTAGCGCAAGACCTCGGCCACACGGAGGGTATCCTGCGGACCGAAGGCGCCGCGCTCAAAGAGGATGCGAACGATCCACGGGGCCAGGAAGCAGAGGGCGAGCGTCATGGGCAGCGAGGCCAGGGCGATGAGGCCGCCGCTGGTGAAAAGGCGCCTGCGAAGGCCGTTCCAATCCCGCTGGGCGACGAGCTCTGCGAAATGGGGGAAGAGGACGTCCGATGCGGGGCCGGCGGTGATGGAGAGAACGATGGTGCAGAGCTTGTCCGAGTAACCGAGCACGGCCACCGATCCGGCGGTGAGCCAGGCGGCCATGGTCTGGTCCACCACGCCCGCGCTGCCAAAAGCGATGCCGCCGACGAGGAAGGGCAGGGCATTTTTGAGCACTCCCCGCAGTCCAGGCTCCCAGTGATGCAGAAGGGTGCGCCACCAGCGAAGATTGCGCGGGAGGATGCGAACGACCGCGATCAGGAGCACGCAGAGATGCGCCACTGCCCCCCACACGGTACCAGAAGCAAGAGTCCAGGCATTGACGTGATCTCTGGCAACAACCAGGGCGATGATGATACCTACTGGGACTAGCATTGGGGTCGAAGCCGGCAGCATAAAGGTTTTGCCCGCTCGAAGCCAGGTGCCGAGGCTTAACGCAAGCCCGTAGCAAATGAAGAAAGGAAGAAGCCCGCGCAGCAGATGCACGGCCTGCTGCTGTTTTGCCTCAGAAAAACCTCTGGTGGCCCATTCAACCGCCCATGGCGCTGCCAGCGCAAGGAGCATGCTGCCGACGAGCAAGATGACCAACTGAGCAAGCATGCACTGAACCCCGAGGCGGTAGGCCCTGCGGAGGCCGCGGCGCTCGCGCAGCTCGGCATAGGCTGGGACAAAAGATTCGGGCAAACCGCCGGATAGAACGCTGACAATGAAGGCCAGAAACCCGAATACGAGCATGTAGCTATCGAGATCGTCAGCCGTGCCGAGCTTGGAGGCGACGACGGCGTCTTTGGCGAAGGCGACGATCTTGCCGACCATCGTCATGACGGCGACGATGAGGAAGCCCGAGACCACGGTGGACCCCGCGCCCCTGGCGAGCAGGGCGCGTAGTGGGGCTGGCAGGGCAACACGCATCGAGGGCATTTACATAAACTATAAACACCATAAAACGATTGGGCAAACTTGAGCTATCGATATTTAGGGGGCTTGAGGGCGGGAGCGCGGGCTAGATTTTAGGTTCCAAGGTCTCGCGGTCGCCAGAGGCCAGGGTAAGGCAGACAACTCCTTGAGCTTGAAGGTTATAAGGAGTGGCTCCTGCGAGGCCGGGATGGGGCTTGGCGGGGAAGGAGGGGCACATGGCGGTATCGAAGACGAGGGACCAGACGATGCTGTCATCTCCCGGCAGAACGAAGGGCTCGGGCTCGGCGCTGTTATTGAAGATGAGCAGGAGGGGGCTGGAGGAGTCTGGGGCGGATCCGAGAAGGGCACCGAAGCAGCGTCGGGTCTGCTGATGCCACTCCTCGTGGTGGAGGAGGGTGCCGTCGTTTTCCAGCCAAGTGACGTCTCGAAGGCCGCTGGCAGGGTTGAGCTTGCCATCGAAGTAGGTGCTGCGGCGGAAAATCTCGTGGCTGCGCCGGAAGGCGGTCATCTGGCGGGTGAAGTGGAGCATGTCGTCATCGCAGATGCTCCAGTCGATCCAGCTTATTTCGTTGTCCTGGCAGTAGGCGTTGTTGTTGCCTTTTTGAGTGCGGCCACGCTCGTCGCCAGCAGTGAGGAAGGGGACGCCGATGGAGCACATCATGGTGGCGATGAGACCGCGGCGTAAGCGTGCGCGGGTCTGGAGAACGGCGGGGTCCGCAGTGGGGCCTTCCACACCGCAGTTGCAGCTGTGGTTGTTGCTGTCGCCGTCACGGTTGTCCTCCTTGTTGGCCTCGTTGTGCTTTTCCGCGTAGCTGACGAGATCGAGGAGGGTGAAGCCATCGTGCGAGGTGAGGAAATTGATGCTGGCTAGTGGGGGGCGCTGATTCCAGCCGAAAACGTCCTGGCTGCCACAGAGGCGCTTGGCAAACTCGGCGGTGGCTCCCGAATCTCCCCGCCACCAGCTGCGCACGGTGTCGCGGTACTTGCCATTGAGCTCGCGCCAGGGCTCGGGGAAATTGCCGACCTGGTAGCTGTCCATGCGTGAGAGATCCCAGGCCTCGGCAATGAGCTTGACCCGCGAGAGCACGGGGTCCTGAGCCACGGCGCTGAGGAAGGGGGACTGGCGGTTGAAGTCGTCTTTTTCATCTCGCGCGACGGTGACGGCGAGGTCGAAGCGGAAGCCGTCCACGTGCATCTCGGTGACCCAGTAGCGGAGGCTGTCGAGAACGAGGCGGAGGGCAGGGGTGCTGGCGGAATCCACAGAATTGCCGCAGCCGGTGACATTGACGTAGTCGGCTCCATTTTCGCCGAAATGATGGCGGTAGTAGCTGTGATCATCCAGACCACGGAACAAGAGGGAGGGGCCGTTTTCGTTGCCTTCGGCGGTGTGATTGTACACCACGTCCAAGATGACCTCGATGCCTGCGGCGTGGAGGGCTTTGACCATGCTCTTGAACTCGCGCACCTGGTCCTGAGGATCCTTTGCGGCGGCATAGGTATTGTGCGGGGCGAAGAAGCCGATGGTATTGTAGCCCCAGTAATTGGTGAGCCCCCGGCCGAGGAGAAAGCCATCGTCCAGATGCTGATGGACTGGAAGAAGCTGGACGCTGGTGATGCCGAGCTGACGCAAGTAGGAGGTGACGGAGGGATGGGCAAGGCCTGCGTAGGTGCCGCGCAGGGCAGCGGGGACATCTGGGTGGGTCTGGGTGAAGCCCTTGACATGAAGCTCGCAGATGACGGTGTCCTGCCAGGGGATGCGGGGTCTGGTATCGCCAGACCAGTCGAAGGATTCATCGACGACGACGCTTTTGAGGGCATGGGCACCGTTGTCAAAACGGCCCTGGGAGTGGCGCGGGTCCGGCTGGGTGCGCATGTGGTCTGCCTCGTCCGGTCTGCCGTGGATGGCGCGGGCGTAGGGGTCGAGCATGAGCTTTTTGGCATTGAAGCGCATGGCATTTTGCGGCAGCCAGGGGCCGTGGGCGCGGTAACCGTAAAGGGTGCCGGCGCGCACGCCGCGCACGGTGGCGTGCCAGAGATCGCACTCGGTGCGCTCCATGCGGATGCGGGCGGTCTCGCGGGTGGCGTCCTTCGGATCGTAGAGGCAGAGGTCCATGGCGATGGCGTGCCGGGAGTGGACGACGAAGCGGGCGCTGCCGCTCAAAAGGGTGACGCCCGGGGAGAGGGACTCGCCATGAATCTCAAAGGACACCGGCAGTGAGGAATCGCTCTGCGCCGCACGGTTTGGAAGGGGGGCAGAGGGCTTGCGGGCAAATTTGCGTTTCAGGCTGGTCAGCAAAGGTTGCATGAGTCCCACAACGCACAACGTTTGCCATGCCGCCATGAATTATCGACATTTCACCCTGCTTTTTCTGCTCCTGAGTTGTTCCTGTGCCCTGGCCCTGCAACCGGCAGATCCGGCGCGCTTTGAAAAAGACATCCGTGCCTTTGAGGCTGCGGATGCCGCCAAGGCACCGCCGAAGGCCCCGGTGCTGTTTGTCGGCGCCTCCAATATTCGGCGCTGGCAGTCGCTGCCGGAGAGATTCAAAAAGACGCCAGTGCTCAACCGGGGCTTTGGCGGGTCTCAGCTGAGAGATGTGGTGCATTTTGTGGACCGCTGCGTGATCAAGTATCATCCACGCCAGATCTATCTGAACGCAGGGGGGAATGACCTGCACGCCGGACGCACACCTGAGGAAGTGCTGGCCTCGTTTGAGGCCTTTGTGAACAAGGTGCATGAGGGGCTGCCGGGGACGCCGGTGGCTTTCATCTCGATCCCGCCCTCGCCAGCACGCTGGGATGAGGTGGAGCAGGTGAAAAAGGCAAATGCGCTGATCGCCGAGGCCTGCGCGAAGCAAGGGGTGGATTTTATCGAGATTTTTTCCCTGATGCTGGGAGCGGATGGCAAGCCGCGCCCTGAGCTGTATGTGGAGGACAAGCTGCACTTCAGCGAAGCCGGCTACGATGTGGTGACCTCAGCCATCCGCTGGCAGAAGGAGATCCTGGCTTTTGGGAAGCAGGACAAGCAGAAGGCTCCGCCAGAGAATCCGATCGTCTTTACCGGGAGCTCGAGCATCCGCAAATGGGTGACGCTTGAGTCTGATTTTCCGGAGCTGCCGGTGATGAACCGGGGCTTTGGCGGCTCGGAGGTGTTTGATTCCTTCAACTATGCGCACCTGACGGTGATCAAGTACAAGCCCCGGCTGGTGGTGATGTATGCCGGGGGCAATGACATCGCAGGAGGCAAGACGCCGCAGCGGGTGTTTGCGGATTTCAAGGCCTTCGTGGCCAAGGTGCATGCGGCGCTGCCGGAGTGCCGGATCACCTACATCTCAAATGCGCCGAACCCCAGCCGGTGGAAGATGATGGCGCAGATGCGCGAGGCCAGTGCGCTGATCAAGGAGTTTACCAAGACCGACAAGCGGCTGCAGTTTATCAATGTGTATCCGCATATGCTGGGGGCGGACGGCCTGCCGAAGCCGGACATCTTTGTCTCCGACAAGCTGCATATGAATGCGAAGGGTTATGCGATCTGGAAGGAAGTGGTGGGGCCGTATTTGAAGTAGTGCTGAGTGAATCTTTCTCCTTCTCTTCCCTCAATCTCGTGTCTGGATGCTTTCAGGGAGGAGGAGCAGGAGGAAGAGGAGGAGGATTGAGGCTGCGCCTCCTACACCAGACCCTCCTTCACGGCTTTGGCGATGGCGCTGCCGCGGCTGCGGACCTGGAGCTTGACGTAAACGCTGCGGATATACTCATCTGCGGTGTAGTAGCCGATGCCGAGCTGGGCGGCGGCGTCTTTGATGGTGCTGCCGTCCACGAGGAGCTTGAGGATGTCGAGCTCGCGTGGAGTGAGGCCGTAGTCTTTCTGCGGCGCGTTGGCCTTGGAGAACATTTCCAGCACACGGCGGGCGATGCGGGGATTGATGGGGGAGCCGCCGCTGGCTGCGCTGCGGATGGCGGCTGCGATGTCCTCCGTGCCAGCAGTCTTGAGCAGGTAACCGGAGGCACCGGCGCAGATGGCGCGGAAGATTTTGTCGTCGTCCTCAAAGACGGTGAGGATGATGACGGAGGCCTGGGGTGCGAGCTCGCGCAGGCGGGCGATGCCCTCGATGCCGCTGACGCCGGGCAGCTCCACGTCGAGTAGGAAGACATCGGGTTTTTGTGCCTCGGTGGTGAGTGCGGCGAAGGCATCTTCGCATGCGGTGAAACGCTGGGTGCACTGCATGCCATCGAGGCGGTTGAGGGCACGCATGAGGCGTTCGCCGTAGGTTTTGTGGTCTTCGATGAGCCAGATGTGGATGGGGGCGGGCATGGAGAGCTGCTTAGTGAAAGCTGAGGTTCATGGATGTGGCCAGCTGAGTCACGCATCCAGCGGCAGGGTCAGCGTCAGAGTGGTGCCTTGGGGGGAGGATTGGATGTGGGTGGAGCCGCCGTGCTTGGAGGCGCGGCGTTTCATGTTGGAGAGGCCCATGCCTGCTGTGGCGGTGGAGGTGTCGAAGCCGTGGCCGTTGTCCTGGATGGTGAGGACGAGGTTGTTTTGAGACTGGGTGAGAGAGATCTGGACCTCGGTGGCGGCGGCGTGGCGGGTGATGTTGTGCAGGGCCTCTTTGAACATCAGCATGAGATCGCGCTGGCGATCGATGGGGAGGCGGCGTGTCTCCGCTTGGGCGTCAATGTGGATGGTGTGCCTGTGGCTGCGCAGCATGCGGTCGGCGGTTTCGCGCATCAGGACGGTCAGGTCATCGCTGCCGTAACGCTGGCTCTGCATGAGGCGCGTGATGTCGCGCATGGCGTCCACGGTTTCGTCGGCGATGTCTTTGATCTCGGCGAGGTCTGAGCGTGTGTGGGGAGCCTCCGGAGAGGTGGAGAGAAGGTCCTGGGCGATGAGGGCGATGCTGCCGAGGCTGCTGCCGATCTCGTCGTGAAGATCCTGGGCGATGCGTGTGCGCAGGCGCTCGATCTCCTGACGCCTGGCGAGCCGCTGATGACGAAGCCAGAGAAAGAGAATGATGGCGCCAGCCACGATGAGCCCGACGAAGACCGCCAATGCGATGCGCTGCCAGTGCTGCTGGATGGACAGGCTTTTTTGCTCGATCAAGCCGAGCTGATGCTGAAGCTCGCGGCGCTGAGACAAAGCTGCAAGCCAGCCGGGCCACTCGGCGATGTCTGCGCTGCTGGCGTAGCCGTCCACGAGGGCTTTGCGGGACCAGCCGTCACGCTCGGTGGAGTCTGGGGAAGTGACATCGCAGCCAAGGGCAATGTTTTTACCTGAGGACCAAACCTGCATCTCCGCCATGGCGAGGACGACGGCGCCATTGCTGACATGAGGCGCAAGGACCTGGAGGCGAACGAAGCGTGCGCGGTGGGCACCGACGATGGTGACGACGTTGTCTCCGGGCAGGGCATCATAACTGCCTGACTGAGGCGAGGGAAGAATGCGGGGCTCGTCATTTTCGTCTTCGCGCAGCTCGATCTGGTAGCGGACAGGAAAACCGTAGCCGTGGCTGTGGGCAAACTGCGGCGGGTGCGCGGGGAAGAAGCGAATCTCATCGATGGGCTGGACGGTGCCGAGATCGACCTCGATCCAAGGATTGGCATATGGGCGGCCTTCGCTGGTGGGAATGCTACGGAAGCCGAGTGTGGGACTGGGGCGTGTGCCGAGAGGAGGGCCGAGGACGGTGTGGCCATCGACGAGATTGATACGGCCCCAGTCGGGGCGAGTGCCCTGGCTGCTGCTGGCGCGAACAACTGCGGGGCCGAGCACCTCCAGCCGTGCGCCAAGGTTCTGACCATCCTGCAGGAGCATGACCTCTCCGAGAGCGAAGAAGCTGCGAGCCCCGGTGGTGTAGAGGCGGGTGGCGGTGATGCGCACCTTTTGAGCCATGCGGCCGCCGGCGGAGATGACCACGGGAAGGAGGCCAGGATTGGGGAAATCGGCGCCGGTGTGGTCGGCGATGATGGTGCGCTCATTGTCCTCTCCCTCTTCGAGCAGCTCGACGTAAAAGCGCCGGGGGAAGCCGTAGCCTTGGCCCACGGATGCGCCATTGGGTGGCGGGGGGATGAGGACGACGGAGTCGATTTTCTGGGCCTGACCGAGATTGAGCTCCACCCACTCGGCGGTGTCGGGCGAAGATGAGTAGTCGCTATGCCAGCCGAGGCGCTGGGTGAGCTGCACCTCGGGTGCGGGGGGCATGGACGCGAGCTTTTCCTGCAAGGCGCGCTGCTCTGCGGCTAGGGCGTGCATGCCGGGGATCCAGGCCGGGACATCTGCACAAGCCAGCCTGCTCCAGAGGAGTAGGACAGCCAGGCATGGATGGAGAAAAGGCCGCATGATGTGGAAGCGTAGCGGGGTGCGCGCTTTGCCGCCACTTTGTTCTGTGAAAGCCGCCGCCCCCGAAGATTCGGGGGCGGTGCATAAAGCGGAATCGGCTAGCGTTTGAACACAAGATCAATGAGCCGCCTCCTGCTTTCCGCACTGACCATGACAGTCCTCCTGACCACCCACGCCGCCGTGGGGGCCGAATCGCGTGAACTGAACGGCCTGGTGCGGCCTTTCTTTGAGCAGCACTGCAACCGCTGCCATGATGCCAAAAAGCAGAAAGGGGACTTGCGGGTGGACAATCTCATCGTGGATCTGCAGTCGCCAAAGATCATGGGGCACTGGGAGGAGATCATGAGCCGCATCAACTCCGGTGACATGCCGCCGGAGGATGAGGCGAGACCGAAGCCGGAGGAGATTTCCAAGGTGGCAGACTGGATCCTGCTGCAGCTGCGTGAAGCGGAAACGGTGCGCCAGTCCTCGGCGGGTGAGCGGGTGGCCTTTCGCAAGCTGACGCGTGATGAGTATGCCAACACGATCCGCGATCTGCTGGGAGTGAACTTTGATGTGAAAGCGCCGAGCGGGCTACCGGAAGATCCGGACTGGAAGGGCTTTGAGCGCATTGGCTCGGTGCTGACGCTTTCGCCGGCGCATGTGGAGAAGTATTTGAGCGCAGCGGATGCGATTCTGGATGAGGCGCTGTCGATCAGGCCAGAGCCCAAGCGTGAGGTGATCCGCTGGGAGGCCTTTGACATGCGGTGGAAGGGCTTCAAGGAGGAATATGAGGCGCGTGGCATCGCGGACAAGGTGCGCATCGAGATCGTGCCGAGGAACTACACGACGGACAGCTGGAACATCGAGATCAAGAACACGGGAGACTACATCCTGCGGCTGAAGCTGAGCGGGCTGCGGCCGGAGGGCGGACGTGCGCCGCGCCTGAAGGTGTATATGTCGAGCATCAACACCACGCTGATCGAGCAGGATGTGGATGCGCCGGAGGACAAGCCCATCACGGTGGAGGCACGTGTGCATCTGGTGGCGGGCAAGTATCCGGTGCGGATCATCAACTCGGTGCCGGGGCCGAATCCGGAAGGACGGCGCTCGCGCCACAGCGGTACGCCGAACGCTTTTACCAACACGAGGAGCCGCGTGCCGTGGCAGCTGAAGCTGACGGATGATGACTTCAAGCCGATCCAGCCAACGCTGATCATTGACACCGTGGAGTGGGACGGGCCAATCGTGGATTCGTGGCCGACGCAGGCGCATCAGAAGATTTTTGTGAGCAAGGATGCGCGCGAGATTTTGACGAAGTTTGCCACACGCGCGTGGAGGCGGCCGGTGCAGGCGAAGGAGATCGAGCGGCTGATGCAGCCGGTGCAGAAGTCGCTGGAGCTGGGAGACTCCTTTGAGGTGGCGGTGAAGAACGGCCTGATCGCTGTGCTTTGCGCGAAAAGCTTTCTGTATCTGGAAGAAGGGGATGCTGCGAAGGCAGCGCCCAAGCTGAGCGACTATGAACTGGCCTCCAGGCTGTCTTATTTCCTTTGGAGCAGCATGCCGGACGAGCGGCTGCTGGAGCTGGCGAAGCAAGGCAAGCTGCACGAGGCTAAGATGCTGGGAGCTGAGGTGAAGCGCATGCTGGCTGATGCCAAGGCGAGGGCGTTTGCGGAGAGCTTTCCCCGCCAATGGCTGCAACTGCGCAAGGTGGGGATGTTTCCGCCAGACAAGGAGTTGTACCCTGACTATGACGAGAACCTGGAGCAGAGCATGGTGGGAGAGACGCTGGGCTTTTTTGATGAAGTGCTGAAGCGCAACGGCAGCCTGCGCGACTTCCTGGATTCTGACTGGACGATGATGAACGAGCGGCTGGCGATGCACTATGGCATCGAGGGTGTGCGCGGGGATCAGATGCAGCGCATCGCGCTGAAGCCGGAGCATCACCGTGGCGGGTTGCTGACGCAGGCCTCGGTGCTGAGTCTGACTTCCGATGGTACGCGGCACCGTCCGGTGCATCGCGGGGTTTGGATGCTTGAGTCGATCATCGGCAGGCCACCACCGCCGCCGCCCGCCAATGTGCCTGCGCTGACCACGCCTGATGCGAAGGCGAAGAAGACGACGGTGCGCGAGAAGCTGGAGCTGCACCGCTCCGACCCAAACTGCACCGCGTGCCACAACAAGATCGACCCGCTGGGCATCGCCTTTGATAATTACGACGCCATCGGTCGCTGGCGCACGGTGGAGACGATCAAGGATGGTGTGGGAGACAACCCCAAGCTGGACCCGAGCGGGATGCTGCCCGACGGGCGCACGTTTGCCGACTCGGTGGCGCTGAAGCATCTGCTGCTGGATGACCTGGACAAATTTGCCGCCGCTGTGACCGACAAGCTGGCCACCTACGCGCTGCGCCGGGGCATGACCTTCTCGGACCGCGATGAGCTGAAGCGCATCGTGCAGGAATCGAAAGCGGGCGATTACAAGCTCGCATCGCTGATTGAATCACTCGTCACAAGTCCGCTGTTTTTGAAACGTTAAACCGACATCGCCATGAGCAACATCCAAACCCAACGCTGGCTACTTAACCGCCGTCATTTTCTGCGTGGCATCGGCACCACGATGGCACTGCCTTTGCTGGATGCGATGGTGCCGATGCGTGCGAGTGCTGCGGCCACGGCGAAGCCGAGGCGCAGTGTGTTTGTGTACATTCCAAACGGGGTGAACGGCATGACGTGGCAGTGCACGAAGGCGGGGCGGGGCTATGAACTTTCGCCTTCGCTGAAGCCGCTGGCGAAACATCAGGAGGATTTTACGGTGTTCAGCGGTCTGCATCATCCGAACGGGCTGGGGCAGGCACATGTGTGCGCGGATACGTGGCTGACGGGGGCGAAGATCGATGCGCAGGGTGGGCGCAAGTATGAGAACACGATCTCCTGCGACCAAATGATGGCGGAGGTGGTGGGGCAGCAGACGCGATTCAACTCGCTAGAGCTTTCCATCTCCACGGGCACGGGGCAGCCGTTTAACTCTAACACGCTGGCCTTCTCCCGCGATGGCGTGCCGCTGCCCGCGGATGACAATCCGAAAATCATTTTCAACCGCCTGTTTGGCGAAGAGCCGGGCGGAATTGGGGCGCAGCGTGCGCGGCTGACCAAGCGGCGGAGTGTGCTGGATTCGGTGCTGGATGATGCGAAGTCGTTGCGGCTGTCCCTGGGGACGGATGACCGCACCAAGCTGGATGAATACATGCACGCCGTGCGTGATGTGGAGAAGCGCACGGAGCGTCTGGATGCCTGGCTGGACATTCCCAAGCCGGTGGTGGAGAAGAATCTGGCTGCGCCATTCCAGCGTGATGTGCCCAAGGCGCAGGCTGGAGAGTACTGGCGCACGATGTTTGACCTAATCGTGCTGGCGCTGCGCACGGACATGACGCGCGTGGTGACCTACATGAACGGCAGCGAGGGCAACGGGCTGGCGATTCCGGAGATCCAGATCACACAGGCGCGGCACAACCTCTCTCATCATAATGGCGATCCGGTGGTGCTGGACCGTCTGGCGAAGAGTGATGCCTTCATCATGCAGCAGTTTGCGCATTTCCTGGATGAGCTGCGCGAGGTCAAGGACGGCGACGAACCTCTGCTGGACCGCACGATGGTGCTGTTTGGCAGCGGCATGAGCTACGGCCACAGCCACTGCAACAGCAACCTGCCGATCCTGCTGGCGGGGGGCAAGGGGTTGGGCCTGAAGCATGGGCAGCACATCGACTACAACCGTCCGCACCTGAAAGAGGACTACACGCTGAGCTACGACGAATGGCGCAGCCTGTGCGGCAAGCCCAAGGACGGCAAGGCCCGCCTGAGCAATGTGCTGGTAACGATGCTGCAGAAGATGGAGGTGAATGCAGAGACCTTCGTGGACAGCCTGGGGCCTGTCAGTGAGATCGTGTGATTCTGTGCCTCTGCTTCATTCCTTTCGACCAACCCTTTTCATGAAACCAACCCTGTCGTTGATCAGCCTATTTGTTATCGCCTCCGGCGTTTCCGCCCTTGCGATGGATCCGCATGCCGAAGCCGTTGCCAAAATTGTGGAAGGGGCCAAGGGCAAGGTCGAGAAGACCGAGGACGGGCAGAGCCTGAAGCTGGTGGATCTGGCTGTGCCGAATACCGGGCCGCATGATCATCGCAAGGAAGACCCGTATGACGCGGCTTTCTTTGAGCATCTGGGGCACATCAGCACGCTGGAGTCGCTGAACATCATCTCCACCAAGTTTAATGATGAGTGGATGCCGAACATCGCGAAGCTGACCAACCTCAAAGTGCTGCGCTTTACCAACAATGGATCGCTGACGGATGCGGGGATGGTGCAGCTGGCGGGGTTGAAGAATCTTGAATCGTTCTCGTTTGTGGGCACCAAGATCACCGGGCGTGCCTATGCGAAGTTTGAGGGTTTTACCAAGCTGGTGAAGGTGAGCCACCGTGGCAGCAGCATTGATGACGAGGGGCTGAAGGAACTGTGCGAGCATCTGCCGAACCTGGAAAGCATCAGCCTGGCGCACGCAAAGTTCACGGACGCAGGCGCTCCAAATCTGGCCAAGCTGACGAAGCTCAAGGGGCTGGAACTGGGGGCGCATGCCACTCCGGCGGCGCTGAAAAACATCACGGCCCTGCCGCTTGATTACCTGCAGCTGGGCGAAGGGTTCGATAAATCGGAGTCGCTGCCCATCGTGAAGGAGATCAAGACGCTGAAGCGACTGACGCTTACCAACTGCAAGACCACCACGGATGAGGATCTAAAGGTGCTGGCGACGATGACACAGCTCGAATCACTGGAGCTCGGCAGTCCGGCTATGCCCGCTGAGCGCCTGCCGCTGCTGCAAGGGTTTACGTTCCTCAAGGAGCTCAAAATCATTGACCGCCAGAAGGGCTATCCGGAAGAGACGCAGGCCAAGATCAAGGCGCTGCTGCCTAAGGTGGATGTGAAATTTAAGTGACACTGCTTTAACAACTCATGCGAACCCTCTGCGCCTTTCTCTTTGCCTCCGCGCTGTCCCTTGCTGCTGCGGATGTGGCGGGCTTTCCTTCTCTCAATGATGCCAGGCGCATCCATGGCGAGCTGGTCGGCCTGGATTTCATCCATCGCAGCGGAGAGTTCCGCGCGGATGATGGCAAGCTGATGAGCTTCAGCATGCTGCCGTACGCGGTCATGAAGTATCACGGTGCCGAGGCAGATCTGCGCGAGGTGCCGCTGGGGACGAAGATGACCTTTGTGATGCTGCCGGATGCGGAAGGAAAGATGACTAGGCTGACCACTACTGATGACGGCCAGGCTGCGGATGCGGCGCAGCTGAGGAAATTCCGCGAGTTTACCGAGAAGCGTGGCGTGGCGGGTTGGATCGACAAGACAGAGGGGAACACCGTCACGGTGACTTTTTTCAGCGGTGATCCGGCTGCTTTTCAGGCCGCCTATGGCGAGCTGCTCGCTGTGGGAAAAGGCGGCAAGCTCTGCGTGGCAAATGACGAGCTGCGCACTTGGAATCCGGGTGTGGACGGCGAAGGCTGCTCCATCACGGAAGTGAACAAGGTGCCCACCGAATACTTTGGCAGCAGCGGTGTGCAAGTCACGGTGAAGGTGAGCAACATGCTGGAGGGCTTTCGGCGCGGGCGTGTGGTGCGCGTTTTCCTGACGGGATGGAAAGTGCAGGATCAGTTTTATGGCGAGAGCCTGATGGGTTACGGCTTTGGGCGCATGCTGAACCAGGAGCTGGTCGAAAACGTGGCTAAGGAGTATCCGGAGCAGTTTCCCTTCCGGACAGAATTCAGCAATGCGCATCTGCCGTGGTATCAGCTCAAGGATGATGTGAAGCCGCCGCCCTTTTCCGAGCACGTGGTGTTTGGCGAACTGGTGCAGGCTGATGCAAAGACCGGCAGCGGTAAATTCATGGCTGAGCTGGCTGGCGAACAGGTGAACTTCACGCTCCTCAAGCACCACACTCTCAAATACCTGGGGGCTGATCCACAGTTTGCCCAGCTACCCACCGGGCAGCGCTACCGCTTCCACCTGTATCAGGATGCGACGGGGGCTTTTAGCCGCGTGAGCTTCATCAGCGATGACTTCAGCCATGCCAGTGCGAATGCCATCACTGCGCGCGTCACTGCCATTCACGGCAAGCGCATCCACGTGGCCTGGCAGCTGCCACTGGTGAAGGACTACAATGGTGACATGCAGCGCCCGCAGGATATTGGCAGCGCGATTCTCAAGGTGAGTGACGCCACCCGCGTGTGGAAGGGGGAGCAGCAGGTGAAGCTGGCCGATTTAAAAGAAGGAGACGCCCTGCTCTTCAACCGCACCGCTGAACTGCCTGGCAAGGCTTCAGTTTGCACCGACCTTTGGATCGGCGAGGAGACGCACAAGATGGTGACGGAGAAGATGCGCAAGCCTGCGGTGGCGAAGAAGTAGGCGTGGGGTGGAGGCTTTGGAAAAACGCTGAGGAGTGCGGCAAATCGCACAAGAGTTTTTGGAGAGTGAGGAAGGGCTCGTGCGTCAGGGGGCTGGCGAACCGCACAGAGGACTGTGCGGACCACTATCCAAGGCCAGCCTTTGGCTGTGCTCATGCTGGAACCGCAAACCGACTTTATTTCGCGGCTTCGGAGCTCTTCGCGTTCTCATCGTAGCGGTGCAGGGGGCGCACCCAGATGTTGCGGTAGCGGGTGGGGGTGTGGTGATCTTGAAGGGCGAAGACGACTTCCTGCATCTTGGTTTCCAGCGGTGCGGCGTGTTGGACGATGATGCCGTTTTGCAGGACGGTGATGCGGGCGGGCTGGAGCACGGCACCTTTGTCATCGAGTTTTGCGCATTCGCAGATGATGTCGTAGCTCTGCCATTCGCCGGGCTTGCGGCAGGCATTCACCAGCGGCGGATACTTGTGGTAAATGGCACCGGCCTGTCCATCGGGGTAGGTGTCGTTTTCGTATGAGTCGAGCACCTGGACCTCTCCCCAGCCGTGAATGAGCACGCCGCTGTTGCCACGGCCTTGGCTCTTGCCCACGACTTCGGCAGGCGTGGCCCACTCGAGGTGGATCTGGCAGGAGCCGAACTTGTCGCGGATTTCGATGTCGCCACCTTTGGGTTTGATCTCGGCATAGCCGTTTTCGATTTTCCAGTTGGGGACCTCGCTCTGGTCAGGGTCGCCTTTGCGTGGCTTGCGGATGAACTTGGAGAGGTCTTTGCCGTCAAAGAGCACGACGGCGTCGCTGGGAGCGGTGGTCGCCGTGGGCGGCGTGATCACGGTGGGGCGTGGGCGCTGCATGTCGCCCTCGCGGTAGATGCCGCCGGGGGTAAAGGGCTTTTCTTTTGGGGGCTCGGGCTGCTTGGCGGGCTCGGCGGAAGAAGCGAGGGTGGCAAGGAGGGGAAGAGTGAGGAAGAGGTGACGCATGATTTGGTAACGGCGTGGTGGTGGTGAATTTTCTGGCAAAAAGAAGGCCGACGAAATCGTCGGCCTTCCATGCTCCAGTTGCAGCGCAACTGGGCTACTTTTGGAAAGCTTTGTCCTTGGCGTTTCCGCCGCTCATGAGGTAGGCGATGAGGTTGAGGAGTTCGTCCTGGTTGAGGGTGTTGATGAGGCCGGGGGGCATCATGCTGACTTTGCGGGTGCCTTTTTTGGCGATGTCGCTTTCGTTGATGGCCATGTGGTCGTTGGGGGCGAAGGGATTGGTCATGATGAAGACCTTGCCGTTCTCTTCGACGACGATGCGGCCGACGATGACGGTGCCGTCCTTCTTGGTGATCTCGTGGCTGTCGTACTGGTCGGAGATGACCTTGCTGGGATCGACGATGTTTTCCATGAGGTCGCGCATGGTGTAGCGATTGCCAGCGCCGGTGAGGTCGGGGCCGATGCTGCCGCCGTCTCCATTGAAACGGTGGCAGGTGGCGCACATGATGCTGCGGTACATGGCCTCACCATTGGCGAAGTCGCGGCCTTTGAGGCCGCCTGCGGTGAGGGTGGCGACTTCATCGACGGTCCAGTTTTTGCCAGGGCCTTTGGGGGCCACGTAGTTGGGGATGGAGGTGCTGGCCTCGACCTTGCTGCTGAGGGCTTCGAGGGAGGCGACTTCCTCCTTGGGCACAAAGGTGGCCATGGCGTCCTTGCGGATGTTTTCGATGAAGCCTTTGAAGCTGTTGCCGCCTTTCCAAGTGCGGGCGTGGGGGAACCAGGAGAAGAAGGTCTGGCGGTGCTCGGGTGTCCAGCCTGCGGTGGCGTTTCGCAGAGCGACCATGTAGCTGATCTGCTGGGCATTGGGGCGGCTGCCAGCAGCGGCGCGTGCGGCATTGGCGTAACCGTCATTGCGGCTGAGCACGGCATCAGTGGTGACCTCCTGGAAATCGTCCTTGGTGGTGGCCATGATGGCGAGGGTTTTGGAGACGACGGTGGGGGAATCGATGGCGACGAGGATCTGGCAGAGCTCGCGGTTGATGTAGGGATCCTCTGCTGGATAGAAGGCATCGAGCGCGAGGGCGATCTTGGAGCAGATATCGGCGTCGGGCTTGCCAAGGCGGATGAGGATGAGCTCCAGAGCGCGGAGGGCGGCGAGCTGCTGGTCGAGCGGGAGTTCTGCCCCTGCGAGCTTGCCGAGTGAAAGAAGCATGAGGCCTTCGAGTTCGGCGTTTTCAGAGGAGACGTAGCCGATGGGCTCGGAGGAGGTGCCGGTGGGCTTGGCGGCGGGCCTGCCGCCTTCGTGAGAGGCCTTGGCTCCGGTGACACGTGCGAGGGCGATGAGGCCTTCGATCAAGGCGGTGGGGTTTGTTTCTGAGAGCACTTTCTGCTTCCAGAGCTCCACGGGCAGTTTTTCGATGGCGACTCGGGCCGCGTAGCGAATGTGGCGGTCGCTATGACTGAGGTTTTTCCAGGCGTCCTGCAGCGCGGCTGCGGCATCCACCTTGCCGGTGTGGTAGGCCTCCAGAGAGGCACGAAGTGTGAACTCCGCCCCAAGAGGCTGAGCTTTGGCGGGTGCGGTGGACTCCTCGCCGACATAGGTCACGCGATAGACGCCGGACTGGGATTTGCGGCCACCGACAGCGAAGTACATAGCGCCATCCTGCGGGTGGATGACGACGTCTGTGAGGGGGAGGGGCTTGCCGAAGACGAACTCCTCCTTGGTGGCGGTGTAGCTGGCGCCTTGGGGCTGGAGGTGGATGGCCCACATGGTGCCGTAGGTCCAGTCATTGATGAAGATGGCGTGCTGGTACTTAGCGGGGAATTTGGCACCCGTGCCAGCCACGACGCCTGTGGGGCTGCCGGGGCCGATGTCGAGCGTGGTGGGGAGGGAGTCGGGGTAGTAGTTGGGCCATTTGCCGCTGCCGCTGCGCCAGCCGTAGTCAGCACCGCTGACGCAGTGGTTCACACGCGTGGGGCGGTACCACGGGGAGCCGATGTCCCACTCCATGTCCGCATCGTAAGTGAAGAGCTGGCCCTGGTCGTTGAAGCAGATGTCGAACTCATTGCGGAAGCCGTAGCAAAAGAGCTCCAGGCGGCTGCCATCGGGGTTCATGCTGCAGATGTAGCCGCCGGGAGCGAGAATGCCGCGGGCGTGGCCATTGGCATCCCAGAAGCGGGGGAGAATGTGGTCTTCGCTCCAGATTTTAGCTGGGCGGCTGTCTTCGAGGCCTTCGGGCAGCTTGGTGTGGTTGCCGCAGTTGAAGAAGATGCGCTTGCCATCGGGGCTGACGGTCATGCTGTGCAGTCCGTGCTCGCCGCCACCGGCCATGGTGTGGAGCTTGGTGATCTTGTCGTACTGGTCGTCGCCGTTGGAGTCCTGCACGCGGTAGAGGCCGTTGTTCTTGCCGTCTTCATTGACCATGACGTAGAGGCTGTCGAAGGCGGCGAGGAGGCCGTGGGCTTTGCCGAGCTGGACGGAGAGCTTTTCGGGCTTGAGGGCTTCGGTTTTGCCGATGGCGGGGACGCTCATGCGGTAGATGGAGCCGTACTGGTCGCAGGCGATGAGGCGGCCTTTGGGATCCACGGTGAGGGCCACCCAGGAGCCTTCCTGGTCCTTGGGCACGTTGTAGAGTTTCTCCACCTTGAAGCCTTTAGGAACGGTGACTTCGGAGGCGGCGATGCTTTCGGCAGGGCCGCTGTTTCCACCTCTGGATTTGCCATCGAGGGCCAGGCCCCAAGGGCCCTTGCCGTAGTCGTTGATGACCAGGGCTGGCTGCCAAGCCTCTGTGCCGGTCTTGGTGGCCTCCCATTTGTCGGTGGTCTCTACGAGGACTTTCTCCTGATTGTTCGGGAGCTTGATGGTAAGGCGAGCGATGAGCGCTGCGACGCCGCCTTTGTTGCGGGCGTTGACGATGATTTCGTTCTGCTCGCCACGCTTGATGTCCTTGCTGACGTCCACCTTGGTGGGTTCCTGCCAGTCGGGATTGGTGAGGACTTTTTTGCCATTGAGGATGGCGTCTGCGCCATTGTCGCAGGTCAGCTCCAGAGTGGCGAAGTGCGCGTTGTGCGGGACTTCAAAGCGATAGCGGAAGGTGACTTTGGGATCTTTGTCGCCATTTTTGGACAGCCAGATCCACTGGGGCGCGGCGCTGGCAGCAGTGTTTAGCAAAAAGGCGAGGGCTAGCGTGGATAGAATACGAGGCAACATGGTGGCCGGAGAGTACGCACCAAATCAGCTGACGTTGCATTCTGCCAGCAACCTTTTTTGTAGAGAGTGCCTCGCGGACTCGCAGGTCCAGGGTGGGGAGGCGATCAGGCGTGATTGCTGTTTTCCGGCACCTTCTGCACCGAGAGAGAAGCGACGCGGGACTTGAGCTCCTTGCTGGGCTTGAACCGCACGACGTAGCGGTCAGGGATCATGACTTCGGAGTTGGGCTGCTTGGGATTGCGGCCGATCTTGCCGCGAGCGATGCGCAGGTCGAAGGTGCCAAAGGTGCGCAGGGTCACTTCATTGCCTTCAGCGAGGTTTTTGGAAACCAGCTCCATGAAGGCCTCCACCATGGCCAGCGTGTCGGCATGCTTGATTCCTGTTGCGTTGCTGAGCTCCGCAACCAAATCTTTCTTGGTGATCGTTGACATAAGTATCTGACTAGCGAGACGATTAATGGGGTGCAACTAAATTCTGTGTCGAAATATCCCCTATACCTACGGTGGAAGCGGTGGATTTATTTGGGGGAATCCGAAACTATCCCGGACAAAATCTCGGAGGAGGTGCGAAAGTGCATCTTGCAGAGTGTGGGTAAAACCTCTCGGCCATGCATTTGTACCAAGCTGACGGCGGATTGTTTCACATTTTCTGACACGCCTTTGTAAAAAGTCACGCCCCACTTGTGGGTTTGGTCATTGAGCCAGCGGACAAAGGCCTCGCGGGCCAGGATGGAGGCGGCGGCCACGGCGGGGTCGCTTTCCGCCTTGGTGCGCTGGACGAGCTCGATCTCCCTGCCGCGGGTCTGGAGGGCTCGCTGGAGCACGGCCGGATTGGCAAACTGGTCTGAAATGGCACGCTGGCAGCCGGGGACGCGGGTGAGGAGGGTTTCGATGACCTTGGCGTGGCCCCAGGCGAGGAGGCGGTTGAGGTTGCCGAATTTGGTGTAGAGTTCGTTATAGCGCTCCGGGTTGATGGCGATGACCTCCCATGCGAGACCGGGGATGCGGCGGATGTCGGAGGCGATCTTGAAGATGCGCTCGTCGCTGCTGATGCGCTTGCTGTCCACGGCCCCGATCTCGCGCAGGCGGTGCGCTACCTCGCCATCGACATAGACGCCTGCGATGACGAGGGGGCCGAAGAGGTCGCCTTTGCCGCTTTCATCGACCCCGATATGGGGCTGGAACATTTCAGGATGGTGCACCTCCTCATAGCCGAGCTTTGCCTCTCCGAGCACCTCGGGCTCCAGCAGCAGGGTGACGAACTCCTCGGTTTCCTTTCCCTGCACGACGATCTTGGGGCCCTTTTCATAGACGCTGATGTTCACCTTTCCTTTAGCCGCGGCGTAGAGGCAGTAGGGCTTGGCCTGAAACTCCCAGCCGCGCCCCTCCAGCAGTGTGCGCAGCTTTGCTGCCTGACTGGAGGTGAGTGCGTGGGTGTAGCTGGTGAGTGCTGGCATCAAGGATAATAATGACAAGAGCAGAGAAAGGCTCATGCAAAAAGTGCGAGATCATTCATATGTGAAGGCCGATGCCTACTCAAACCGCCAGGCTGGATCCCCGCGCCATCGCTGCCGAACTCGTGAACTGGTATGCGCAGCATGCGCGTGACTACCCGTGGCGCCGGACGCGCGACGCGTATGCCATTCTCGTCTCTGAGGTGATGCTGCAGCAGACGCAGATCACCACGGTGCTGGATCGTGGGTTTTATGCGCGCTGGATGGAGAAGTTTCCGGACTTTAAGACGCTGGCTGCTGCGAAAGAAGAGGAGGTGCTGAAGGCCTGGGAAGGTCTGGGCTACTACCGGCGCGCGCGCAACCTGCAAAAACTGGCCCGGGAGGTGATGGAGAGGCATGGAGGGGTATTTCCATGTGAACCGGCAGCTATTTTAGCCCTGCCAGGAGTGGGGCCCTATACGGCGGGTGCGGTGGCCAGTTTTGCCTTTGGTCTGGCGGAGCCGATCGTGGATGGGAACATTGCGCGAGTACTGTCGCGTCTGCATGATGATGCCACGCCGGTGGATTCCACCGCAGGGGCGAAGGTGCTGTGGGAGCGCTCGCGGGCGCTGGTGGAAGCAACAGATGATCCGCGTGCACTGAACTCTGCGCTGATGGAACTGGGGCAGACGCACTGCTCTCCCACCAAGCCCGCCTGTGATCTATGCCCGGTGCGTGCCTACTGCCGGGCTAAGGAACCTGAAGCACTGCCTGTGAAGCAGATGCGGCAGGAGATCACACCTGTGACAGAGCGCGTGATTTTTCTGCGCACGGCTGAAGGGGTGCTGCTGGAGCAGGAAACCGGAAAGCGCCGCACCGGACTGTGGAAACTGCCAGCGCTGCCTGCCGAGCATGAAGATGCGCCGCCGAAAGTGCTGGTGCGAGCGCAGTATGGCATCACCCGCTACAAGGTGACGTTGTGGGTGCATGAGCCTCATAAGCAGGCAGGGCAATGGCCTGAGACGCACCGGTTTATTGCGACCGAGGAACTGGAGTCCACGCCGATGCCGGCACCGTATCGCAAGGTACTGCAACAATTGCTGACGGGCGGCGAATTCAGGTTGAGCGCCTGAATTGTCAGGTTGCCCTTGATCAGGCATGGGCTTACCCAATCAAAATCAACCATCATCATGAAAACACGCGCCATACTTTTCTCCTGCATCGCCGTCATTCTCGCTGGTTGCAAACCTGCGGCGGAAAAAGCGGCAGACAACACGCCTGCATCTGCGCCAGCGGCGGCAAAGTCCAGCAAGCCTCAGGTGCTGGTGGCAAACTATCCGCTGCAGTACTTTGCGCAGCGCATCGCCGGGGATACGGTCGAAGTGAAGTCCCTCGCACCGAAGGATGAAGATCCTGCATTCTGGCAGCCGGATGAAGCAGCGATCACCGCCTTTCAAAATGCGGACCTGATTCTGATGAATGGGGCCACGTATTCAAAGTGGGCCGACAAGGTGACGCTGCCAGAGTCCAAGGTGGTGGACACCTCGGCGGCTTTTGCCAACAACTACATCGAGGTGCGTGATGCCGCCACGCACAGCCATGGCCCTGGTGGAGAGCACAGCCATAGCGGGACCGCCTTTACCACGTGGCTCGACTTTAATCAGGCTGCGCTGCAGGCACAGGCGGTGAGTGATGCGCTGGCCAAGCTGGTGCCGGCTGCCAAGGACGCCATCGGCAAGAATACAGAGGCGCTCAAAGAGGAACTGGAGGCTTTGGATGATCGCATGAGCGCGCTGAGCCGAAGACTGGTGCAGCATCCGCTGGTGGCATCCCATCCGGTGTATCATTATCTGGCGCGTCGCTATGGACTGAATCTGAAGTCGGTGCTGTGGGAGCCTGACAGCGTGCTGGATGACAAGGCCATGGGCGAACTCCATGAGGTGCTGGCCGGGCATCGTGCTCGGTGGATGATCTGGGAAGGCGAGCCCAGCAAGGACAATGTGGAAAAGCTTTCCGCGATGAGCATTCAGAGCCTTGTGTTTGATCCCTGTGGAAACGTGCCTGAGAAGGGAGACTTCATGAGTGTGATGAAGGGTAATGTGGAGGGTTTGGAGAAAGCCTTTCCGTGAGTGTGAGAGTTTTAGGGATGAAATGAGTGTCAGCGGATCGCTGGCTAAGAAAAATGTAGAATATCATGTTGACGGCCCAATAAAGCCGTGTCATGATCCGTTACCTTCAACACAAGCCATGAACTCCAACGAGACACATCTTAACTCATTTGCCCTGACCGCGCGTCAGACCGCAAATCTGTGTGTCAAATTGGGACGAGGTTATATGTCCGCCATTAAGGCACACGATTGGAGTCTCCCGGTAATGGGACCACACAACGAGCAGGGTGCTTGCGCGCCCGATTAGGCTGAAAAAGCCAGTTTTCCGTAGGAAGCCCTGCTCGCCCAATCCAAAGGCGGCAGGGCTTTTTGCTTTGCAGCGAACGAACCCTCAAAACTACTTTCTGAAACTCATCCAATAATTTGCGGTCTGTGACCGCCAACCCTTAACACGAAAAAACCCCGGCATCCGCGCCAACGGACACCGGGGCCAGGCCAGCCGAGCTGACTCCCGGAGGAGTCGTTTAGAGACGCCAGAGCAAGACCTGAGAACAGGTTTGCATCCTCCTACCGAATGTCAACAAAAGCAGCCGACAAATACGCATTATTCCTACGCTCAGGCGAGGAATGCGGGGGCTTATTGCCCAATTTTGACATCACGAAAAGGCTTCCCTGGGAGGTGTGCCATAAACACCGAAACATCCGCCGTGAAAGACCTGCGGGTGCGACGCCAGCGATGGGGTGATCTACACATTCCATCCCGTGCGTGGCAGCGGTGTTCGTTCTTTATAGACCAACTCTCAAAGCGGCAATCGTTTTGCGGGCTGGTCAGATTTGGCAGATCACCTCATTAAGAGGCTGATCTGCCATTCAAGGGCGCGGAGCGTGGTACTGTGGTGTGTGACTCTGTGGGAGAGAGTGGTGATCGGCCGCCTCCGTGTCCTTGAATGGCAGAACGGTGAAGTTTTTCCAATAAGATACGGCGGTGGCAGACAAGCAATGCACGGGTCTCCAAAACCCGAGGATGTGGGGGCAGTACCTACCCGCCGTGCCATCTTTTCCAATTCAAGAACGCGGCGGTAGATCGTTAAACAGGCGACCTGGACTGTAACCCCAGTGCTCATTGAGCCAGCACGGAGCATTACCGTGACGCCGCACCATTTATTCATGCCCACGAAGCACGGGGCGCACGGCAGCAACTTCATATGCCGTTATTGGCCCACCGTGGCGGTCCCCGTGTTTCTCGTGGGCGTTTCCATTTTTCAAAATGCAGGGAGAGCCAGTGCTCTGACGGGTTTCATAAGCCTGTCTTGGTTGGTGCAACTCCATCCCCTGCGTCCATTTTCATGGGCTTGTAGTGTACAAGGCGCACAGCTGGTTTGCCGCTCCTGCGGCTGTGCAGTTACTGCTCCGCACCACATGATTTCGCGCTATCGCGCGAGGCGCTGCACCCAGCAGGAGACGGAGCGTTACCGTCCTCGTCCACCATTTTTAGAATCCCCTGTGAGGTAAAGTAGCCTGTCGGCCTGTTAAGCCGATCGTCGTGGTGCGAATCCACGTCGGGGAGCCATTTCAACGGAGTACGTCCGGCATAGACGAGGAAACGGTCTCGAAAACCGCTGCGCCCTGCAAAGGCGTCCAGAGTGCGATTGCCTCTTCCGAGGCCATGTCAAAAGCGCCGGGCGTTTCAATGAGGCGCTATCGCGCCAGACATTCTCTGGTGCCCCGCCATTTTAACATCCCTCTGTAGCTCAACAGCAGAGCAGCCGGTCGATAACCGGCAGACCGTGGAGAATCACCACGCAGAGGGACCACTTTTATCAAACAACGCTGGATGGCTTAGACAGATGAGCGGCGGGTTGAAGTTCCGCACAGGTTGGCGCGATACCAACTCCAGCGACCATTTTTCAATGCGGCATTGATGTAACAGCAAGCATGCCTGTCTTCCAAACAGGGCGCGTCGGGGCAGCACCGACATGCCGCACCATTTCAGACTCCTCCGTGGCCGACGCAGAAAGGCACCTGTTTCGTAAACAGGTACATGTGGGTGCGAAACCCACCGGAGGCTCCATTTCATACATCCTTCATGGTGTAACTGTAGCATTCTTCGTTGTGAACGAAGCGGTGCCGGGGCGGATCCGGCTGAGGGAACCATTTCAATTCGTGTGCAAGACGAAGAGCCGAGTCGGCGGTCTGCAAAGCCGCCTTACCCAGTGCGAGCCTGGGGCATACGTCCATTTTTTATTCGGATACGAGAGAGCCAGCAGCACTCGCTTGCCTTGGAAGCAAGAGGAGCCCGGGGCGGCACCGGGGTATCCGACCATTTCAAAAAAGCCTTGTAGCTCAATCAGCAGAGCATCCGCCTTTGAAGCGGAGAGTTGGTGGTGCAGCGCCAAAGCGTGATAGCGCGTTATCATGAGGTGCGGAGCAGACTTCGCACATCGGCAGGAGCCGCAACTCCACCCGAGGCTGTCAGTTTTCATGCCCATGTAGTCCAACGCAGAGACAACCGCCTCAGAAGCGGTCCAGTGCGGGTGCGAGTCCTGCCATGGGCACTTTTTCATGTCTCCGTAGCTCAGCAGAAAGAGTGGCTGATTACGAATCAGCAGGCCGCAGGTGCGAATCCTGCCGGAGACACCATTTTCAATGCTCCCGTAGCTCAATGTCTAGAGCACCGCGCTTCGAACGCGGAGGCTGGAGGCGAAAGTCCTTCCGGGAGTGCCATTTCAACAAAAAGATATAAACCACCCAACACCACCCATTGAAAACCCAACAAGACATTCAAGAGAAGCATCTGCTGGCGCTGGATCGCGAGCGTCGAAAACTTTGGCGTCGCTTTCCTGAAAAAGTGATCCTTGAGCAGCCTGTTCAGCGAGGCTGGATGCGCCGCTACTTTCTCACCAACGCAGCCAAAGAACGGCCTGATGCCCCCGTGCTCGAGGCCATACTCAAGGAGATCAATGTGATCAAATATCACTGGAGACGCAGCTTTGAGCCCACCAAGCGTTGTCGGCGTCGCCAGCTGCAGCAGCTAGATCAACCGCTGCAGCGCATCAAGCCGAGGCGCCTACGGCGTGGCAATTTTCCAGCGGAGTGGAAACACTATTTCATGGTGGAGCATGTATTCCAACAGCGTGCCTGGGAACACACCTGGCGTTTTAAATGGCCTCAGCTTTTCGAACTTAAGGTGGCCCCTCGTATGGTTCGTGAACTGCCGGTCTGCGATCCTGAAGGCGACTCCCGGCTCAGTGAAATCGAAAGTATTCTGCTCAATCCTAAGCGTGCAGGACACCTGAACAAGCTGCTTGGTGTCCGGCGTTGGAAAGACTCCAAAATACGCCACGATATGCTTGATCGGTTGGCGCAAAAACGCATGCGTGCTGCCATCGCTGGTGATGTGGAGGCAGAGAAGACGGCATATGAGCGTGCCATCTTATCTGCTTCCGCACTCACTCGGAGCAAGTCCCGCCAGCGCTTCTTCTAACATGGAACGTCAGCCGGACCAGCGTGCCGGAATTGCTGCTGCGCAGCTATGCGGAATAGGCTTCGCTTTGATCATGCGCTGTCGCGCAGGCGTTCGGTGCTAACGAGATCGTGCCGCCATAGCGCGGCATGAGGAGCTGTTGATTCGCCCACCGCCTCACGGCGGGCTCACCCTTCCGGGCTGCCTTTGGCAGTCTGTCTCGTGCCCAGGCCAGAGCACTCGGCTCTCGGCGTTCCGCCATTTTTCAAAGCCCACGAATGCAAAGTCGTCGAGCGACAGGTCCTTCAAATCTGGCCTAGCGGGTGCGAGTCCCGCCGTGGGTGCCAATTTTTTTCTGCATGGAGCAGGGAATCACGAAGCAGAGAGCCTCAAACAGTAAAAACAACCGGGCTCCATTCCAGTCTCCATGCCTTCACGGTCCAAAGCTTAGAAAGCGAAGCAGCCGGCTTTTAACCGGCATAGCAGGGTGCATGTCCCTGTGGGCCGACCATTTTTCACCTCTAACACCAATAAACTCATGAAACACCAACCCAGTTAGCCGGCGAGTCTTCCCACCGGCGTCATCCTTGTCAGGAAGATCGCTGTCACATCCGTCCAGCGTGCCCGTCTGCGGGCAGATCGTACGGATGATGATTCGATGATTCCTTTATGAAACTCGAACATCTCGAACGTGCGTTTGAATCCATCGGTGCACGGCTTCGTTTGGAGGCTCCGGCTCGCAGCCGGGGCGCTTCCTCGGGATACTCGCTCGACATCGGACATGATCGTCACGGACAGTTCTTCGCCCTGCGGGGCGATGATGCGAGCCTTGCGGAGGTGGAGTTCTCCCTGCTGAACAAGCAGGAGGACAACCGCCATTTGCTGCTCCTTGTGAAAAACGAGGAAAGCAAACGCAAGGACCGCTTTCTGTGCGGTCACGATGAGCGCGAATGGTTTGTCGCCGCTGTTCCAGGCACTGCATCCACCGTGGTGCAGGCCAAGGAGGCGCTGAAACCGGCTCCCGTGCGCCAGGCGCAGGCTCGCAAGAACCTGAATGCCCGGCAGGCCAACACCAGGAACAACGCGGCCTTCCGCCGTCAGGGCGAGTGGTTCTTCGTGCCAGTGGAAAAACCATTGGCCGTGGATCCCAAGCTCATCCTGCGTCATGAGCCCATCTCTCGTGGAGGCGGCAGCAAGCCGCACCTCGTGGAGCAGCTCTACCGCACTGGCGGCGAACTGGTCTATGTCAACCGACAGCACCCACAGGGCATCTCCGAGACTCAGTATTCCAAACTGATCCGCCGGAACCCTGATGCGAAGAAGTGGATCTGGCAGACGATGCGACGCAATCCGGGCGTGTATGCCCGGGGCGCGATCCGCCATGCCGACCATGCCACCATCGTGCTTCACGACTGGCACCAGGTCTTGATGAACGAGGAGCACCGTGCTGCCTCGCGCAGCAATCTGGCCTTCCTCGACTGATTCAAACCGACACGTTCAAACCATCGCGTGTGCGGCATGCCCATCGGTGTGCCGCACGCGCCATTTTCTTTTTAGATTGATCTGAGGCAGCAAGGCCGGGGATACTCCGGAAATCGTGGGTTCAAATCCCATCATCCTGGCGACAGGGTGAAGCCCCGGCCGCTTTTCTCCTCAGATTCTTTTTTCCATTTCGCGGCAGTGAAGACAGGATTTCTTCGCGACATAACACCAAACTGAAGTGCGGTGCCCATGAGTTGGGGTTCGGTGAAAGCCGGATCTGGGTTCGATTCCCGGCTCCTCAGTTAGAGCCTGTCTGCTTTTCTCCGCGATCCTTTTTTTGGGGCAGTGAGACTGGAGTTACTTCGAATCAAATCGACCTGTTGCAGGTTCGAGTCCTGCCAGGTGCCAACAGGCATCTGTAGCTCAATGGTAGAGCGGTTGGATGCCAACGCATCCGTTCTCCGGTCGCCTTTCTCCCCAAATCCCTTTTCCGAAATCCAGACCATCTTGCGGCAGCGATGCCCGGGTTACTTCGGGAGCCGGTGTGCTCGCAAGGGCGCCGGCGGCTTATCACGGGCCGTCTCCCAGGCAAATTTTCTCCGCATTCCACCCACTACTCATCATCATGAAATTCAATTTCCTCAAAAAACGCCCACGTGCCGATACGCTTAACCTCGCGGGTGGCGAGGCCTTCACAGAATCCGCCAAGCTGGAGCTGGCCTCCATCATGCTCACTTCCATGCTCAAAGACGAGCACTATCGCAGTGGCGATGTCACGACGGTGCGGCTGCGACAGCTGATTTCGGCTCATGCAGACAAACGTTTCGTCGCCAAGGCTGCCCTGTATGCCCGCAAGCAGGCCGGCATGCGCAGTGTGAGCCATCTCACGGCTGCGGAGCTGGCCAAAAGCGTGAAGGGAGAGTCGTGGACGGCGCGGTTTTATGACCGTGTGGTTCATCGGCCTGATGATGCCATCGAGATCCTGGCTTGCTATCGCGGTGCCTACGGGAAGGTGATTCCCAATTCGCTCAAGAAAGGCCTCGGTCGTGCTCTGGCGCGCTTCGATGAGTATCAGCTGGCAAAGTACCGCAAGGACAACGCTGATCTCTCTCTGGTGGATGTGGTGAACCTCGTGCATCCGCCTGCTACCGAAGCGCTGGGCAAGCTGGTGAAGGGCACGCTGGCTGCGGCCGAAACTTGGGAGACAAAACTCACCCAAGCTGGCGCTGCTGCCCAAGGCGAAGACGACCTGGCCGAGCTGAAACGTGAGGCGTGGTCGGAACTCATCCGCACGCGGAAGCTGGGCTATTTTGCCCTGCTGCGAAACCTGCGCAACGTGCTCGAATCTGCTCCGGAGGCTGTGGACCAGGCGCTGGCGATGCTGCGGGATGAAAACCTCATCCGCAAATCGCTGGTGCTGCCGTTCCGCTTTCAGACGGCGCTCGATGCCGTGCAGGCGAGCCATCTGCCACGTGCGGCTGATGCACTGGCGGCCCTTAGCGATGCCGTGGACATCTCGCTCGCGAATGTGCCTTCCTTTCCCGGACGCACACTCGTCGCGCTGGATGGCTCCGGTTCCATGGTGGGGCGTCCGCTGCAGATCGGCTCGCTCTTTGCGGCCACGCTGCTGAAGGCGAATGACGCCGATGTCATTCTTTTCAGCAACAACGCCAAATACGTCACGCTTAACAAGCGCGACAGCACGCTCTCGCTGGCCAAATGGCTGCAAGGGCAGGCACAGTCGGCAGGCACCGACTTCAATTCCATCTTCCAGTGCGCAGACCGGGCGTATGACCGTGTCATCATCCTCTCTGACATGCAGGGCTGGGTGGGGCACCACACGCCTGTGGAGACCTTCCGCCGCTGGAAAGAGCGCCACGACTGCGATCCGAAAGTGTTCAGCTTTGACCTGACCGGTTACGGGTCCCTGCAGTTTCCAGAGCGCCAGGTTTGCTGCCTGGCGGGCTTCAGCGACAAAACGCTGGAGACTCTGCATCTGCTGGACTCCGACCCAGGCGCGCTGATCCACACGATCGAGGCCGTGGAGCTTTAGGCTCTTGAAGCTCTTTAGCAGAGCCACCACTTGCGCCGCTTCCCACTGCGGGAGCGGCGCACTTTTTATTTTCCCCATTCAATCCATAGAAAGAAACCAACTCCCAATGAGTGCCAATGATGTGTCCCTGAAAGTCCGAAGTACGCTGGCCCAGATCGAAACCGAGCAGAACGTGCGCGTGCTGTATGCCTGCGAAAGCGGCAGCCGTGCGTGGGGATTTGCCTCGCAGGACAGCGACTATGATGTGCGCTTTCTGTACGTGCATCGCCGCGAGTGGTATCTGTCCATCGAGGACCGGCGCGATGTGATCGAGAAGCCGCTGAGCGAAGAGCTGGATGTGAGCGGATGGGAACTGCGTAAGGCGCTGCGCCTGCTGCGGAAGAGCAATCCGCCGCTGCTGGAGTGGCTGAAGTCGCCGGTGGTGTATCATCACGATCCGGTCTTCACGCGTGAGTTCGATGAGCTGGCCGGGATGTTTTACTCCCCGCGCCGCTGCTTCTCGCATTACCTGCACATGGCGTCCGGCAACTGGCGCGAGTATCTGGAGGGACGGGATCAGGTGAGCTTGAAAAAGTACCTCTATGTGTTCCGCCCGCTGATGGCCTGCCGCTGGATCGAGCGCTCGCTCGGCCAGGTGCCCATGCTGTTTCAGGAGCTGGTGGATGCCGTGCTGGATGAGCGTGAAGTCCGTGATGCGCTGGAGGCCCTTGTGGCCCGCAAGCGTGCCGGATGCGAGCTGAGCCAGTCGGCCCCGGATGAAACGCTCTCGCGCTTCATCGCCACCGAACTGAAGAGGCTGAAGGCGCTGAATGATCCCGAGGACTCCATGGGCGACATGGATGAACTGGATCTGTTCTTCCGGCGGTATGCTCTGAGGAACTGAGCACCAGCATCAACTACGGCGGCCTGGAGGGGCTGAACACCCTTCAGGCCGCCTTTTTCTGCAAAGAACGAACACCGCTGCCGGGAAGTACGTGCCGGGATGTCAGCCCACCAACGACCCTGCATCCCATGAACGAAGTCCTCACCAAATCCACTGTGCTCGTGCTCAACCGCAACTGGCAGGCCATCGGCGTGAAAACGCCGCTGGAAGCTTTCAGCATGATCGCGACCGGGGCGGCCACAGCGCTCGATATCGAGACCGATGGAAACATCCGTCCGGTGACATGGAAGGAATGGCTGACGCTGCCTGTGCGGGATGGAGACAACGCCATCGGCACCGTGAGTGGCTTGGTGCGCGTGCCCTCCGTTCTGGTGCTGGCCCGCTACGACAAGGTGCCGAAGAAACGCCCGAAGTTTGGCGTACGCGGCATCTGGGAGCGCGACGGTGGTGTGTGCCAGTACACGGGTCGCAAGCTGCGCCCGCACGAGGGCAACATCGACCACGTGGTGCCGCTCTCCCGGGGAGGCCCCACCTCCTGGGAGAACTGCGTGCTGGCCGACAAGCGCGTGAACAGCCGCAAGGGCAGCAAGCTGCCTGAAGAGGCCGGGCTGAAGCTGCTGCGACGACCTGCCGTGCCCCGGGAGCTGCCAGTGACGCAGCTCATCCGTAATACGCACCAGGTGCCGGAGTGGGAGATGTTTCTGACCAAGTAAGCCACGCCGCCGGGGAGGGGGACTCCTTTCCCGGCGGCATCCGGCATTCCTGGGAGGAAACGATCTTGCCACTTGGCAAAACGCAAACTCTCGCCAGCGTAGCGGTCCAACATCAAGAAGCGGTCATCCACGTGCCGCTTCTTCGTGCCGAAATTCCCAACTCAGGAGCTGTGCATGAATGAAATGTTGAACAAATCGATTGTACTGGTGCTGAACAGGCACTGGCAGGCCATCGACTCCAAAACGCCCATGGAGTCTTTCAGCATGATGGCGGCGGGCAATGCCACTGCGCTGGACATCCA
This sequence comes from Prosthecobacter vanneervenii, assembly GCF_014203095.1. Classification (NCBI taxonomy): domain Bacteria; kingdom Pseudomonadati; phylum Verrucomicrobiota; class Verrucomicrobiia; order Verrucomicrobiales; family Verrucomicrobiaceae; genus Prosthecobacter; species Prosthecobacter vanneervenii. The sequence goes on along the minus strand of NZ_JACHIG010000009.1, from coordinate 176,637 downwards.
TACCGGAGGAGACATGCGTCCCGTGACATGGGACGATTGGCTGAAGCTGGAAGTACGCGCTGGAGACAACAGCATCGGCACGGTGCACGGACAGGTGCGTGTGCCTTCGGTGCTGGTGCTGGCGCGCTTTGACAAAGTGCCCAAACGCAGGCCCAAGTTTTGCGCGAAGGCCATCTGGGAGCGCGACGGCGGGACGTGCCAGTACACGGGCCGCAAGCTGCGACCGCATGAGGGCAACATCGACCACATCATCCCCGTCTCGCGCGGAGGTCCGAGCAACTGGGAAAATTGCGTGCTGGCCGACCGCAAGATCAACAGCCGCAAGGGCAACAAGCTGCCCGAGGAGGCAGGGCTGAAGCTGCTGCGCCGGCCGGTGGCCCCACGTGAGATTCCTGTGACCCAGCTCATCAAGAACCACTACCGCGTGCGTGACTGGGAGATGTTTCTCTCCGGGGCGACAGGGGTGTTTGAGGTCTGAAGGCTCGCGGGCGCGCCTGCAAAAACAAAGGCGTGCGATGACTCGCACGCCTTTGGGATTGTGACTCGTTATGGCAGGCTTTTTCAGCCGAGCTTGGCACCCACCTTGGTCAGGATGGCTTCCAGCATACGTCCGTATTTGATGTAGCTGTCATACTGCTCCTTGGCCTTTTGTTCAGGGGAGAGATTGTCAGCGGCACCGGCGCCGTGGAAGACGACGGCCACGTGGGGTTCGATGCTGATGTAGCCGTTGTAGCCGGTTTCCACGAGATCCTTCATGATGCGCTCGGTCTGGCCTTCGCCCTCGCCGGGGAAGGTGTAAACGGCGTCGTTCTTGGTCTTGTCCCAGATGCCGTCCTTCACGTGCACATGGGCCATGTAGGGCTTGATAGCCTGATACATTTCCCAGGCGTCCTGCTTGTGGCCGGGCTTGTCGCGGTCGTCAATGAAGACAGGGTTGCCGGTGTCGAAGACCCACTTCATGCCGGGGACGGCCTCCGCCATGCGCTGCACGTAGGTGGGGCTCATGCCGCCCCAGTTCATGCAGTTTTCATGCAGCACGGTGATGCCGGCATCAGCGAAGCGCTGATTGATGATGCGCATGCGCTTGATACGCTCTTCGGCAAACTGCTCCTCGAGATCTGCACCGGCGTCGTTTTTGCAGACGGCGTAGCTCATGACGCGGATCATTTTGGCGCCCAGGCGCTGCATGCGGGGAATGGCACGGCCGATTTCGGCCTCCGTGATGCTAAAGTCGTCGGTGATTTTTTTGGCCCAGTTGCCGATGAGGGAGCCGAAGCCGCAGACCTTCATGCCCTTCTGCTCCAGATGGGCGACGACCTTGTCGAACACGGCGTCGGGGATCTCGTGCAGGTTTCCCTTCACGCCGTCAAAGTCCACGATGCGGGACTCGATGCTGTCCCAGCCGAGCTCTTTGTGGGCCTGGATTTGCACATCCAGAGATGCGCCTGCTTCGTCTGCAATGCCGGTGAGTTTGATCATGATAGAGTAGGGGGAAATGAGTGGGCAGGATTCATGGATGCTGAGCGCTGCAGCGCAAGGAGCAGTTCAGCTTGCGGCTATTTGGACGCACTGGGGGGTTCGTCTTTGAAGCGATAGCTCTGCGCTGAACCACTCAAATGAGGGATTATGAACTGATAATGAAAGGCTTAATTATCAAATGTGAGATATTTTGAAAATAGAATAATCAAAATTATAACAAGGATAAAAATTCCCTTGTCTGTGATAAGCATTTGTTTATCATGGTATTTATAAAGATGATCAAAATAATCAACTCCAGCCTTTCCAAAGTGCTCGTCTGCATCGGCACAGGCATGGAATTGGTGAGATTTGCGCCGGTAATCAAGGCTTTGGAGAAACGGGGGGTGGCTGTTGTGACGGTGACCCTGGGGCAACGTGACGAGTCGCTGAAGGGGCTTTTTGAGCTGTTTGGACTGCGTGCGCAGCACCAGTTGGAAACCATGTGCTATGGAAAACCCGCTGACGTACTGGGCAGCCGCCAGCTGGACCGCCTGGATGCTGTGCTGGCGGAAGAAAAACCGGATCTAGTGCTGGTACAAGGGGACAATGAGTCTGCAGTGCTGGGGTCTCTGGCCGCCTTTAACCGTGGCATTCCTGTGGGACACCTGGAAGCCGGGCAGATGACGGGCGGCGCTCAAAGTCCGTATCCGGAAGGAATGTACCGACGTTTGGTCGGAAGGATTGTGGGAGGGCATTTTGCCGCCACTGAGGCGAGCCGTCGCATTTTGATTGAGGAAGGGAGTGCTGCAGATTCCGTGCACGTGGTGGGCAACACCTCTGTGGACGCCCTGCACCAGACCCTGGCCTCAAGGCGTCCGGGAAAGACCGTGGAACTGATGCAGCAGTGGGTGGCGGGGCGACGCCTGGTGCTGGTGTCTGAGTTCAACGGCGCAACTGGGGATGATGAACTGGTGACCGCTGTGAAGGCGCTACGCGAGTTTGTCGAAGGACAACCGGACCTGTGCATGATTTTTCCGCTGCCTTCGAGCCCGGAAGTGCGGGCTGTGGTGACCGCAGAGCTGGACTGTCATCCGCGTGTGCGACTGATGGATCCGCTGGATTATGGCGACACCATTCACCTGCTCTCCGGGGCGTGGCTGGTGGTGTCTGACTCAGGCGGCTTCCAAGAGGAAGCGGCCTCCCTGGGGGTGCCGATGATCGTGATGAATGAGGGATGGCTCTGTGCTGAGGCCGTGGAAAGCGGGGTGGTGCGCCATGCCGGATCTGCGGTGGAAAGCCTGCGCAATGTGCTGCAGTCCGCGCTGACAGACGACTCCTGGCATGCCAGCGCTGGTCGTGCGCGTGATTTGTCTGGAGACGGTCATGCAGCGGCACGCCTCTGCGATCTGCTGCTGGGAGCGCGGAGTCCGCGCTTTGCCACACAGCCTCTGCGGATGGCTGCGTAGGCTGAGGCCGGGGCTCAGGTCAGCAAGGCGGTGGCGTTTTGCCAGTGTACGGCGGCGGACTGAGCGGGAGAGAGCGCGGACTCTTGCAGTTTCAAGCGGGCGGACTCCCAGTAGAAAACGGGGGCGTAGGAGCCAAACACCAGCCGGTCCTGAGGCCAGGTTTTGAGGAGGTTTTCCACGCCACCTACGCCTTCGATCATGGCAAAATCGAGCCAGAGGTTTGGGCAGGTCTGCACGTGGCGCAGCAGCATGGCGGAATTGGCATTGAGCAGCATGACGCGTGCGTCCTTTATTTCCTGGAGGATGCCGGGCAGCGGCTGGAGATCCACCGGGGCGACGCGCACCACTGGATTTTGAGTGCGCTCGTCTTCCATCTGCACCACCAGCTGGATCAGCAGCCGGTGTTTTGCCGACAAGGCGAGAAGCTCGCGGAAGGCGGGCGTCTTGAGATCGTAGGCATGGTAATTGGGATGGAGGCGGATGATGCGCATGCCGTGGTCTTCAGTGCAGCGTCTCACATCCTCCTGCCAATCGGGCAGGGTGGGATTGATGGTGCCGCAGGGACGCAGCATGGTGCCCTGGCAGGCCTGAGCCAGCGAGCGGTTCACAGCAGCCACATCGCGCCGAAGGAGGCCCTCGAAGGAACCTGCCCATGCGTCTGTCACGCCGCGTTTGCCGAGGGCCTGGATGAACTCATCGCGGTTTTCAGCGCCGAGTTTGCGGAAAGGATTGGCTCCAAGATAGACATGGCAGTCGGTGAGCCTGGCCTCGTCTGCCGCGTGAAGGGATGCGGCGGCCAGCGCGGCGCTGGAGGTGAGAATGAAATTCCGGCGGTTCATGGAGTGGTGGCTAGAATGAGGTGGCAGGGAAGAAAAGCGGTTCCTCCCGGCTTGCGCAGCATTACCGGCTACGTAACCTCTACCACGCATCTCTCATGAACTGGTACTACAACAACGCAGGCGCGGCGGAAGGCCCGATGGATGACCTGGCCATGGGAGAGATGGCGCGCGCTAAAAAGTTGTCGTCCGACTCGCTCGTATGGCATGCAGGACTGGAGGCCTGGCAAACAGTGGCTGCGCTGGCTCCCGCATGGTGGACGGCCACCCTGCCCACGCCCGCAGGGCGGCCAGCACCGGTTGCTGCCAAGCCGACGAAAGAGAAAGCTGATGCAAGCGGCCGTCGTCTGGCCGGGCCGAATGCGCCGACCACGGACACAGCCGAGACAAAGTCCGAAGGCGGCTTCTTCAAACGTCTTTTTGGCTTTGGGAAAAAGAAGAGCTGATGTGTGTCACGCCTGAATGCCTTTGGCCTTCAGGATTGGGAGCATGAGGCCGCGCAGATTGTCGCAGAAGATCTTCTGTTTGTCGGCGTCGCTGATCTGCGCGCCGTGAACCTTGGCCAGCTGGCTGGCAAAGCTACGTCCGCCGCAGTCGCTGCCGTAGATGACGCGGTCAGCACCAAGCTCGCGTACGGCCATTTCGGTGATGCCGGCGGTGGGGTCTGAGCCGGCGAGGTCGGCGTATAGATTCTTCTGGGCACGGATGGCGCGGATGCCCAGCTCCCAGGTGCCGCCGGTGTGGCCGCAGATGATGGGGACATCGGGGAAGCGCCTGGCTAGCTGCACGAGATCATCAGGAGTGGATTCACCAGCATAATTGCCGTTCGTTTTAAACCAGGTGTGCTGGAAGATGACGGCCTTGAGCTCAGCTGCGCGGCCGATGATAGCGTCGATGTCAGGGACGCTGCACTTTTCAGCAACCCAGAGTTTCACTCCTACCATGGGGCCATTGGCCACGCAGCGCTCCAGCTCCATCAGGCTTTCCTCCGGATGTTTGGCGCTGAGATAAACAAAGCCAAAGGCACGGTCGGGGTATTTGGCGATGGCGCGCAGCACCTCGCTGTTTTGCTGCACGAGATCGGCTGGCGAGGGATCCTGCGACCACTTCAAGCCCATGTAAACGCAGAGGCGCTCGATGCCCATGCGGTCGGCATAGACGAGGAGCGCCCTGAGACGCTCCTCCGGCGTGAGGCCGGGGACGCCGGACATGTGACAGTGCAGATCCCAAATGCGCATGGAGATGAAAATTGGGGCTTCACGGGGCTCAGCATGGACTGGGGAAGCCGTGAAACAAACGCCGATGCAAAGCCATGCATTGCAGAAGAAATGGATGCGGTGACACAGCTTTTCTTTGCGGGCGTGTGGCTGCGCTTCAATTTGCCCGCATGCCCTCCACCAAGCCTACAGACATCCGAGTCACCGCTGCCGAAGTTTATTTCCTGCCTGTCACGATGCGCGTGCCACTGAAATTTGGCCCCGAGACCGTGACGAGTGCCGTGTGCCTGCGGGTGCGAGTGACAGTTGCAGACAGCAGCGGCAAAACGGCGCAGGGCTGGGGTGAGACGCCGCTGAGCGTGTCCTGGGTGTGGCCCAGCAGCCTGAGCGTGGCGGTGCGTGCGCAGCGCATGAAGGACTTTTCCACCCTGCTGGCCACGCGGCTGGTGGAAAGCGGCTTTTCCGGCCATCCGATGGAGATCGGTGCGGATTTCATGCACGGTCCGCTGGCTGCCACGCTGAAGGAGGCCAATGCGGCTGCTGGTGGAGACGAGATGCCCTACCTGGGATCTTTGGTGGCCTTCAGCGCTTTCGACATCGCCGTGCATGACGCCTATGGCGTTCTGCACAACCGTGACATCTACGCCACCTATAATGCGGAGTTCATGAGCCGTGATCTTTCTGCCTACATCACGCCGGAGGAAGGCAGTGGCATTGATTTCAAGGGACGTTATCCGCAGGACTATCTGGTGATGGACGCGCCAAAGCAGCTGCCGGTATGGCATCTGGTCGGCGGAGTGGATGCGCTGGAGGCGGCGGATCTGACCGGCTCTGAGCCCAAGGACGCCCACCCACTGCTCCTGGCGGACTGGATTCAGCGAGACGGGCTGAAGTGCCTCAAGGTGAAGCTGCGGGGCACGGATGCGGCCTGGGACTATGAGCGCATGCAGCGCATCGGGAAGATCGGGTTTGCCAATGGTGTGAAATGGCTGAGCGCCGACTTCAACTGCACGGTGAAGGAGCCAGGATATGTGAATGACATCCTGGACAAGCTGCTGCGCGATGAGCCGGAGATCTATGCCCGCACTCTGTACGTGGAGCAGCCTTTCCCGTATGATCTGGAAGCGCACCAGATCGACGTGCGCAGCGTCTCGGCGCGCAAGCCGTTGTTCCTGGATGAAAGCGCGCATGACTGGGAGTTTGTGCGCCTGGGCCGTCGTCTTGGCTGGTCGGGCGTGGCTCTGAAGACCTGCAAGACGCAGACTGGTGCGCTGCTGAGCCTTTGCTGGGCCAAGGCCCACGGCATGCCGCTGATGGTGCAGGACCTGACGAATCCGATGCTGGCCATGATCCCGCACGTGCGACTGGCTGCGCATGCAGGCACGATCCAAGGCGTGGAGTGCAATGCCATGCAGTTCTACCCTGATGCATCGCTGCCTGAGCAGGAGATCCACCCTGGACTTTTCCAACGCCGCAACGGCATCGTGGACCTCAGCACGATCCGAGGACCGGGCTTCGGCTACCGTGCCGATGAAGTGAAGCGCACGCTTTAAGCTGCGCGGAGAGCACCGCCTGCCAGGAGCTGCTTATTGCAGCTCCTCGATGGTGATGGAGTAGCGGTGCGGGCTGTCGGCGTTGCCAAAGATGATTTTGTTCTCGCCTGTTTTCAGTGAGGCGCTGATGCAGCCTGAATCGACGGAAACGTGCTCCCCATTCACCCAGGAGCCCAGTTTGCTGCCGCGGTCGCGCAGGACAAAATGGTCGTTCTCGAAGTCGATCTCACAGTGATTGCGCGAAAGCTGGTGGGGATGCACATCCTCAAGTGAGAGGTCGTTGCGAGCGAGGGAAGAGACGGCCGTGTCGAAGTAGCTGCGGCCGATGCGGAAGGGCAGCTTGGTGATGGTTTTTTCCACCGGCGGATGGTTGAAGCCGGTTTCACCATAGTGGGAATGAATCTTGACGCGGAAGACGGGTTCCTTGGGCGGCTTGGGCTTGCTGACCAGTGGCACGGTGGCGTTGGTGGTGGTGCTCAGCAGCAGGTCGGTGCGGCGGATGCGCTCAAAGAGCGTGGCCAGGTACACATGAAGACGATCCGAGCGCTGGATGATCTGCTGCTCAAAATCTTCTTCGGCGATGGTTTCCAGCGTGGTGTTTTCGAGTGCTGTGGCTGTGGCCGAGCGTGGGCGGTCCATGATCATGCCCATCTCGCCGAAGATTTCTCCCGGGCCCATCTTGGCGAGGGACTGGACACCGTGCGAGGTGTTGATGGTGATCTCCACCAGGCCGCTGATGATGAAGTAAGCCTCCTGGGATTTGTCTCCTTCACGGAAAATGACCTGACCTCTTTGAATGTGCTCGGTTGCCATGATTTAGGAGGATATGGGGTGGGCCTGTAAGGTCAAGCCTCAGGTCTGACAGTTTAGAGGCGGCGTATCTGCACCTGGCGAATACGCGCCTGAGTGGCGTAGCTGGCAAAACCGAATGGAGTGCATTTTTCAATGTCTCCGGCGCGCAGGCCGAGCTTGTGCCCGCGTGTGCTGGTGTTCACGAAAAGCTTGTCGTTGATCCAGGCGCGAAGTTCATCATCGCGTACTTCGATGCGTATTTTGTGCCAGCGATTGTTTTCAAAGAAGGCGTTTCCGGTGGTGGTGTTTTCGCTGGCGTCCATGTCGTCGATGCTGGAGATGCCCACCAGCGTGCCGCCCCAGCCGCCGACGACGAGGGAGACATAAGAGTCGCCGACAGGAAAGGTCACGGTGCCAAAGAAGTCATTTCCCTCCACGCGCATGGCCTCATACTCGATGGCGTAGCGGGAGGTGGGCAGCCCGGCGGATTTCCAGGCAGCCCATTGTGCGCCGGTCATGGGCTGGCCAGGGCTGAGGGTGATCTCGCCATGGTGAATGGTGATAGCTCCCTCTTCAGGGATTCCGGCAGCTATCCAAGCCGGGGCAAACTCATCTGCGAGCAGATGCCATTCTGTGCGCCGTGGCGGTCCGCATTGAGCGAGGATAAAAAAGAGGCAGAGCCATGCGGCTCTGCCTCCGAAGGATTTGATGTCAAAATTCATCAGCCTTTCACATCGTAGCAGGAGATGAACTCCTGGTCACGCAGATAGAGCTTGCCGTTTGAGATGACGGGGTGGGTCCAGATCTTGCCTTTGGGATTGCGCTGAGAGGAGGTGGCTGAGAGCTTGAAGCTGCTGATTTCCTGCCAGCCTTTCTTGGTGGCCTCGACAAGAGCGACGGTGCCGGTGTCTTCCGAGAGGCAGTAGAGCTTGCCGTCAGCATATGTGACAGCGCCTTTGCCGATGCCCTTTTCCTGCCAGATGATCTCGCCGGTTTTGAAGTCCTGGCAGGTCCAGCCGCCTTTGTCTGAGTAGCCGTAGAGCAGGCCATCGATGAGGACGACGCCGCCGTGGTGGTTGACCATGTTCGTATTGGAGTAGAGTTCGCTGACGCTGCCGCCTTCGATTTTCACCGATTTGCAGCCCACGCCGTAACCAGCGGCCACATAGACCTGGCCTTCGCTGTAGATGGGAGTGGGGATGACTGCGGTCTTGCCGGGGAACTCTGTTTTCCAAAGCACCTTGCCCGCTTTGGAGACGCCCATGATGCTGTTCATGAGAAGCTGCACGTATTCGCGTTCGCCGCCCTGAGTGATGGGGATGACGGAGGAGTACTGCGCATTTTCCGGCACATCACTGGTCTGCCACTCCACGTTGCCGGTCTTGGCATCGAGTGCAGCCACGGCACCCTTGGAGCCGCCGGGGGTCACGATGACGAGATCGCCATCCACGAGAGGGGACTCGGTGTAGCCCCAGCCTTGGATTTTACCGCCGAGGTCCTTGGTCAGGCTCTTTTCCCAGACCTTCTTGCCGGTGGCGGCATCGGCGCAGATGATTTCACCGGTGCCGTTGGTGGCATAGACTTTGCCATTGGCCACGGTGGGGGTGGCGCGAGGGCCGTCTCCCCAGCCGTTTTTCAAAATGGGGCCCACGGGAGTCTCCCATAGCTTCTTGCCGGTGGAGGTGTCGATGCAGATGAGCTTCTCCTCTGCGTCATAGAGGCCCATGGTGTAGAGCTTGCCACCGACGACGGCAAAGCTGGAGTAGCCGAGGCCAGCGTCTTCATTCACCCAGACACGTTTGGGGCCGTCAGCGGGCCATTTTTTGAGAAGACCGGTTTCCTTGGAGACGTCATCGCGGGCAGGGCCACGCCACTGCGGCCAGTCGCCTGGTGCAGCGCCGCTGGAGCCACCGCTGAGCAGGGCCTGGTCTTCTTTGCTAAGAGCGGTGAGCCCCAGGGTGACCAGCGTGCCGTTCTGGCGCTTGAGGGTGACTTTTCCACCCGCCACGCTGACGAGTTCGGCCTGGATTTCGTGGGTGCCGGAGGCGTCCTTCCAGGTGCGGATTTCTGCGCTGGCCTGGAGAGCGAGGCAAAGGGACAAGAGTACAGTCGTGGTGGTCTTCATGGTTTCGTGCGAATTAACGGCGGAGTTCAAACGGTCGAGAGAGGCCGGGTTTTAGCATAGAGCGCCACTTTCACGGTACAGGAAGTTTTCAGCCGCCCATATCTTTGAGCAGGGAATCTGCGGCGGCTCTGGCGGGCAGGTCTTTAAACGGGTCCTCTTTCAGCAGAGTGCGCAGCAGGCTGCGCGCGGCATCGGCTTTGTCACTGCGGCGGAGAATTTCGGCGCGGTAAAGACGCAGCCTGAGCAGCTCGGCTGGCTCTTTGGCGGTGGATTCAGCATGCTCCAGAAGATCGAGCGCCTGAGGCAGCTTGGACTGAAGCGAGGCTAGCAGGGCGGTGAGCTCCAGGAGGCGGGGGCGCTGGCGCTTTTCGGCAAACTCGGTCAGTGCGGTTTTGACGTGGCCGTCGGGCTCGCCTGCCAGGCGCTGCATCATGCCATGATAGAGGGCGTAGTCACGATCTGGTCCGTCTCCGAGCTTGGTGCCAAGGGCTTTGCCGAAAGGACGATAAAGAGGGTCGCCAAGGACGACATTCATCCAAGAGAGAGCCGGGGTGGCACTCCAGGCGGCCTCGGCCACGGTGAAGCCTTCGAGGAGGCGTTTGTTGAAGATGTCGAAATGCATGGTGAGGGCCAGATAGGGCTCGAACACATTGCCGAATGTGACAGCGGCCCCATGGGACAGCAGCGGGCCGACCCAGGCCTGATCGTGCGTGCGGATGATGCCGGCGCTGAAAGAGTGCAGGTGGCAGGCGATGGCCCCGCGCTTGAAACGAAACTCGGGAGAAGCCAGGGCTCCGGAGATGTGATCGGTGTACCAGCCAAAGTAGAGGATGGTGTCTGGCAGCGGCCAGTGATCTCGAAGGACTGCCTCTGAGTGGTCGATATAAACCGGGATGCCAGCGCGGCGGTAGGAGTCTGCGCAGGTTTTCAACCAGTCCTCTCCTTCCTGATAAGCCCCTGTTTTCAGTGCGAGATCAATGACGGCACGCCCGAGCAAGCCTGATTGCTCAGCTGCGAGCGCGTCATCGATCATGCGCTTTACGGTGGCGTCATCCGGTCCGTCCAGTCTGCCTACGAGCAGCAGGCCAGCGGTGTTTTGAGCCAGGGGAAAGCGAGATGGCTGGTTGAAGTAAGGATTGCGCAGGCCGCCTTGGATCGGTGGTTTGGCAAGCCCGAGCACTGCCAGTTCGGAGTCCACACTGGCTTCGTCCTCCTGGGATTGTTTGGGGTTTTGTGCTGAACGTCGGATCTGGAAAGGCACGCCGCGCATGATCGCCAGCACGCGGACCTTTTCGGTGGGCTGAGATGGAGTGCCAGGGGTGGGAGGCACCGCATTCCACCAGTGTCTGGACTCAAACATCTGCAGCAGAGGGCCTCGAATCTGAGTCTCGAACTCGCCACGCGAGATGGAGTCCTCCTTGGAACAGTGCAGGCCTATGAGACGCTCCTTGGGGATATGGCGCTGCTCGGCGTAATAGGAGGCGAGCTCTGCGGAGCCCGGGAAGTCGGCGTTGAAGACTACGGCAGTCTCCGCCGCCGCATTCCACTCAGGAATGTTTTGAGCGTGGGCGGAAAGAGTCAGCGCGGGAATAATGAGCAGCGCTGGGATGAGATGACGAAATTTACACCGGCCCGATGCCACTCTGGCCGCAGGCGGCTCGTTGATGGGCAGTGGGAAGTTGCTCGTCATTCGGAGGTTTTCATTGCACGTTCCATTCCAGTTTGAGCCCGTCGTAGGCGATGTTCACCCCAGGCGGCAGCTTCGGATCCTCCACGGAGTGCATGATCTCGCACTGGATGTGGGTGAACCAGGTCTGACGGGGCTGTAGCATGCGCTGGACCTCAAGGCTCTCGCTGAAGCTCATGTGCGTGGGATGCGGGGTATGGCGGAGAGCGTCGATGATGAGTGTGTCCACGCCGTGGAGCAGCTCGATCGTGTGTGGTAGAAGGGTCTTGCAGTCCGGGATGTAAGCGCAGAGCTTTTTGCCACCGCGTGTGAAGAGATAGCCGATGGTGTCCACCTTGCCATGCTGCACAGGCAGCGGAGTGAGGGTGGTCTCGCCGATGTGGAATGGGCCGTGAACCGGCTTGGGAAAAGGCTTGAGGTAGCCCCGGTAGCGATTCTCCCCATTGAAGGCATAGATGAACATGCGCTCCAGCACGGCGAGGCATTCCGCGGTACCATAGATTGGTAAAAAATGATCCGCCTCCACGGTGAAGCGGCGCAGGTCATCAAAGCCGGTGAGATGGTCCATGTGCGGATGCGTGAAGATGGCGGCATCCAGGCTGCGAATGTTTTCCCGCAAACATTGCATGCGGAAGTCGGGGCCGGTATCCACCACCCAGGAGGCCTCCGGCGTGCGGATGTAAACCGAGCTGCGCATGCGTTTGTCCCTGGGGTCTGTGCTGCGGCAGACGGCACAGTCACAGCCAATCACCGGAATACCGACAGAGGTGCCGGTGCCGAGGAATGTGAGGTGAAAGGACATGGGGAAATATGGGGCGTATCTCTTCAGATTTAGCCAAGATTTGCAAATTTCACAGGATGAGATGCGTCGAAATCATGGGCGATGAATTTAATCAGGGCGGAAAGGCTTTTTTCTCGACTTCTACTCAATGGTGAATTCAGACTCAATCAGGCAATCTATGAGCGAATCTCTCAATCCCTATGCTCCACCTGCTGCTCAAATAGCAGGCTTTTCCAGAGATCCGCTCAGGAGCGGCGAAATTTTGTCCAAGGCATGGTTCATCTATCGGAAGCATTTTGTGCTGATCGCACTTACGGTCATGGTGGTCTGGGTGCCATGCGAGCTTTTGGTCAGCTACATGGACGCATTTGTTTTCGATGAAAACGACACCCGCCGATCTTTCAAGTTTGCCCAGCTTGTTGGCAATGTGTTTGGCGTCATTGGCACAGCAGGTGTTATCCATGTGGCAATGAATCACAGCGCAGGCACGCCTGCGGGCATCGGCCAGGCTTTGGCTGCGGGGCTGAGCAACTGGTTCCGTATGTGGTGGACTCAGTTTCTGAGCACGCTTTTCCTTTTTTTATCATTTCTCCTGCTGATCCTCCCCTTTTTCTATCTGGCTCCCAGGCTGGCGCTGGTGGACAATGTGGTGGTTTGTGAGGGCCTCACCGGGACTGCTGCCATGAGGCGGAGCGAAGAACTTGTCCAAGGGCATTACTGGCAGATGGCGGGAATCTTATGTCTCCAATTGCTGATGGCATGCCTGCCCATTCTTTTCTACGTCGGACTGGCACTCTTTGAGATCGAAATCCCGAACTGGATGCTTGAAGCCGGAGTGGCGGTCGTGTTCGACATCATCGCCGCCTTCAGCACCGTTTGGCTGTATTGTGCCTATGAAGCGTTTTCACAGAAAAGCAGCGCCAAAATAGCTCAGCCAGCTGCCTGAGGAGCAGACTGGCGCGCAACCATTATTCCACCTCCGGCACCGGGCGGGCAAGGGAGCCTTTGTTCCAGCGGCCTTCCAGCAGGAAGGAGAGGTGGGGGGTGTAGAGCTGAGGTTCCAGGAGGAAGGAATCGTGGCCTTTGTCTGAGTGCACGGTGATGTGCATGTTGGACACCTCGGCTTTTTCGAGGTGGCTGACCAGCTCGGCCTGCTCCTCGGGATAGAAGCAGAAATCGCTGTCGATGCTGAAGACCAGGTAGTGCTGTCCTGCAGCGGCGCTGCGCGCAAAAAGCTCCGGGTAGGTCTGCACGCCTGCGTCCCGCAGAGGATCGTAGCGCAACCACATGTCGGCGATGCGCAGGTAGGTGTTGGCGTCGAAGCGTTTCACGAACTTTTTGCCCTGATGCAGCATGTAGCTCTCCACATTGTGCTGCACGCGGTACCACGAGAGGGTGTCGCCACCGTTTTTGACGTCCTGCCGGGCGCGACGCTCGATGGCATCCAGGTGGACGAACGTCTTGTGGCTGATCATGCGAGCGAGGGCGAGACCGTATTCAGGAGCTGCACCGTCATAGAAATTGCCGCCGCGGAAGTGTGGGTCGTTCTCGATGGCCAGGACCTGCTCAAACAGCGTCAGACGGGTGAGCACTGTGGTGCGGCAGCCGCTGGCGATGGGGACTACGAGCTTGACGCGTTCGGGGTGGAGAGTGGCGAGATTGATGGCCAGCAGGCCGCCGACAGAGGCACCGATGACGGCATGGAGCTGTTTGATGCCCAGGGAGTCCAGCAGAGCCAGCTGGGATTTGACGACATCGCTGGTGCGCACCTCGGGGAAGTCGCTGCCGTAGGGCTTGCCAGTGGCCGGGTTGATGGAGGCCGGGCCGCTGCTGCCGTAGCAGCCGCCGAGGTAGTTGGCGCAGATGATGAAGTAGCGTTTGGTGTCGAGCGCCTTGTCCGGGCCGACGAAAAGATCCCACCAGCCATTGTGGCAGTCCTCCGTCCAGCGGCCGTCTGTGCCGGGGACGTCGGTGGTGACACCTGCTGCATGTTGGCTGCCGGAGAGGGCGTGAAACAGCAGGATGGCATTGGATTTGGCGGCATTGAGCTTTCCGTAGGTCTCGTAGGCCACGGTAATGCCGGGCAGCTGCACGCCGGAGGCAAAAGTGAATGGTTCAGCGGCGCTTCCAGTGTGGAAAAATTTCGTTTCTTCGGTTTTGACTGCCTTCGACATGAGTGGCGGAAGAAAACAGGGTTTTGGAGGTGCGGCAAGGCGGATTGCTCATGGCTGCGCATAGACTTGGGCGGGGCTAGACAATGAATAAATGGGTGGTTGGTGCCCGCTGGAATGTGCTTAGGTACGGGATGGCCGCCTGGCGCGGCCCTTTTCCTCCTCCTTATCGCTCACCATGCTCGACCCGTTTGCCACCCTGGAAGAAGCTGGCTTCTCGCTACGGCGGGCCGGGGGCATGGACAGACTGGCCGGGTGGTCGCCGGAGCTGATCGCGGGCATGGACTGGGCACGGGTGTCTGAGCTGGCACGTGCGATCGCGACCGAGGCGGGCTGCGAAGTGGCTGGATCTCGTGTGATGCCAGATGGGGCGGTGCATTTTGGCATGATCGAGGAGCCCAAATCCGCCAAGGCCCAGCGAGCGATGGTGAAGACGGTGCCATGGAACGAGTGGGGGGCGACACCGGAGACAGTGCAGAGGTTTGCCCAGGAGGTGGGGGGGGCACGCAATGTACGGGGGATTTTGATCGCGCCGGGGGGATTCAGCCCTGCGGCGTTGCGAGCGGCTCAGGAGCTGCGGATTGAGGCGGTGGATGCTGCAGGTCTGGACGCTGCCGTGCGTGCTCTGCCGAGGGAGAAGAGCGACTATCTCTTTGTCATTACGACCGCAGGGGACTTTTCCGTGCCGTCATGCCCGGTGTGCCTGAAAAAGCTGCAACGGGTGGAGCAGGAGGCCTTTGAGCTGCCATCGCGACTTTTCGACATGGACGGGCTGATTGCCGACAACGTGGTATGCGACCGTCTGGAGGTGGCGGCGGGGTGCGACGTGACATTTTTGCATGAGGTGAAGGCGCGGGCGATCAGCGTTTCCGGGCATGTGGCAGGGGATTTTGTGTGTGAAGGCCCCGTGATTCTGGAAAGCGGAGGTACGCTCTCCGGTACGGTGGCTGCACGATCGCTCGTGGTGCGGGATGGTGGGCAGCTGCTCGGGCAGTTCCGCATCCTGGAGGGGGAGCTGGGCTCCTTTGTCAAACCAGTGGTCCGCTGGCACTGGCGCTGTGCAGGGGAAGAGGGCAAACGCGAGTGCGCCTGGGTGGTGTTTGAGCCGCACGAATGAGGGGAGAGTTCGCTCTTTGCACGTCGTGCCCTGCTGTGGCATGTAATGTCATGTCCTCCAACTCCTCCGGCCCCGGCGCTGTGCTACGACTGGTGTTTTATGCCGCCGCCATCGTGATGGCGCTGCTGCATGTGTTTGTGACATTTCGTGGACTGAGCAGCGCTGAGGGCATGAACCAGGCGCAGCTGGCCCGGCAGCTGGCGAGGACGGGCTCGTACCAGACGCATGTGATCGAGCCGTATGCCTGGGCTCAAATGGAGGCGGAGCAGAAAAAGACCACGCCTCTGGCGATGCCGGAGACCGTGCAGCCTCCGCTGCAGCCGCTGCTGTGGTCTGCGGCCTTTCGCTTCATGAAGCGCTGGGAGGTTTATGACCCCACGGCAGGAGGGGCTGTTTTCATTCTGGACCGCGTGATTGCATGCTTTGGCGTGTGCTGGTATCTGCTGACCATCTTTTTCACGCATGGTGCGGCACGGCGGCTGTTTGATGAACAGGTGGCGGCCATCGCAGCCATCGCGCTGCTGGTATGCGAGCCCGCCTGGGAGCTGATGGTCAGCGGTGCGCCTCGTGGGCTGCTGATGTTTTTGTTTGCCCTGGCCTTCCGCCTGTATGCGGCGGCGGCTGGGCGAGCGGTGGAAAATCGGGGGGCTTTTCTCCCGCTGATGAGCTTGGGAGTGGTATGCGCGCTGATGGTGCTGACCCACTGGATGGCGCTTTGGATTGTGATTGGGGTGCTCATCGGGCTGGCGATATTTCTTCCAAGGGGAAAGGCTGGAGCGATCGTGGTGGCGCTGCCGACGGCTGGTGTCCTGGCCGCCTGGGGCTGGTGGAATGTGCAGCTCTGCGGAGATCCGCTGGGGGGAGTGAAGGCGCTTCTGCAGGCGCAGACCTCCGCCACGGCGCATGACATGCTGTTGCGAGATTTTTCCCCCGGACTGCCCCTGCTGCAGGTGGATGACCTGCTGCGGCATGTGGGGATCGGCTGGCAGGATGAGATGGCCACACTCGTTGCGCATCTGGGTTATGTGGTGCCGGCGCTTTTGTTTTTTCTGGCGCTCATGCACCGTTTTCGCAAGGCGGATGCCGGCTCTGCACGCTGGATGCTGCTGGTGGTTTTTTGCTGCGTGGCGGCTGGCATGAGCTTTCTAGGACTGCCGGACCGTGAAAAGGATGACAATGCGCTCTACATCGTGCTCATGCCGGCCATGAGCGCCTTTGGCGCAGCGATGCTGGTGGTGCTGTGGTCGCGTTTTCAGGTGTCTGGAGAGTTCATGTCGCGCTGGGGCGCGCCGCTTGTGGCGCTGGTGATCACCGCGCTGCCCATGGCGGTGAATCTGCCAGTGGTGATGAAGTTTGGCCTGACCATGGGGGGGAAGATACCGCCGCACTGGCCGCCCTTTCTGCCAGAGCGCATCGCCATTCTGCGTCAGCTGGTGGAGAAGGATGAGTACACTTTTTCGGACTCTCCCGCCTTTGTGGCCTGGTATGGGGATGTGCCCTGTGTGAATCTCTGCACCCAGCGCGCCGACTACGAGGTCATGAAAGCCAAGGCGGAGGAGCGCGGAGCGAAGCTGGCAGGCTTTGTCATGACGCCGGTGTCTGCCAAGGTGGAGCGCATCACGGACATTTACACCGGGCCCTATGCCGAATGGCGCGATCTGGTGGCACGCGGGCCAATGCTGGCCTTTGACCGGGATTTCACCCCGAGCCCTGAATTTCCGTATAAAATTCCCATCCCGCTCGTGGGGCAGCCCGTGGGAGACAGGGAACACCTGAGCCTGCCAATGGTGTTTTATACCGACAAGGCGAGGTCTTTGAAAAAGTAGCAGCTAGAGCGTGAGGCAGGCTCTGAAAAAGCGGAGCGTGTCTGCCAGATGCTCGTGCCAGTAGTCCCAGGTGTGACCGCCGGGAAACTCTTCGTAAACATGGGGAATGCCAGCTGCCTGCAGGTCGTTGTGAAGCGTGCGGTTGTGCTCGATGAGGATGTCTTCTGAGCCGCAGTCGAAACGCAAGTGGGGCAGGCGTGGGGCGAGCTTGGCGCATTCGATGACCGCCAGCGGGTCTGTTTCTGTGATCTCAAATTCTACCAGTGACTCCTCCACAAAATCGCGCATTTGCGGGGGTACGTAAGTGATGCTGCTGTGTGCGCTGATGGCTGTGAATTTCTTCGGATTCAGCAGTCCCAGGCGCAGGGCTCCATATCCACCCATCGAGAGGCCGCTAATGAAACGCGTGGCACCCAGACAGCGTGCATCGATCTCAGCAGCGGCGTCAGGTACTTCATCGACGATCCAGCTTGCGTAGTCGGCATCGCGGTGCCGTACGTAGCCGGAGCCGTCTCCCCAGAGGCCGTCGGAGGGCATGGCCAGCATCATGGGAGGAAAGTTTTCCTCTTTGATGAGCCGGTCCAGCACCTCATGCGCGCGGCCTTTGTACAACCAGGCCCAGTGACTGCCGTAAACTCCGTGCAGGAGTATGATGAGGGGGAGCTTTTCTACAGCAGCATCAGGAGGAACGTAAAAGCTGATGTCTGCGCGGCGGTGCAGTGCGGCGGATTTGACCGTGACGTGATGAATGCCGTTGCCGATGGAGGCGGATTCGAAGGTGCGAAAGCTCATGGGACCAAGGATGACGAATGAATTCCGAATGTGCCAAGGTTTTTGGCCGTCCGGCATTTGTCACTGATTCGTCATTTCACGCGAGAATGTCTTTGATGACCTTGGCTCCCTCCACGCCGCTGAGGCGTGCGTCCAGGCCCTGGAACTTGAAGCTGAAAGCATCGTGCTGAATGCCGAGCTGATGCAGCATGGTGGCGTGGAGATCGTGAACGGTGGTGACTTTGTCGATGGCGGCGTAGCCTAGATCGTCGGTGGAGCCGTGGACGATGCCTCCCTGGATGCCTGCGCCTGCAAGCCAGACGGACATGGCCTTGTTGTGGTGGTCGCGGCCGCTGCCTCCCTGGGACATCGGGGTACGGCCAAATTCGCCAGCCCAGACGATGAGAGTCTCCTCCAGCATGCCGCGCTGCTTGAGATCGGTGATGAGCGCCATGCAGGCGCGGTCGATCTCCTGCGCCTTGAGGGCCACGCCTTCTTTGACACCACCGTGGTGGTCCCAGTCTTTGTGATAGAGCTGGATGAAGCGGGTGCCGCGCTCTGCCAGACGGCGTGCGAGGAGGCAGTTGGAGGCAAAGGAGCCGTCGCCGGGCTGGCAGCCGTAGAGCTCCAGAGTTTTTGCGCCTTCAGCACTGACATCCATCAGGTCTGGCACGCTGGCCTGCATCTGGAAGGCCATTTCGTACTGGGCGATGCGGGTGGCGATCTCGGGATCGTCCACCAGGCTGCTGCGCTGCTTGTTGAGCGCATTGATGGCGGCGACATCGCGGCCCTGCTGATCGCGAGAGATGCCACCGGGATTTGTGAGATACAAAACGGGGTCGCCCTGAGCGCGAAGCTGCACGCCCTGGTATTTGGAGGGAAGGAAGCCGCTGCTCCACTGGCGGGCGGCGATGGGCTGATTCTGGCCGCCTTTGCCGAGAGATGTCAGGACGACGAAGCCTGGAAGGTCTGAGGCCTCGGTGCCCAGACCGTAGGTGATCCATGAGCCCATGCTGGGGCGTCCGGCGATCTGCGAGCCGGTATTCATGAACATGTGCGCCGGATCGTGATTGATGGCATCCGTCGTCATGGAGCGGATGAGGCAGATGTCGTCGATAACGCTGCCGATCTGCGGGAGGAGAGAGCAAATTTCGATCTGGCTTTTGCCAAACTTGGCAAAGGGATGCTGCGGGCCGAAGCAGTTCAGGGGTTTGCCCTGGAGCTGCGCAAGCTGCTGGCCCTTGGTGAAGGACTCAGGCATGGGCTTGCCGTCCATTTCAGCCAGCTTGGGCTTGGGATCAAAGGTCTCCAGATGGGAGGGGCCACCTGCCATGGTGAGCCAGATGACGCGCTTGGCTTTTTGCGGCAGGGGCAGGGTGCCCAGGACGCCTCGTGTGGGAGCGGCCTGGGTGTGCTCAAGCAGGGAGGCAAGTGCCACCGCTCCAAGACCCTGGGAGGTTCTGCCGAGGAAGGCGCGACGATGGAGCGGGGATGGCGTTTGCATGATTACTTTGAACTCGGTTTCTTGCCCAAATTTTTCAATTCTTGTTCCGTCCACATGACCGTGCGGCCTTTGGTTTGTGTGCGGATGGCAGTGACTGCCTTGGTGTCCACAGGGGAGGCATTGTGCTCCCATTCGCGGCGGATGTAGGTGAGCACACCAGCGACATCTTCATCGGTAAGCTGGGGCAGGGGAGGCATGGCCAGATTGAAACTGCGGCCCCCGACTTTCACCGGACCGGCGAGTCCGTGCATGATGATGCGCGCGGGCAGCTCCGCTTTGCCGAGCACCCACTCGCTGTCCACCAGCGGCGGGGCCAGGCCGTCCAGACCAAAGCCGTGAGGCTGATGGCAGGCGGCGCAGAGGGTGGCGTAGATGGTTTTGCCTTTCTCATAGAGGGCGGTCTGCGCTTCGTTTAGAGGAACGATTTTCGGCGGTGGTGGTGCGCCGGGTTTGCCGGGCCAGGCGAGACGGGCCTCCACGCTGGTGAAGAGTTTGGCAGAGGTCTTGTCCGTCATCGCGGTTTTCAGCGTTTTGAGCGTGGCGGGCTCGGCTTCCAGCCAGAGCAGTTTGGGCGTGGTTTTGGATTTTGGATCAGCGCTGCTAGTGGCGAGGCCCTTGATGGCGGCCACCTGAATGGCACCGCCCTGCGGCTGTGCTGCGGCCAGCTCAAGCATGTCTTCAAAAGGACCGGCCTTGTTGGCGGATGCCAGCAGAGCGCCGAGTGCCTCGATCACAGGGGTGATGCTGGCGCTGTTGGATTTGGAAAGCTGGGCGGCCAGCAGCTTGGCAAAGGCTGCCTCTCTGCCACGCAGGCCGGTCAGGGCACCTTCGCGGACGAGGGCGTTTTTACCGTTGATGGAGAGCAGCTTGGCCACGGCGGTGTCGGCATCTGGGAGATTGAAGGAGGTGAGCTTGATGGCGAGATGCGCGAGAACGAGGGCGTCTTTTTCGGAGGTGAGCGCGATGAGGTCGGGTGCGAGGTCGCGACCGGAAATGCGCACGGCGGCGGCGCGCACCTGGGCGTCTTTGTCTGTGAGCGCGGTGCGGAGCAGATCTGGTGTGGCGGCGGAGAGGCCGTCGAGCGTCCACAGGGCGTGCAGACGTGTGATCGGAGAGTCGCTGGCGAGTAGCTCTTTCAGCGATGGAATGGCGGAGGAATCGCTGGATTCCACGATGAGGCGCTGGGCGGTGTCGCGCACCCAGCCGTTGGCGTGCGTGAGCATCTTGGCTTCCTTGCTTACCTTCACGGGCTGCGGGCGCTCCTTGGTGTCTGGCACGATGCGCCAGATGCGGCCCTGATTGAAGGGAGTCTCCAGCTTGCGGTCCTTGATGTTGGCGATGAGGTAGTGTGTGAGGAAGCTCTGGTGCTGGATGATGCCGCGATACATGTCCACGATGTAGAGTGCTCCGTCGGGGCCATCGGCGGCGTTTACGGGGCGGAAGCGCTCATCGGTGGAGGTGAGGAATTCGGTGGTCTTGGCCGTATTGGTGGCCTTCACGATGCCGTCATTTTCGCTCATGGTGAAGCGCTTCACCAGATTGGCGCAGGGCTCGGGAATGAAGGCGTTGCCGCGATAGGCGGCAGGGAAGGCATCGCCACGATAAATGAGTGCGCCGCAGGTGCCGGTGGGCTTGGTCAGCGTGCCGTCGGCGCGGAGAGATTTGGGATCATAGCCACGGTTTACTCCTGGTGTGGGGTGGGAGGGAAAGAGCGTCTGATCCGCAGCCACCTTGGCGTTGATGCTGGAGGCGTTGCGCAGGAGCGGATTACGAGTGAAGGCCTCCGTGGGCAGGAGGTCTGCGCGCAGCATGTCTGAGTTGTAGTTGAAGTAGAGTCTGCCGTAGTTGTCCTGGCAGAGGCCCCACTGGCCGCGACCGAGGCCGCTGTCTTTTTGCCACACGCCGCCGCGCAGCTTGAAGCGGGTGGAGTAACCGGCGCTCCAGATGGCGTTGTCCATGGCCCAGACTGGAGTGTTGGCCATGTGCTCAGGCTGGCCGCCGAGGGTGCCGTAGTCACTGGTCACGACCTCTTTCACATCGGCCTTGCCATCGCCGTCGGTGTCTTTGCAGAACAAGAGATTGGGCGGCTCGGCAACGAGGACGCCGCCGTTCACGGCCATGACCGCGCGGGGCATGACGAGCTTGTCGAGAAACGCAGTGGCCTTGTCCATGCGGCCGTCGCCATCGGTGTCTTCCAGCAGGGAGATGCGGCCGGTGGGCTCGGTTTCGCCAGCGCCGGCGAGGTCGTGCATGTAGCCGCGCATTTCCACCACGTAGAGGCGGCCCTGGTCATCAAAACTCACTGCTATGGGGGACTCGATCATGGGCTCGCTGGCCACGAGCTCGATGCGGAAGCCTTTCTCGATTTTGAAGGTCTTCATCTCCTCCTCCCAAGAGAGAGGGGTGGGAGGCGGAAGCTTGAACTTCAGCTCGACCTTTTCCGGGCCGGCGTTCTTTTCATTAATGGCCAGAGCGGGAGTGAGGAAGGGTGTCGTCAGCAGTAGCAGCGACGTGAGGGTGGTAAACCTGGGGGAAGGCATGGGGGCGCGTTTTTTGTGAGCGGGGCAGAGTAACCAACCAAAATTCCGGTCGAATCCTAGTCGCTCAATAACCAATTTTGGTATTTCTGGAGTCGCTGGGGCCGCCTCATTTTTCCTTCTTGGGCTTTGGCTGCTCCGAGACTTTGATGGTCAGCGCGGGAACGGGCATATTTTTTCCTGCGAAGGCGTTCCAGGCCTCTTGTAATGCGGCGGCATCGCGCACGTCTCCCTCGGCAATGAGCCACTGATAGTGCAGTTTGAAGGGGGACTCGGGCGTGGCTTTGCCTTTGGGGAACATGCCAAAGCGGCCGTAGTCGCGGTAGGCGGAGGTGGCGGTATCTTTCGGATTGTCGGGATGATTGAGGATCACGACGGTGAAGGTCTTGCCCTCGACGGTGAAGATCTCGGCGGCCCAGGGCAGGTCCTTGACCTTGTGGGCATCGATGTTTTCGCCGGGGAAGATGTAGGTGGTTGTTTTGGTGTCGACCTTCTCCGAGGGGCGGAACTGCGCGCCCGCGTGCTCGGGGTCTCCGCTCATCTCGGCTTCGCCGCTGACGGGCTTGATGGCGCTGGTCATGTCGATGCCGAGGTAGAAGGGCTTTGCCGGAGTGGAGAAGGTAAATCGGCGTTCCTCTGTAAGGAAGGCGTCCTTGGTGTCTCCCTGCCAGTCGATGGAGGCGGTGAAGCTGGAGTCTCCTGGAGCGACTTTGGTGACGACCTGATCGCCGCCTTTCATGTGCCAGCGGTCATAGGATTTGCCGCCGTAGCTGATCTTGCTGAAGCCGAGGAAGATGCCGCGGTGATGGGTGAAATTGAAGCCGTGGCCCTTCGTCAGACGGGTCGTGCCGCTGGAGTCGAAGACGTGAAGGTAGGGCTTGTAGGTCTCGTGGTGTTTCTCCGGCGTGCTCAGATCGTTCGCCATCATGAGACGGGCCACGACCTTGCCACCGGCGGAGACATCAACGTGGTCTTTGTCTGCGATGGTGATGTCGAAGGCGGAGGCGCTGAGGGATGCGGCGAGGAAAAGGAATGGGGCGAATTTCATGCGAGGATTTTCTTGATGACTTTGGCTCCTTCCACGCCAGAGAGGCGGGCGTCCAGTCCCTGGAATTTGAAGCTGAAGGCGTCGTGCTGGATGCCGAGCTGGTGGAGCATGGTGGCGTGGAGGTCGTGCACAGTGGTGATGTTTTCCTGAGCGGCGTAGCCGAGATCGTCGGTGCTGCCGAAAGTGACGCCGCGCTGGATGCCTGCTCCGGCGAGCCACATGGACATGGCTTTGTTATGGTGGTCGCGGCCTACAGGGCCTTTGTTTCCCTGGGCCATGGGGGTGCGGCCAAACTCGCCGCTGAAGACGATGAGGGTGTCGTCAAACATGCCGCGCTGCTTGAGGTCCTTGATGAGTGCCGCGCAGGCGCGATCCACTTCTTTGGCGCGCAGGGGTAGTTCCTCGCGCAGCAGGCTGTGGTGGTCCCAGTCGCGATGGTAAAGTTGAATGAAGCGGGTGCCGCGCTCCGCGAGGCGGCGGGCTAGGAGGCAGTTCGAGGCGAAGGAGCCATCGCCGGGCTGGCAGCCGTAGAGCTCCAGGGTTTTGGCGCCTTCGCCGCTGATGTCCATCAGCTCCGGCACACTGGCCTGCATCTGGAAGGCCATTTCATACTGGGCGATTCGGGTGGCGATTTCGGGATCGTCGCAGAGCGAGGCATGCTGCTTGTTCAGCGAGTTGATGGCGGCAAAGTCGCGGCCCTGACGCTCGCGGGTGACGCCGCTTGGACTGGTGAGGTAGAGCACAGGATCGCCCAGCGAGCGGAGCTGCACGCCTTGAAATTTGGAGGGCAGGAAGCCGCTGCTCCACTGGCGTGCGGCAATGGGCTGGGGATTACGGCCCTTGCCGGTGGACATCATGACCACAAAGCCTGGGAGGTCATCGGCCTCGCTGCCGAGACCATAGGTTACCCACGCGCCCATGCTCGGGCGTCCGGCGATCTGAGCACCGGTGTTCATGAACATGTGGGCGGGGTCGTGATTGATCGCCTCGGTGGTCATGGAGCGCACGAGGCAGATGTCATCCGCCACACTGCCGATGTGCGGCAGCAGCTCGGAGAGCTCCATCTGGCAGCGGCCATATTTCTGGAAGCTGAACATGGGTCCTTTGCACACAAGCTTCTGCCCCTGAAGCTGGGCAAGCTGCTGGCCCTTGGTGAAGGATTCCGGCATGGGCTTGCCATCCATCTCCGCGAGCTTGGGCTTGTAGTCGAAAAGCTCGAGCTGGGAAGGCCCGCCCGCCATGGTCAGCCAGATGACGCGCTTGGCTTTCTGCGGCAGCGGAAGACGACCCAGCACTCCTTGAGAAGCTGCGCGCAAAAGCTGCGGCTGAAGAAGCGAGGCCAGTGCCACGCCGCCGAGACCTTGTGCGGTGCGGCTGAGGATGGCTCGGCGTGTGAGTGGAGAAAAGGTGCTCATGGTTCAGCTCCGGGTGATCGTTTCGTGCAGATTGAGCAGCACGCGTGTGACATGTGTCCAGGCTGCGAGCTCACTCTTGTTAAGGCTGGCAGGGACTGCGGCTGCACCGGTTTTGAGCAGGGCTTCGGCAGAGGCGGCATCTTTTTGATAATCGGCGAACTGCTTGTCGTGGAGAGAGGTCAGTGTCTGCAACTCTTCGGTGCTTGGCTTGCGCTGCAAAGCCTGCTCAAAGGCCCAGGTGATGCGCTGGCTAGTGTCGCCGTTGCATTCGGAAAGAACGCGGGCGGCGAAGGAGCGAGCGGCCTCGACATAGGTCGGGTCATTCAGCAGCACGAGGGCCTGTTGCGGGATGTTGGAGCGGTTGCGCTCGGCCACGCATTCTTCGCGGCTGGGGGCGTCAAAGGCCAGCAGGGAGGGCTGGAGGAAGGTGCGCTGCCACCAGGTGTAGAGGCCACGGCGATAGAGGCCCTCGCCACTGTCGTTCTGCCATTCGCGGGTGGGAAAGTTCAGGTTTTCCCAATACTTGGCGGGTTGATAGGGCTTCACGCTGGGGCCGCCGATTTTTGGAACGAGCAGGCCGGAGATGGTGAGGGCATTGTCACGCACGAGTTCGGCATCCAGGCGGAAGGGGCTCTGGCGGGCGCATTCGCGATTGTAGGGGTCGGCGGCGCTCAGTGCCTTTGTGGAGGTGGAGACTTGCTGGTAGGTGGCGCTATCCACGATGATGCGGATCATGTGCTGCATGTCCCAGCCGCTGTCCATGAACTCGCAGGCCAGCCAGTCCAGCAGTGCTGGGTTCACCGGGGGCTCGCCCTGGGCACCGAGGTCGTCGAGCACCTTGCTCAAGCCGATGCCGAAGAACTGCTTCCACAGGCGGTTCATGACGGTGCGGGCGGTGAGAGGATTGTCCTTGGAGACGAGCCACTGCGCCAGATCGAGACGGGTGAGGTCGCGGCCTTCGATCTTGGGCTTGGGCAGGTAGCCGGGCAGGGCGGCCTTCATCACCGCGCCGCTTTCATCCATCCAGTTGCCGCGTGGCAGGATGCGCACGGTGCGCTTGTTCATGTCGCTGACTGAGACGATGCATTTGGGTGCGCTGTTTTCGAAATCTGCCTTCTCTTTTTCCACGGTGGCGATTTTGGAGCGAAGCTCGCGGAGCTCAGGGGCGATCTGCTTGTAGGCAGCGGAGAGCTGGCCTTTCTGTGCAGCGGTACGCTTTTCAGGTGCGGTCTTCAGGATGGCGGCAATCTCAGCGGAGGGAAGGGCGGTGCCGGGGGCGCGGATGGGCTTGGGCGCGCTGGTGGTGCTCAGGCGCAGGTTGGCGATCTCGTGATTGTCTCCCCAGGCGAAAGTGAGCGTGAAAGAGACCGCGGAGTCGGCTTCAGCGAGTGGCTGCGCCAATTCAAGATAGAGCGCCTGATCAGCTCCGGTGCCGCCCAACACGCCCCAGCCGTTGTTCTTTTGATCTGCGATGCCGTCGATAGCGGCTGATGCAGGAAAGGTCTTCTGCTCATAGGTGGCGCTGGCGTGAGAGACGGTGAGTTTTCTTGACTGCTTTTTGCCACCGCTGGTGAGGGCGATCTCGCTCAGCACGAAGTTGCCATTAGATGCGAGGCCGATGCCGCGCAGCTTTTCCTTCAGAGCCTCGATGCGGATTCCGGTGGTACCTGCAGGCAGCTTGGCGGTAAGGGTGTAGGTATCGGTGCCGTCGTTCTGTTTCCGCTCATTGCGCTTGGCGTCGATGGTGCCGCGGATAACGCCTTCCTTGTCTGCTTTGAGGGTGACGTTTTTCTTGGCCGAGGTTGCAGTGACCTGCTTCAGCGGCTGCCACTGGCTGCTGGAGGTCACGGCTTCCTGCGCCTGCTTTTCCCACGCCGCCTGACCTGTGGCGAGCTCCGGGCGTGACTTGGCAAAGTCGGCCTGCAGTGCGGCTAGTCGCTGGGCGATGTCCGCCTGCTTCTTCTGCCCTGCCTTATCCAGCACCAGCATGCCGGGCTCGCGGCGGCCAAGGATCGGCTCCTTGATGTCGGCAAAGAAGGCACCGAGGGAATAAAAATCGCGCATGGTCCAGGGGTCGAACTTGTGATCGTGGCACTGGCTGCAGCCGGTGGTCTGCCCCAGCCATGCATTGCCTACAGCACGCACGCGGTCGGTCAGCATGCGCTGCTCGTAGTCCTTGGCCTGGGCACCACCCTCCTCGGTGGTGAGCAGCAGGCGGTTGAAGGCGGAGGCCACGCGTGTCTCCTGGCTGGCGTCTGGCATCAAGTCGCCGGCGATCTGCTCGATGGTGAAGCGGTCAAAGGGCTTGTTGCTATTGAAGGCGTTGATGACGTAGTCGCGGTAAGGCCAGACATTGTGCGGGTTGTCGCTGTGGTAGCCAATGGTGTCGGCAAAGCGCACCACATCCAGCCAGCCGATGGCCATGCGTTCGCCGAAGTGCGGATTTTTGAGCAGGCTGTCAACGAGCTTTGCGTATGCGGCAGGGGAGTGATCGCGCTCAAAGGCGGCCACCTCCTCCGGTTTGGGCGGCAGGCCTATCAGATCCAGGTAGAGTCTGCGGATGAGCGTGCGGGGATCGGCCTGAGGTGAGGGCTTGAGTCCGACTTCGGCCAGGCGCTTCAGCACCAGAACATCCACGCCGTTTTTACCTGCGGGAACAGCAGCTTTCACCGGCTTTTCATAAGCCCAGTGCTGCTGGTAGGCCGCTCCTTGGTCGATCCATTTTTTCAGGATCTCCTTCTGCTGCGGCGTGAGCTTTTTGTGGGAATCCGGCGGCGGCATGAGGTCGTCCTCATCGGTGGTGAGGATGCGTGAGACCAGCTCGCTCTCCGCGCCCTTGCCGGGGATGAAGGCCTTGGCGCTCAGGGCTTCCTCGCGGATGTCAAGCCGCAGGTCGGCCTCGCGGTGCTTGGGGTCGTTGCCATGGCAGTAGAAGCAGTTGTCTGAGAGGATGGGCCGCACATCGCGATTGAACTCGATCTTGGCCGGCACGGGAGCTTCGGCGGCGTGGAGGCCGAGGGCGGAAAGCAGAAGGAGGCTGGTGAACTTGGTCATGGTGGAAATAACGTGCCAGAAGAACGTGATCTATGATGACTGATTTGCCGCCAAGGCGGGGATCTCACAAAAAATGTTTTTGTGTGAGATCCGCGAGTCTGCGGCAAACTGTGGCTGATGACTGATCCCTCCCAGATGGATTCCGTGCTGGACGCCGTGGCACGCGGAGACTCCGCCGCCTTCATGCAGGTGGTGCAGGCGCACGGACTGATGCTGCGCAGCTACATTGGCGCGCAGGTTTTCAACACCGGGGATGTGGACGATCTGGCGCAGGAGACCTTCATCGCGGCGTATCGCTCGCTGCACAGCTTCAAGCGTGGCGATGACATGGGCGCGTGGTTGAGAGGCATCGCACGCAACAAGGTGCTCATGCACTTTCGCAGCAGCCAGCGGAGGTCCAGCGCCCTCGACCGCTTCCGTGCCGAGGTGGCGGAGATTGTGGGTGCCGAGCTGGATGTAGCGGCCGCGCATGAAAAGCCTGAACACATTGAGGCCCTGCTGCGCTGCATCGCCAAGCTGCCGGACAAGCTGCGGCGTGTGGTGCATGCGGGCCTGGAGGGGATGAAGGTGCAGGCGCTGGCAGAAGCGCTGCAAACCTCTGCCGGGGCGATCTACCAACTTCACTATCGTGCCAACCAGCTCCTGCGGGAGTGTGTCGTGAAGGAGGTGCAAAATGTCTGAGGAGCTGCATGATATCATCGCTGCATGGTTTGGCGAAGAGATGACGGAGGCACGCCGTGCGGAGTTGCTGAAGCGGCTGCGTGAAGATGCTGCGCTGAGAAAAGAACTGGTGACGGAACTGCGCACCTTTGGAAGCCTGCAGGCTGTGCAGGCACCTGAGCCCCGCTGGCTGGAATTGCAGGACGAGCTGGGGCTGGCGGCGGTGAGAGAAGACTTTGCCGAGGAGCAAATCCGGGCAGCGCTGCGCCAGCAGCCGCGCCCGTTTGTGGCCTCCTGGTGGCGGCCTGTGGCCGCGCTGGCAGCCTGTCTGGCGGCGGTGTTTGCGGTACTGCTCATCGTGCAGTCGCCGCAGCAGACAGACACGGCCTCCGCAGGTCGTGAAAATCTCGCGCTGGTGGTGCGGATGGATGCGGTGAAATGGCATGCTGCGCAGGCGAATCAACCACTTGTCGGAGGACTGGTGGGCGCGGGAAATCTGCGTTTTGAGAGCGGACGTCTCACGCTCGCATTCTTGAGCGGAGTCAGTGTCCACATTGAAGGTCCGGCAGACATCACGCTGCAAGATGCCGAGCGCATCACGTGCAGGCGTGGCAATGTGCGTGCACATGTGAATCAAGGAGCGGAGGGGTTCACCATCGAGACGCCGGGAGGTGCGGTGGTGGATCTGGGGACGGAGTTTGGCGTGAATGTGGAAGGCCAGGGCAAGACGCAGGTGATGGTCTATCAGGGACAGGCGGAATTGGCGATGCTCTCCAAGGATGGCAGCCCGCTGCGGACTCGGCTGCTCAGCGCGCAGCAGTCTTCGGAGCTGGACCCACAGGCGAAAACGCTGCGCGGCATCGATCCACGTGAGATGCTCAGCGCACCTGATCTGCGGATCCCTCCGCTTGTTATGAGAGCGGATTATGCGCAGCGAATTCTCAAGTCCAAACCGCTGCACTACTGGCGTGGTCAGGCGGCTGCGGAAGGGAGTATTGCAGATGCGGGTCCGGGCGGCAAAGCTTTGCGCATTCTAGGCGGCATCCTGCCCCAAGCTGACGGCAGCCTGGCCTTTGCTGCTGAGAATGAACCGCAGTATCTGCGCGCTGATGGCGAGTGGACCCCGCCCGATGAGTTTGCGGTGGAGCTCTGGTTTGCCAGCGATGCGTATCACAGCAGCGTGCTGGCGGTGCTGCATGCGCTGGACGATGAGCACGACACGCTCTCACTGCTGCAACTGACGCGGCGCGATGCACGCAATGCCCTGCGGCCAGGCCGGGTGCGCTTTCTCTTCCGCTGGCCTCCTGGGAGCAGGGATGGCATGAATGTGTACAGCACCCCGCTTTACACGCCCTACCGCTGGCAGCATCTCGTCTGCCAGCGCCGTGGCAGCACGCTGGAAATGTACCTGGACGGCAGGCTGGTGGGCGACACCGAGCTGCTTGGCACGGAAAAGACCACCGCCTGTGCGCTGCGCTTTGGCCGCCTGTTTGAGGCTGCGGGAAACAAGGATGCACGCCAGTTCGTCGGACGCATGGCTGAAATGGCCGTCTATGAACACGCGCTCAGCGAGCAGGAAATCCGCGAGCATGCGGCGCGTTGAAATTTCAGCGCGACCTGGCCACCACGTCTGACACGGGATGTAGTATCGTGTCTGCGGAAATGCGAGACGGCAGCGAGGTAAGGATGACGCACGTGGTGTCCGTGGCCGGGTCTGCCCAGGCCAGAGTGCCGGTAGATCCCGAGTGGCCAAAGCTCCTGTCTGAGCAGCCTTTGCCAAAGCCCTCTGGGCCCAGGGCAAAGCCGATGCCGCGCCGTGCACCGAGACCCTCGCTGTGATTTTGCAGCATCAGACGCACGGTTTCTGGACGCAGCACTTTGCCGGAGAAATGCAGAAACGAGTCAAGAAATCGAGCCACGTCGCCGGCTGAGCCATGGGCGCCACCCCAGGGCGCGGCGAGATTGCGCCAGTAGGGGCTGTTCCAATCCCAAGAGGCGGCTTTGGGATCGCCAGCACCGGATTCGGGCGCGGCGTGCTCGGTCTGGCAGCGGATGGTGTCTGCGATTTTGAAGCGGCCCAGTCCGAGGGCGCTGTGCTTCATGTCGAGAGGTGTGAAAACTTCCTTGGCAAGAAAGTCTGGCAGCGGATTTTTGGTAATGCGCTCCACGATTTCCGCCGCCAGCAGAATGCCCATGCTCTGGTAGTGGAACTTCGTGCCGGGGGCAAACAGCAGCGGTGTGCGGATAGCACCCTGCACAAACTCTGCCAGCGGTGCATGGCGTGCGCGCAGTGCGGCATTGTCTTCCAACTGATCCGGAAGGCCGGAGGTGTGTGTGAGCAGGTGCTCGATGGTGATTTCCTTGCGCGCGCCTTCGCTGAACTCGGGAATGAACTTCATTGCAGGATCGGTGATCTGCAGTTCGCCTCGCTCCGCCAGCACCATCACCGCCGTGGCGGTCATGGTTTTGGTGATGGAGGCAAGGAGGAAAATGGCATCGGCATTTGCAGCTTTGCCAAAGGCCTGCTGAAAGGTGTCCTGCTTCCTGCGCACATGCAGCACGGCGGATTCGAGGGTGCCGTCTTTGATCTGCTTCTGGATGATCTGAAATGCGTCGTTCATGAGGGAAGGGGTGAGGCCGTGACCGCTGGTGGCCGCAAGCCCGGCGAGAGAGGTCAGAAAGGTGCGGCGGGTGTTCATGGCAGTGGAAATTTTTGCAGCTTGTGATCGCAGGCTAGTGATCGAGCTCCTTGATGAAGATGCGGCGGAACTCCACACCATCCTTGTGGTTTTGGAGGGTAATGGGTCCTTCGGCCGGAATCTGTTTCACGCGTGCGCCCTGGATGATGTCCACTCCGTTGAGCGTCACATCCACGCGGTCGCCGCGCAGGGTGATGAAGAAGCGGTTCCATTCGCCGGGGCCTTTGTCGGCACGGACGCTGGGCATGGTCTTCATGCGTTCTTCTTTCGTGGCCTCAGTGTCCTTGAATTTGGTGCCCACCTCGCCGCTGCCGCAGGGCTGGCACCAGATGTTTACCTGTGCGGCACGTGCACCACGCAGGTAGATGCCGCTGTCTCCCCAGGTGAGATTGTCCTTCATGATCACCTTGCCGGCGGCATCGGTATGAAACTGGCCGTCGTCCATGAGCCACTGGTGCGGTTTCACCACGGGTTTGCCGGTGAGACGCCAGTCGATGAGCAGCACAAAGTCTTTGTATTGCTTCGCAGTGGAGAGGTTGTAGTCCTTGCCGCGCTGGCGTGGCGGTTCGTCGGTGCGCAGGCGGATGGTGCCATCAGCGATTTCCCACACGCCGTCGAGATGTGGCTCATGCTGCCAGTTTGCCCAGGTGCGACCATCGAAGAGCGGGACAAAGCCGGATGGCGGCGGGTCCTGACTCGGACTCACTGTGTTTTCTGCGGCTTGGCTGCAGGGCATGCTGCCGAGAGCGGTGAGTGATGCGGCCTTGAGAAAGGTGCGCCGGGATGCCCTGGAGAAAAACGGTGTGCTCATGATTTGGTGCCCAAGATTCAGAACCCGCAAGCGCTCGGAGCAAGCACACCAGCAGTGTTGGTCTGAGTCCAGAAGGTGCTGTTTCCAGGGGAGAATACGTGAGTAGCGGGAGAATCATGCCGCATCCTCGTGCGGCGCGAGGTCTATGCCGGCTTCACTGTGAAGTCGCTATCATCCAGAGAGCGCAGCACCAGCTCGCGCGGGACGCAGAAGTCGTCCATCTCCAGGCAGCGAATGATGCCGTCGGCGATGTGCTCGGGCTTGAGAAAGAGCTGCTTTGGGGCCTGGCGCTGGGAGGCGTCGTCCCAGAAGGCGGTGTCCACACCACCGGGCAGAATGGCGGTGACGCGGATGCGATGCGGGGCGGCTTCTTCTGCCAGGCCCTGCGTGAAGCCGCGCACGCCCCACTTGGCCGCGCAGTACACGGTTTCGCTCGGGATGCCACGCAGGCTGGCGGTGGAGATGACATTGATGATGTGGCCACGCCGGTGCGGGATCATGGACTTCAGGGCTGCCTGAGAGCCGAGGATGGTGCCCTTGAGATTCACTGCGAGCATGAGATCGATCTCGGCTTCGGTGTAGTCGGGTATCCAGCGATGCCGTGCGAGACCCGCGTTGTTTACCCAGACGGAGATGGGGCCGAGTTGTTCGGTGACCTGATCCAGAGCAGCCTGAACCTCCGCAGCTTGCGAGACATCGCAGCGGATGGAGAGAGCGTCAGGGTGATCCAGCACCACGTTTTCGAGGTCGAGCAATGCTAAACGGGCACCGCGTGCGAGCAGGGCGTGGGCGGTGGCGAGACCGATGCCTTTGGCTCCGCCGGTGATAACGCAGACTTGCTGGGAGAGGTTCATGATTTGGGTGAGGTTTTGGAGGAGGGCTCAAATGGCTGAGTCATGGCCAGAAGATGAGGTTCCTTGCCGTAGGCAGTGAGGATGTCTCCAGTCTTGATGAGATCATCCCGTGCGGGAATTCCGGAGTGAGTTTTACCATCGCGCGTGATGGCAAGAATGACGACTCCTCGGTCCCACGGGCGCGATTCGCGCAGCGTGCGTCCTGCGAGGAAGGTGCCAGCAAGCACTTCGATCTCCGAAACCACATAGCCGTGCTGAATGCGCAGCAGCAGCTCATAGTCCAGCGCACGCACCATGCCGGTGCGCTCCAGCGTGCGCTGGATGACGTGATCGAGAATTTTTTGAAACCACGCGAGGCGCGAGATCATCAGCATCACCACCAGTCCGGCGGCCAGCCAGCCCAGCATTAGCATGGTATCCCCGCCAGAGCTGCTCTGCAGCAGGGTCACGATGAGTGTGGCCAGTGCGGAAGTCAGGCCCACGTTTCCAGCAAGAATGAGATCGCGGATGATGCGGCGGCGCACGGGGTGATTGACCACCAGCTCAGCTTCCTTCGTGGTGAAGCCCACGCCGAAGAAGGCCGAGTAGGCCTGAAAGCTGGCGGTGTCCCAGCTGATGCCGGTCATCATCAGCGCCGTGGCACCCACACGCACCACCAGCAGGGAAACCAGGGCGATGATGAGCAGCGCGATGACGGGAGCGGCCACGAACTTGTGATTAAAGTTTCAGGTTTAAAGTTCCAAGTTCAGAGATGCTTTTCGCTGACGGACTTGTCGTGGTCGTATATCTGCTCCTTGGTCTGGCGGCCCTTCATGTCCCAGTAGCGGTTGAGCCCGTGGCGCTGGCCGTTGTCGAAGTTCGTTTCGGCGGACTGCTGGCCGTTTTCCCACCACTCCTTCATCACCCCCTGCATCTTGCCGTTCTGGTAGGGGTACTCACCGGCGGTCTTGCCGTTGGAGTGCTTGTTGCGGACAAGGCCGGTGTAGGGCTTGCCTTTGTAATGGGCCTCCTTGCCTTCGTTCAGCAGCTCGATGTCCTTGTCCGCGAAATCCACCTCAGGAGGCTGTTTTTCTCCACAGGAGGTGAGGCAGAATGCGAGGAGCAGGAGGGCGAGGAGCTGTTTCATCGGCGCAAGGGTGGAGATGGTGCGCACATTTTCAACTCGCAGCACAGCTCACTTTGCCGCCACCGCTTTCTTCCATGAATCAGGGACACCGGGAAGTGTCTCGGCCAGGATTCGGCGAATGTGGCCGCGTTCTTTTTCGGAGAGGTAGGCGAAGTGACCGGTGGTGTCCTTGCCGTCCAAGATGGTCCATAACCGGTTAAGCACGGTCTGCTTCAGCGGGGCGGTGAGGTGCTGGAAGGTGAGGGAATAGACCATGTAGCTGCAGCGGTATTTGAAGAGGCGGTGCAGGAGCTGGAAGTCCTTGAGGCTGCGGCCGTCGCTGCTCTGCGGGGCGTTTTTGGTGAAGGCGGTCTGGAAGGCGGGATCTCCCTCAATGCCGCCTTCGGGCAGGGCGGCCTCGTCTTTGAAGAGCAGCGCCTCCACCACGTCCTCGGCACTGTGGTCGATGATGCGGCGTGCGCTGCCGGTGGGTTCAGTGGTGACAGTCTCTCCCAGCTCTTTTTGGAGGCTTGTCTGCATGTGCATGGCGCGCAGGGAGGTGTGGTTGGCCTTGGTCAGGATGTTCTGCACGCTGGTCTGGTGCTCCAGCACCATGAGGGCCACGATATCGCTCTGCTTACGCTTGTAGGGGCTGGTGTCGAAAAACTTGCCGAGGTTGGAGATGTTGGCACCAGCTTTGAAATTGATGTCGATGCTCTGGTCGTTCTTCTCGGTGGCGGTGACGTTGCCACGATGAAGGATGTTTCCGTGTCTGCCGGTGACATACCAGCCACCCCAGCGGTCACTGAAGGGGGTGGTGGTGTCCACGACGGTGCTGCCTTGGCTCATGATGGGGTGGCCTTCAGGTCCTGGATACACGGAGCGGACGATGACGCCGGGCACGCCGGGGGAGAAGGGGCCGCCGTGGCAGCTCAGGCAGCTGTTGTCCCTCTGAAACTGCAGAGGCTTGGAGGGTTCTTCGTTGGGATCGAGCAGGTAAAAAATGGGGCCGAGCTTTGGGTCCACCGTGGCCACCTCGATGCTGCCGCCAAGGCAGTAGCCGACGTAGGCGTTGTCGCCAAAATAAACCACGCGCGGTGTCTGCGGGCTGATGCGGTCGTTCTGTTTGCTGGTCTTGGAGAAGACCATGACCTGGGATTCCTGCGGGATGTCGAATTGCTTCATCACATCACGCAGCACGGTCCATGCGTCCGTGCGGTCGATCTTGACCTTGCCTGCGGCCATCAGGCGTTCGAGCCGCTGGGCGGCGTCGTTGGGCTCGGTCTCAGAATAGCGGATGGGGGCGTTTTCGTACTCATCCTCGGCCTGGAGGAGGGAAGCTGAGAGCAGCATGACCAAGCTCAAACGCAGCAGGAAAGAGCGCTGGCAGGAAGTGCGGGGGATCGAGAAGTTCATGGCTGTGAGAGGTGGGGCGTCAGTCCTTTGGCAGCAGCTGTTTTTTCATGCCCGCTCCGGCATTGCCAGCGACGAGGTCGCTCAGCGTATGGCGGTCGAGGGTTTCGTAGAAGGCATTTACGGCCTGGGCCAGGGCGCCTTTGAGGCGGCAGGAGCCATTGATTGGGCAGGTATTGTGCTGCGGATCGAAGCACTCCACGATGATGGGCGAATCCTCGGTTCGGCGCACCACCATGCCGATGCGGATTTCCTCAGCTGGCATGCCTAGAGAGATGCCGCCGCCTCTGCCGCGTCGGGTTTCCAAATAACCGAGCTTGGCCAAATAGTTGACCACCTTCACAAGGTGGTGCCGCGAGATGCTGTAGGCCTCAGCCACCTCGCTGAGGGAAAAGGCCTCTCCCTTCAGGGCTGCAAACATGAGCACGCGCAGGGAGTAGTCGGAGAAAAGGCTGAGTCGCATGATTCGATTTACGAGGGCATCCGACTAAACTTGCACCCGGCGTGCATGTTTAAAGAGCTGCTGCCAAAGGAGGCACAATGGCTGACAAGATCTGCGTGACGCGGCCACAAAAAACCCGGAGGTTTCCCTCCGGGCTTTGAGATCCGATGTGCTGGAAATTACTTCTTCTTCGCAGGGGTGGCGCAGCAGGCGGCGTGAGCCGTGGTCTTCTTGGCGGCAGGAGCGCTGCAGCAGGAGGTGCAGGTTTCCTTCTTCTTCGCGAAGATGCAGTGGCCGTTGGAGCAGTTGCTCAGCAGCAGGCTGGAGGACACGAGGGCAAGGGTGAGAAGTGACTTCATGATGATGTGGTAGTGTTGGTGTCTTGTGGCTGGCAGAGGCTTTTGGGCCCGTGCTCAGACGATTAAGAGGATAAAGAAAACAAATTATTTCAGCTAATCTCAAGAATAATTGCGAATTCGCACAAGCTTGGCGTGCTTTGAGACACAAAAAAGCCCGGAAGGGGCGCTTCCGGGCTCAACAGGTGATTAGGTCACCGCAAAATAGGATCAGCCTTCCTTGAGGGATTCCACCTTCTTGTGGGAGCTGACGGCGGTCACCTTCTTGCCGACGAGCTTGTCAGCGCCGGAGACGGCGGCGGTCAGGGTCAGCTTGACGTCCTTGCCGTCAGCTTCGATCACGATGGACTTAGAGTCGGAATCAACGGACTTGAGCTTGCCGCTGGTGGTTTCGGTTTTGCCGCAGCCAGCGAAAGCGGACACGGAGAGGCCAAGAACGGCGAGGGTAGTGAGGATGGATTTCATGTTGAGTTGAGGTGGTAAGCTTTCCGTCAGGGAAGTGACCAGGCGGATTTACACCCATTCAAAACGACTGCCGCCCACCCTGACAATCAAAAAAATGTGGGATTTTTCAAAAAAGGTCGTCACAGCGGCCCGGGCGTGCCACGCTGACCGGATGAATAGAATCGTTTCCAGCCTCAGTCTGCTAGCCGTCTTGGCCTTTACGCCCAGTGGCATGGCGCACCCCCTGCCGGACGTGGCTGTCAGGTCCCATTTTGAGCAGGGCGGCGAGTACCTACTGCAGATCGAGATCGACCCGCGCAGCTTTGAGCCGGACCCCAATGTGGCCCCCTATCTGACCAATGCCGATCTGGGCGTCACCCCGGCAGAGCAGCAAGAAAAGCTGAAGACCAAGGCGCAGGAGTATGTGCAGAAGGTGGTGGAGGTGGTGCTGGACCCCGTGGCTGAGGTGAAGCCTGAGCTTTCCTGGGAATTCACGGCTGCGGAAAATGTACCTCTAAAGCAGCCCGAAGACCCTGTCATGCTCACCGGCACCTGGCGCACCAAGCTGCCTGCGGGGTCGACGGGCTACTCTATCAAGGCGCTGCCGGCGGGCACTCTCAGCGTGCTTTATCACAACACCGCCTTGGGCAAAAAGGTGGAGCGCTTCCAGATCCTCTTTCCAGGAGAGACGAGCTACGTGCTGGACCTGAAAACCTTCACGCCGCGCTCCAAGGCTCCTCCGCCCATCACGGAGGAGTCCGCAGCTGGTA
Organism: Prosthecobacter vanneervenii; assembly: GCF_014203095.1. Lineage (NCBI taxonomy): Bacteria > Pseudomonadati > Verrucomicrobiota > Verrucomicrobiia > Verrucomicrobiales > Verrucomicrobiaceae > Prosthecobacter > Prosthecobacter vanneervenii. The sequence continues at coordinate 139,725 of NZ_JACHIG010000009.1, read as the reverse complement.
CTGCTGACGCAACGCTGGATGCCCCCGATGCCATGTGCGCCCTGTGCGGCACGGGTTCCCAAGGCGGCGGCACGACCGCGACTTTGGTCTCGGTAGCGGGCATCGTGGCCCTGGTGGCCTGGCTGAGAAAGAAAAAGGCGGCTTGAGCCTCAGGCGCCAACTTCCGTTTGCGCCGCCACCTTGTCCGCGTAAATGCCGCGCGTGAAACAGGCATTTGTATTGGGCGCAGGCATTGGCGAGAGACTGAGACCTCTGACGGAGCAGCTTCCTAAGCCGCTGGTGCCGGTGTTTCACCGTCCCCTCATTACTTATGCCTTCGATCACCTGATTGCGGCTGGGGTTTCCAAGCTGGTGGTCAACACCCACCATATTCCCGAAGCCTATGGGCAGGCCTTTCCCGGGCAGGGCTATCGAGGCGTACCGATCCAGTTTCGCAATGAGAGCCCTGTGCGGCTGGAAACCGCCGGTGGCATCTCCAATGTGCGCGACCTGCTCGGCAACGATCCCTTTCTTGTCTATAACGGCGATATTCTCACGGACCTGCCGCTTAAGCCGCTTCTAGATGAGCATCGCACCAAGGGCAATCTCGTCACTCTCATCCTGCGTAGTCATGGCCCCTCCCTGCATGTGGCCTTTGATCCCGGCACTGGCCTGGTGACAGACATCCGCAACAAGCTGGGAACCGGAGACGAGGGGAAATACCTCTTCACCGGCATCTATGCCTGCGATCCGGCCATCCATGACTGGATTACCCCCGGCAAGGTGGAGTCCGTGATCCCCATTTTCCTCAACATGATCCGCGCCGGTGCCAAGCTGGGTGCCGTGGTGGTGGATGAAGGCAGCTGGTGGGACCTCGGCAGCCGCACAGCCTACCTGTCGGCACACTCAGCTCTGAATGGCATGTATGGCCCTGCCATCGATCCCGCCGCGCAAATCGAGGCCGGTGCGGTGCTGCGTGGCATCAATGTCGTGGGAGCCGGGGCTGTGATCGAGGCGCGTGCGCAGCTGGAAGACTGCATCGTCTGGCCTGGAGGCCGGGTGCTGGCGGGTGCGGAGCTCAAGCGCTGCATCGTCCGCAGCGGTGTCACCGCCGCTGGCAGAGCCGAGGATTCCGATTTTTAGACCCGCACGGCTTTGCGGTGGACATTCCGCCTTTCGCGCCCGTCATTCCCTTTTTCCCGACCATGCTCCCTGAACACGAGGCCCTGCTCATTTTCACCCGCGAACACTTTCCTGAGCTGAAAGCGACGCCATGTGATGTGGAGGTCATTCTCAAGGGGGCCTCCGACCGGCATTTCTATCGTCTCAAATGGCAGACGGAGCGTGCCCCCATGATCCTCATGGTTTACACCCTGGCGCGCCGGGACAATCCCAAGTTTGTACCCGCCACCCACCGGCTGAGGAAGATCGGCGCGAACGTGCCGGAGATCTATGCTTTTGATGAGCAGCGCCTGTGCGTCTGGCTGGAGGATCTGGGCCGGGTGGATCTCCAGTCCTACGACAGCCAGCCGTGGGAGAAACGTTTTCCGCTTTACCAAGCCACCTTGCGGGAGGCGGCCAAGTTTCATCAGGTGGGGGAAAAGCAGCTGGCTGTGGGAGATCTCAATGAGCTGGAGCCGGGCTTTGACGAGGCGCTCTATGATTGGGAGCAGAAGTATTTCCTGGAGCATTTTGTCGGCGGTTATCTGGGCTGGGACGTTGATGGCGCGGAATTCAATGCTGCGCATGATGCGCTCAAGCAGCTGCGCCGCCGCCTGGCCCGCCTGCCGCGCTGTCTGGTGCACCGGGATTTCCAGAGCCAGAATGTGCTAATCCGTGGGGCGGATGCCTGGCTGGTGGACTACCAGGGGCTGCGACTCGGGCTGGCGGAATACGATCTCGCATCGCTGCTCTATGATCCTTATGTAAACCTGACGCGGACAGAGCGTGCCGATCTGCTGCGCTACTACGCTGAGCACCGGGGCCTGAAACTGCAGGAACTGCGGGAGATCTTTTACCTTTGCGCCGCCCAGCGGCTTATGCAGGCGCTCGGGGCCTATGCCAACCTCAGTCGAAACCTGGGCAAGCCCCATTATGAGCAGCACATTCCAGCTGCGGTGGCCAATCTGACCGACGTCTGCTCCGAAGGGCACGGGCTGCACGAGCTACGCGCGTTTTTTGCTGGGGGGCTGTGATTTTGCTCAGACTGGAGGCCAGCGGAAGCACTGGCCGGGTGCCAGCTTGCCCCGGGAGTAGGCGGAGATGCGGACTCGGTTGGCGCTGTTGCCGCTGAGCAGCCAGACATTGCTCTGGTCCATCGCGTGGAGAAAGCCCACATGGCCGCTGGCTCCGGCACTGAGGGGCTGCATGACCACGATACAGCCGTAGGTGGGGGACACGGGGCGGCCGTAGCTGATCCATTGCCCGGCGAGGCCGGTGTGGAAGCCGGGAAACCCCGAATTTAGCAGGTTCCAGTTCACAAAGGCGGCGCACCAGCTGGTCTCATCCCCACCGCGCACGCCCACGCTGGCCAGGTATTCGATGATGCGTGGGTTGTCCCCAGGGTTCCATTCGGCCACTCCCTGCTCCCGCAGGGCGGACTCCATCCAGGGTGGTGCCTGCGGCACGAAACCGGCGGCTGGCTGCGTGGGGCTGACAGGTGCAGGGGACGCACCTGCAGCGGCGTCCACCTGGAGCACCTGGCCGGGGAAGAGGATGCGGCAGTTGTTTTTGGCGTCGCACAGACCCGGGTTCAAGGCTTTGAAACGGTCAAAGCTCATGCCGAATTTGCGGGCGATGCCGAACGGAGTGTCGCCGGACTGAATGAGGTAGGCCGCCATGCTGAGGGCAAATTAACGGTGCAAGAAGGAAAGCCAAATGCGAAATCGCATTGCTCTACACGGCGGGATAGGCTCTAAATGGCGCACCCCAACCCGCCGCATGTCAGAAACCGCCGCCGCACCGCCGTCCACCGCGCCCAGCAAGCGTCGAGTTTTTGCGTCCCGTTTGTTCAGCACGCTGTCGCTGTGGACGCTGCTGACTGTGGCGTTTTTGCAGTGGCAGAACACGTGGCTGATCATAGCGATCACCGGTTTCTTTGGGGTCGCGGGCGCGGTCGAGTACTTCCGTTTGCTGAGGAATGATCCGCATGCACGCTCCTTCAATGCGCTGGGTTTTGTCATCTGCATTGTGTACTGGGGCGTGGTGCTGTGGTACACGACCTCAAAGCACAAGGCGCCGCCGATGGAGTTTGACCTGGCTGCCCTGACCGCCAGCGTGCATGGCTCCTTCATCCTCTGCTATCGGCACCAGCTGGAAGGCACGCTGACTCTACAGCGCATTTTCAACACGGTGTTTGGCACTGTTTATACCGTCATCTTTTTTGGATTCATGGTGCGTTTGATGTACTTCCATGCCGACGGCAAGGGTATCACGGACATCTTCCTGGTGCTCTTCCTCATCATGGTCACCAAGTTCAGTGACATGGGGGCCTACGTGGTGGGCGTGCTGTTTGGAAAGCATAAAATGATCCCGCACATCAGCCCGGCAAAGTCCTGGGAGGGGTTTGTGGGGGCCTTCATCGGCTCTTTTACCGCCGCCGCCATTCTGCTGGCCACCATGCCCGAAAAGCTGGCCCCGATCACCTGGATGCACGGCATGCTGCTGGCTCCGGTACTGTGCGCTACTGCCGTCACCGGAGATCTGGCTGAGTCTGTGCTCAAGCGCTGCGTGGCCATCAAGGACAGCGGCCATACTCTCCCCGGCATCGGCGGTATACTGGATCTCACCGACAGCCTGCTCTTCACCGCGCCGGTGTTTTATTTTTACTTGTCCGCCATCGCGCGATAAGCCAAAGCAGCAGACCTGATGCGCAAAGTTCTCCTCCTCGGCTCCACCGGCTCCATCGGCACCAGCGCCCTCAAGGTCGCGCGAGACATCCCTGAGCGGATGCAGATCGTCGGGCTAGCCGCCAACAGCAGTGTCGAGTCCTTGGTGGCCCAAGTGCGCGAGACGGGCGTGAAGCAGGTGGCCCTGACGGATGCCGCTGCTGCAGACAAGGCGCGTGCCCTGCTGCCTGCAGACGTTGTCCTCCATACAGGTGCTCAGGGGCTGGTGGATCTGGTGAATGAGTCGGATGCTGACATGGTGCTGGTGGCCATCGTGGGCACCGCCGGACTGGCTCCGGCACTGGCCGCCATCGAGCGCGGCATGCACCTTGCTGTGGCCAGCAAGGAAATCCTCGTCATGGCCGGTGAGGCTGTGACCGAAGCCGCCAAGCGTAAAGGCGTGAACATCCTGCCCGTGGACAGCGAGCACAACGCCATCTTTCAGTGCCTGGAAGGCCACCGCCACAGCAGCGTGCAACGCATCCTTCTCACCGCCAGCGGCGGGCCCTTCCGTCAGCTGCCTGCGGATCAGCTTCCGGGCGTCACCGTGGCCCAGGCGCTGAAGCACCCTACCTGGACCATGGGGCGCAAGATCACCATCGACAGCGCCACGCTCTTCAACAAAGGGCTGGAAATGATCGAGGCCAAGTGGCTCTTCGAAGTGCCGATGGACAAGATCGAGGTCGTCGTGCACCCGCAGAGCATCGTGCACAGCATGGTCGAATTTGCCGACAACAGCGTGATCGCCCAGCTCAGCCACAGCGACATGTGCTTTCCCATTCAGTACGCCGTCACCTGGCCTGACCGCGTGCCGAACAATCTCAAACCGCTCGACTTTGCCAAAGTCGGCGCGCTGCATTTCGAGGCCCCCCGGGTGGACGACTTTCCGGCGATCAACCTCGCCCGCCATGCCGGCACTGTGGGGGGAACGCTGCCTGCCGTGCTCAATGCGGCCAATGAGGTGGCGGTGGATGCCTTTCTGGGAGGCAGACTCAGTTTTCCCGGCATCTGGCAGACTGTGGAGCGCGTCATGACCGCGCACCAGGTGGTGGAGCATCCGGATCTGGAAGCTCTGATTGAGGCGGACGCCTGGGCGCGGCGTCAGGCTGCGGAAGTGCTCTGAAAGCCAGCCGCCATATTACTGCACGTTTTCTGCGTCATCTGGCTGTAACTGAAGATCTCAGTACAGGACCGAAGGGTTATCGTTTCTGCGGACTATGCATCACAGCCCTACTGGCCAAGCCATTTGGCGATTATGCCGAAAATGATCCCAACCCATGCCCCAAAGAATACTCCTGTGAGCAGCGGAACAGTCCATTCTACGATGTTTTCAGATGCTGGAGTCGCCCGATCTAGCACAATGGCGTCTTTCACCTGGCGGTTGTCCGCTTTCATTCCAGCGATGATAAACTCGTCCAGAAGTGCGTTGAGAAAAATCCGCGTGTATTGTGGCTCGTCACTTGTCGCCAGCACATTGAAGACAGCACTGCCTCTGGTCATTGCTACACGTATGTCGACATCTCGCTCTTTTGCTTCAGGCATGAGCTTTTTGACACGCCGCATGGCTCTCAAAGCCATTTCACGTGACTCCAGGTCACGAATGATTTGGCCGTAGTCTTTAATGTTCCCCGAGCTGTCCGGGACAGGGCCATTGCTGGTTTTGCTGACTGCCTGCAATTTGGCCAGCGATCTGAATTCAGCGGGCATGCTTGCGAGCTGGATGATTTGGACGGACAGACCTAAAAGTACGCCCGCTGAAACTCCCCAGACCAACGGATGTCTTCTGTGACTCCAAGAGCTTTGAATTTGCCTGGGGATCGATTTCATGCCAAGCGCCTCAGCCGAATCGGAGGTGGTGATGGAATGAGAAGCTCTCTCAGGCCTGATCAAAATGAATGCCAGAAGCAGCCCGGCTAGAAGACCTGAGATTCCGCCTGTGATCACACCACTGACGGCGGGCTCCAGCCAGTCATCTAGTATACGAACCGCTGGTGATGCCCGTTTCAATACAGCATAAGCACCGCGTTTTTGTGAAACAGGTTCCTCGGATAGTTTTGAAAAAGCGGCAAACTCATCCATCAAAGCGTCAAGAAAAGCGGTGGTGTAAGCCGATTGGCTGCCCTGGGCGCCAACATAAATAACTGTACTGTTTTTGAAGTGCCAGCCTTCCAACTTAACCGGGCACATGGTCAAGGAGGGGGAGGTGACCAGGAGACTGGACACGGCACGACTCTGCATTTCTTCGGACTCCAACTCGTCCATGACCATGTTGAAACAGTCCTGGAGACGATTCTCGGAGGCTGAGGCGGAAACACTCAGAGGCTCTGCCAGGACAGCGTCCAGCGCCGCTGATGAATAGAACTGAGGTGTGTCCTGCTGCAGCACAAAAACTTGAAGTGCTGTGCTGATAGAGATACCCAGAAGCACAACGACAAGCACAATAATCAGGCGCTGGGATCTTTTGGCCTCGTCCATGGTTGTGGTATGGTGAGGTGAACCAAGCGCCGGGGGAAAGTCAAATGCGATGTTGTATTCTTAAGACGATCAAGGGTGATTAGTTGAATCCTTGTGAGCCTGAGGGCTTCCAAAAAGTCTCCAAAAATATCCTCGCCCTCGCAGGAGGCGTGCTACTCTCTGGACGAACCTGACGTTCGCCATGAAAACCATTTTCAGCCTCGCGCTGCTGCCAGCCATGGCGCTGGCTTTTGCCGCTGCTTCGCATGCGGCTCCTGCCAAAGGAAAATCTGACTCCAATCCGCCGCCTGCCCAGGAACTGCATGCGGACATCACCATCAGTCCGGAAGAGCTGGCTCCGGAATCCACGATCGAAGTCGTGTTTCCCACCCCAATGGTGGGGAAAGATCAGATCGGTAAAAATGCTGCGACCTCTCCGCTCGTCGTTGTGCCTGAACTCACCGGCACCTTTGAATGGACGAGCACGCGCAGCGGCCAGTATCACCTCACGCAGGCGCCCAAGTTTGCCAGCAGCTATGAATTCAAGCTGCGCTCCGGTCTGGCCGACCTGACGGGCAAGCCTGTCGCTGCGGAAAAGCTCGACTCCGTGAACAGTGCGAGCTTTCGCATCATCGATCAACACCCACGCTGGCTGGATGACAGTTCGCAGAACCGCACGCCACGTCTTCTCTTTGAGTTCAACGACAGCGTGAACCCCGCTGAGGCCGTCAAGCACGTCAAGTTTGTGTCTGAATCTTCACCGCATCCGGTGGTGGCCAAAATTCGCCATGCCACGGGCAAGGACTTTACTCGTATGAGCTGTGATCCGCAGGCCACCTGGGCGGAGCAGATTTCCAAGGTGAAGCCAGCGCTCACGGATGATGCGGCGCGGCTCAGCGCCATCATCGTCGAGCCTGAGACGCCTCTGGCCGTGGGCAAATGGCAGCTCAGCATCGCGCAGACACTGAGCAACACCTCGGGGGTCAATCAGATTGCGACGGGAGATGACATCCAGCTAGGTGAGATCAAGCCCTTTGCGGTTAATGGCATTGGCGCGCACACGCCTTTCGATGACGACTACTACATCGATGTCGATTTCAACAAACGCCTCATGCCTTCGTCGGATGAAGAAATCACTGATGAGATGAGAGCTGCTTTTGCGCAGAAGCTGGCACCCTTTGTCTCCATTCAGCGCCTTTCATTGGGGCAAAAACTGGCAGCGGTTGTCAACAAAGATGAAGGTCCGCTCAAAGGGCTGAAGGTCGAGATTTTGGGCCGCACGCTGCGGTTCTCCGGCCCCTTTGAGCCAAACAAGAAGTACTCCGTCACTGTCGATGCCGCGATGACTTCGGGGGATAATCTGCCCCTGCAGGCCAACTTCAAAGATGAGGTTACCTTCGTCCCCAATCCCCCTTATGTGGCAGCGCCGACTTTCATCAGCGCCCAGCTGGCCAAGGGAGATGCGGGTTATGAATTCAGCGCCGCCAACGTCAAGCAGGTGCGAGTACGCGCCAAGCGCCTCAATGGTCCTGAGCTGCTGAAGGCGCTGGATTTGTACCGTGGCTATCGCACCGCTTATTACGGCAATGACAAGCAGAAGGCCGCTTACAAGACGCAGTCCATCGATGCTTATCCGGGCACCCAGGTGTATGACCGCAGCTTTCCAGTCAGCAAGCCGCTGGACCACAGCGAGATCCTAAAGCTGAACTGGCGCGAGGTGCTGGGAGATTTTCCCGCAGCGCCTTTGTTCATCGAACTCGAAGGCAGTGCCGCAGCAGGAGTGGAGGGGAAGGGCGTCATCACACAGACGCTGGTGCAGTTTACCGACCTTGGGATCATGCAGAAGAGCAATCGGCGTGAGTCCATGATCTTTGTAACCTCCCTGGAAACGGGGAGCCCGGTGCCCGGTGTGCGGCTCACGCTGGTGGACAATGATTTGAAGCTCATCGGCTATGGCGACACAGATGCCAGCGGCATTGCCACTGCTCCGGGGGCCACGCCTGCCTTTGTGCTGGCGGAAAAGAATGGCGACTGCGCCGTCATTGAGTGTGGAGACGGCGGCATTTCTATTCCCTACGACATCTCGCAGGCTTATGAAAACGTGTGGCAGCCTCAGCGTCGCACCTTTGTCTTTTCCGACCGTCCGCTTTACAAGCCCGGTGACACCGCGCACTTCAAGGCGCACACACGCCTGCTTTCGGGCGATGACCTCAGCCTTGATCCTGCTGAGGTGGAGGGGCGGCTCGTCATTCGTGATCCGCGCTATCGTGTGGTCGTGGACAAGCCGGTGAAGTTCGCCACAAATGGAGCCTGGGCTGATGATGTGGTGCTGCCCACCGGGCCGGCGGGGTGGTATGATCTTTCGATCAATCTCAAGTCGCCCAATCCCAACAGCCAGAGTGATTCCGGCGGCGGCATGTCTTTCAGGATCGACGATTACAAGCCCAACACCTTCGAGGTCAAGCTGGACACCCAGGGCATCAAATTCCAGCCTGACCGCATTCATCTTCCGCTGAGCGCGAACTACTACATGGGCAAGGCGCTTTCGGCGGCCAAGGTGCAATGGAGCGCCAGCTCCCAGCGCGACTATCAGCCGCCAGAAGCCTACAGCGCGTATCACTTTGGCGAGGCACCTGCCTGGGCGCATTATGCGCAGGATCGCGATGCCGATGGGGACTACTCTGGAAACAGCAATGACCAGACAGAGAGCGAGTGGTTTGTGAACGGTAACATCTTCCTGGGTGAAGACGGTGCCGCCACGCTGGAGATGCCGCAGCCGCCGCCAGACCGCGCCGCCCTGCCGCAGCGGGTGCGGGTGAATGCCGAAGTCACCGACATCAATGAACAAACCATCAGCTCCGCCGCTGAGTTTGAAGTGCCTGGCGCCAACTTTCTGCTCGGGCTCAAAGGGCCTGACTACTTTGGCACCGCTGGCAAGGCCATGCAGCTTGAGGTCGTGGCGATAGACTCCAAGGGCGCACCTGCCGCAGGGCCTGTGCATGTGGAATTCAAGGTCGAGCGCCAGGAATACCACACGCTTAAAATTGCCACCGCAGGCGGCGGATCGACCACCAAGGACCAGGTCATTCTGCGGGAGGAGCTGAAGCAGAGCGTGGATCTGAAGCCTGCGACGGCCGGCTCGGCTCCTTCCATCGGCATTCCATTCACCCCTGCGGCTGGTGGTGTGTATTTTGTGACGGCGGAAGCGACGGATGCCAAAGGCGCCAAGGTGCTCTCCCGCATGCCCTTCTATGCTGTGGGTGGCAAGGAATTTCCCTGGGCGATGGAGGACGGCAACCGCATGAATCTGCTGCCGGAAAAAACAACGCTCAAGCCCGGCGAAGATGCAGTCATCGTGGTCAAAACGCCCATCGCAGGCACCGCCCTGGTCACCGTGGAGCGCAACAAGCTGCACCGTCAGTTTGTCACCGAGCTCACGCTCGACAATCCGATCATCCGGGTGCCGCTGGCGGAGGATGAGTTCCCGAATGTGTTCGTCTCCGTCATCGTCATCCGTGGATCCGCCGCCAGCACCAAGCAGCACAAGATGCCTGAATACCGCATCGGCTACTGCGAGCTCAAGGTGGATTCAGATGCGAAGGACCTGAAGATCGCAGTGAAGCCCGACCGCGACGAAGTGCGTCCGGCAGAGGAGGTGAAAATCACCACCACCATCACCGATGCCAAAGGTGTGGTGATGCCTGGAGCGGACGTCACGCTTTATGCCGTGGATGAAGGCGTGCTCAGCCTCATGAAGCACGAGACGCCTGATCCCTCGGCGTATTTCCATGCGGAGTTTCCGCTCGCTGTGGACAGCTTCACCTCGTTTGGCAGCCTGCTTTCTGAAGAGGCTGCGGAGCGTGATCGCGGCAACAAGGGCTTCCTTGTGGGTGGTGGGGATGGGGATGGCAACGGACCGAACATGGAAGTGCGCAAAAACTTTGTGGCGACTCCGCTGTGGCTGGCCTCCGGTACCACGGACGGGCAGGGCAGGCTGACCGCCAGTGTGACTGCGCCGGACAATCTCACGCGCTACCGCATCATGGCCGTGGCGGCTCATGGTGCCGACCGGTTTGGCCATGCGGAGTCCGCGTTCAAGATCAACAAGCCGCTCATGATTGAGCCAGCCGTGCCGCGGTTTGCCCGTCTGGGAGACGAATACCTCGTCAAAGCCGTGGTGCACAACACCACGCCCAATGCGGGTGCGGTGGAGGTTTCCCTCGAGCTCGATGACACCGCCAGCTTCATCCAGGAAAAGCGCGATTTCATTCCCGCGTCTCTTAAAGCTCCGGCTGGTGGCACTGCCAAGCTGCAGAAGATCACCCTGCAGATCAAAGCCGGTCAGACTGCCGCCACCGCCTTCCCGGTGCAGTTTGTGCAGCTGGGTACGGCCAAATGGAAATGGACCGTGCGCAGTGTGGAATGGCCTGCGGCTGTCAGCGATGGCATGGAATCGACCTTTGAGGTGAATCATCCGGTGCCGGAGCTGCGCTATGTCAGCTACCCGCTGCTGAAGGCGGATCAGCCGAATGAAAATCTCATCAAGGAGGTGAATCCCGCCCTGCTCGAAGGCGAGGGGTCGCTGACTCTCGGCATCAGCAACAGCCGTCTCTATGAGGCGCGCGATGCCATCGACTACGTGCTGCATTATCCTTATGGCTGCGTGGAGCAGACCACCTCCTCCACCATGCCCTGGCTGGCGCTGGGCAAATATGACACCCTGTTCCCGGACCAGCTCGGCGGTGGCAAGGCCAAGCAGGCCATCCAGGCTGGCGTGAACAGGCTGCTGCAAATGACCACGGACGAAGGCGGCCTGGCTTACTGGCCCGGCGGCACAGAGTCCAGTTTCTGGGGCAGCGCCTATGGCGGCATGATGCTCCTGCGTGCACGAGACATGGGGGCGGATGTACCTGCGGACACGATCAACAAGCTCGTCGAGTTTCTTTCCAAGAAGCTGCGCGGGTTGGATGAGGAAAAGGATCTCTACAACATCACGGACTCTGCCCTGGCGCTCTACACGCTGGCCAAGGCTGGCAAGCCTGAGCCAGCCTATCAGAACCTGCTTTTTGGCAAACGAGAGCACCTACCCGAAATCGCCCGGCTTTATCTGGCTCTCTCCATGTGCCTGACTAATGCACCCGAGCAGCAGATCAAGGATACGCTCGGCTGGAGGCCCGTCGAGCACGCGGCCCCTTCAAAAGCGGACAGCAAAGCCAAGACCGCCAAGGCGGAGCCCAAGCCCAAAGCAACCGCGCCTGCTCCGCGTCCGGTCGTCTGGAGCCACTGGGCTGGCAACGGTGCCAACAAAGCACTGCGCCTCATCTGCTACACCCACCTTGGGCTCACTGAAGATGCGGAGCATCTGGCGCTTTCCATCCTGCAGTCCCGCAACGGGCGCGGTGAATGGGGGAACACTTTCACCAATGCCTGGACGCTCACCGCGCTTGCCGCTTATGAGCGCAGCCTGAAAAAATCCGGTGAACCGCTCACAGCGACCGGCCATTGGGACACCCAGGCCGTGCCTTTGAATCTGGCGGCTGGATTCTCCAGCAACCGTGTAAACTTTGCGCTGAACCAGGCGCTGAGCTCCAAGCCACTCAGCGTTGAGCTGCCTGCTGGGCGGGAGGTCTTTGGCCGCATCGAGGCACGCAGCTTTCCACCACAGCGTGACTTTGCCGGTGAGAACAAAGGCTACGCCATCGAGCGCAGCTATGAAAAGCTCAACATGGACGGATCCACCTCCGGCATCGAGGATCTGCGTGTCGGAGACATGGTCGTCGTCACCCTGAAAATCGAGATTGGTGGCGGAGATCGTTATCTTGCCATCGACGACGGTCTGCCCGGTGTCTTTGAAGCCATCAATCCCGAGTTCGGCACGCAGAGCGAGCGCGAGGGCGACCAGCTCCCTGATGGGACGCAGGCGTGGTTCTGCGACCACCGCGAGATCCGCACTGACCGTGCGCTGTTCTTCACCGACTACGCACCTGCCAAGGGCAAGTTCAGCCTGCAATACCTGGCCCGTGTCATCGCCGAGGGGGACACCATTGCGCCGCCAGCGCGGATCGAAGCCATGTACCAGCCTGAGAAATACGGCCTCAGCCCAACCCAGCGTATCCGCACCCTGCCCGCCAGCAATGCGAAGGTGGCGGGCAAGTAAAATGAGACGCTCACTTTGGCCATGTCATGGCGTTGGCTGCTCCTGCTGATTCCGCTGTACTTCTTAAGTTTGGCTGTGAGGGCTATCAAGCGCGGCCGGATCGAGCATTGGTGGCAGGGAAGAGCCGCTGTGTTTCAGCGCCAATATGATCCATGGATGTTTTGGTTTTTGACAGCCAGTCTTATCAGCGTTTCCATCATGATGTTTTGTGCGATCATCATTGTTTCCCTCGCGCAAACCAAACCGTAGTCTCAGCATTGTCCGACGTCTCTAACATTTCCCAAATCCGTGCCTCCTTTCCGGAGGAGGGCTTTTTTGCGGAGAAGGAATGGGTGCTTTCGCCAGAGGCCTTTGCGCTGGATGAGAAGACCGTGGAGCTGATCCGTGCTCTGGGCTCTGCGCTGAGGGCGTTTCAGCGGGCGTGCAACCGGTTGTACTTTCATGAGTCATATCCCTGGGTGGCGAAGCTGCTGGATCAGGGCAAGCCGCAGCGTGTTCTCGATCTAGGTCGGAATCCGCGCTGGCATGATGACCTGCCGCGAGTGCTGCGGCCGGATCTGGTGCTAACGGAAACGGGGGTGACGATTTCAGAGCTGGATTCACTGCCCGGCGGCATTGGTCTGACGGCGTGGCTGAATGAAACGTACGCGGCGCTCGGACAAGATGTCATCGGTGGCGGAGCCGGCATGATCGAAGGCTTTGCCGCTGCTTTTCCAAGTGAGGACATCCTCATCTCTCGTGAATCCGGCGACTACCTCCCTGAGATGAGCTGGCTGGCCGAGAGGCTGGGGCGGCGTGTGCTGCGGCCCTGGGAGGTGCAGCCTTATGAGCTCAATGGTGCAGCTATTTACCGTTTCTTTGAGCTGTTTGATCTCGAGAATGTGGAAAATGCCGATGTGATGCTGCGCATGGCGGAGCGTGGGGAACTGAGCTTCACGCCGCCGATCAAAGCCTTTCTGGAGGAAAAGCTGTGGCTGGCGCTGTTTTGGTCGCCCACGCTGGCTGGGTACTGGAAATCAGTGCTGAGTGCCGAACATCTGGCGCTGCTGCAGCAGTGCATTCCCATGGGCTGGGTGGTTGATCCTGTGCCGCTGCCGCCCTTTGCCGTGTGGCCCAAGCTCGACATCCAGAGCTGGCATGAGATGAAATCCTTTGGCGGCAAACTCCGGCAGTTAGTGCTGAAAATCAGTGGGTTTTCTGAACGCGGATGGGGCTCGCGCGGTGTGTTCATCGGCCATGATCTTTCCCATGAGCAGTGGGGCGCAGCGATTGATGAGGCGCTGGCCAGTTTCCCGAGCAATCCCTTTGTGCTTCAGGAGTTTCACCGTGCCAGGGTGGTCTCACATCCAGCGTGGGATGAGGACAGGCAGGCGACGCGCGCCATGCAGAGCCGGGTGCGGTTGTGCCCGTATTACTTTGCCACATCGGAGGAGGACCATGATCCTGCTCTCGGTGGCGTGCTGGCCACCGTTTGTCCGGCGGACAAAAAAATTCTCCACGGCATGCGGGATGCGATGATGCTGCCTTGCGCTGCGCGGTGAATTCCGCTCCAATAGCGGCACCATGAAGCTCCTTCCCGCTCTTCTGCTTGTCTCTTCGTCGCTTTTTGCTGCGGATCCCGTCGTTGTGAAACTCTGGCCTGGCGGAGCACCTGAAAAGCCGGGGGTGAAGATCGAGGCTGAAAAGGAGGTGCCGAAAAAGTCTGCGGAGGACGTGGTTCGCATCACCAATGTGACCGATCCTATGATCACGGTCTTCAAGCCTGAGAAGCCCAATGGCACTGCGGTGCTGGTATGCCCTGGTGGCGGCTATGGCATCCTGGCTTATGAACATGAGGGGTCTCAGGTGTGCGATTTCCTGGTGAAGCATGGTGTCACCGGCATCCTGCTCAAGTATCGCGTGCCAAAGCGCGACCCCAAAGATCCTGGCCGCGAGGCGCTGCAGGATGCACAGCGCGCCATGGGAATCATCCGCCATCGCGCTCAGGAGTGGGGGCTGAAGCCGGACCGCATCGGCATCCTGGGTTTTTCTGCCGGCGGGCATCTTACGGTCATGACGTCTCTGCATGCGAATGAGCGGACCTATACGACTGATCCCGCGCTGGATGTGGAGGATGCCACGCCGAATTTCGCCATTCCCGTGTATCCGGCTTACCTTGTGAGCAAAGATGACATCTCGCATCTTCTGCCGGGCTTTGAAGTCACGGCCAAATCGCCGCCCATGTGCCTTGTGCATGCCAATGACGATCCCTGGCCCGCCAGCGCCAGCGCCCTGCTCTACATTGAGTACAAGAAGCTTAACATCCCCTGCGAACTGCACATTTACGCCAAAGGCGGCCATGGCTTTGGCATGCGCAAGAGCGGCGGCCCTGTGAATGACTGGCCAGACCGTGTGGCCGAATGGATGAAATCCATGGGCTACATTCCCTGACCCCCCTCATCTGTGAGGTGGCTTGTGCACCACACTAGGGTATGGTGACGCTGTGCTGAAATGAAGACACGCAAGACTTCAACCACTGCGGTGCCTGCGCCCCCGCATGCGTTGCTGACCCCAGATTCCTACCGCACGGTGGTGGAGGATTTGACGGAGCTGATCTGCCGTTTTCGACCGGATGGCACCATCACGTATGTGAACGAGGTGTACTGCCGCTTTTTTGGCAAGACGCATGAAGAACTGATAGGCATGCCCTGGCAGCCTTCAGTCGTGGCAGACGATCTTTCTCTGATCGAGGGCCGGCTCCGAATGCTCTCGCCGAAGACTCCGGTGGTAGTGATTGAGAACCGGGTTTATGACGGCAAAAAGCGCGTGCGGTGGATGGAATTCGTCAACCGCGCCTTTTTTGACGCGCAGGGGCATTTGCAGGAGATGCAGTCGGTGGGGCGTGACATTACCGAGCGGGTTCAGGCAGAGCAGCGTTTGCAGGAAGGCGAGCAAAGGTGGAAGTTTGCCTTGGAAAGTTCTGGGTTTGGCGTGTGGGACTGGGATCTCGCGAGCAACAAGATCTTTCGTTCCAGCCAGTTCAAAATGATGCTTGGCTTTGGGGCCAATGAGTGGATACCCGGTTCAGAAAACGGCTGGCACCCCCTGGTGCATCCGGACGATCTGGCCGGAACAGAGAAGGCGGTGAATGACCACCTGACATGCAAATCGGACGATTTTGTCCATGAGTTTCGCATGCGGTGCAAAGACGGTTCGTGGAAGTGGGTGATGGGCCGTGGGAAAGTCATAGTGCGAGATGTGGAGAACCGTGCTCTGCGAATGACGGGGACCTTGGAGGACATTTCGCGGCGCAAGGCTGCTGAAGAGCGTGAGGCACACAATCTGCAGCTGATCGTCGAAGGGGCCCCATACACAGCCGTGCTGGAGGCCATTGTGCGCAGTGTCGAAGCGGGCAATCAGGGCATGCGCTGCAGCATCATGCTGGCAGATAAAACAGGCACCCGGCTGGAAATGGTCGCTGCTCCCAGTCTGCCAGAATATGTCAAAAAGGCCCTGGATGGCACTCCCATCTCGCCTGACATCGGCATCTGTGGGGTGGCCACCTTTACCGGCAAGCGAGTGATCTGTGCGGACATCCGCTCTGAACCTCGGCTGGAGGCCTACCACAGGCTCTCGGAAAAAGCCCGGCTGAGCTCCTGCTGGTCGGAGCCTGTAGTCAGTGGAACAGGGCAGGTGCTAGGTGCCTTTGCCTGCTATCGGCGGGAGATTCATAATCCAGACCAGGCAGAAATTCAGACGATCACTGCGGCAGCACGACTGGCGGCGCTGGCCATCGAGGGGGAGAAACGCCGGCTGGAACTCCTGGTGAGCGAGGAGCGCTATGCGCGAGCCATGCGCGCCACTACTGACGGCCTGTGGGACTGGAACCTCATCACGGGAGGAACTTACCTCTCGCCACGCTGGAAGCAGATGCTGGGCTTTGATGATGATGAGCCTCTAGGGACCGATCAGGAGGCCTTCATGTCTCGTCTGCATCCGGAAGACTGGCCGCGGGTGAAAGCTGCGAGACAGGAGCATTTTGACAAGCGGGTGCCCTACCAGGTGGAACTGCGGCTGCGAACCAAGAAAGGTGATTTTCGCTGGTTTCTCACCCGAGGAGAAGCCGACTGGGATGAGCAAGGCCAGCCCATACGCATGACGGGCACCATTTCGGACATCTCGGACCGGAAGCAGGCCGAACAGGCATTGCGTGAGAGTGAGCAGCGGTTCAGGGCTGTCTTTGAGCAGGCTGCTGTCGGTGTGGCAGAGATGGATACCGTCACCGGCCGCTTCTTGAACGTAAACCAGCGCATCTGTGAGATCAATCTGCGCACCCGGGCGGAGATGCTGAAGCTGACCTTCAAAGAGTTGACCTGCGCGGAGGATCTTCCTCGATCGCTGGAGCGAATGGAAGCTCTGAAAGCCGGAAAAATCCGCAATTACAACCTCGAGAAGCGCAACATCCTCCCGGATGGAACTGTGAAGTGGGTCAATCTTACCGTCTCACCCATGTGGCTGCCCGGTGAAGAGCCACTGCGTCATGTGGCGGTGGTGGAGGACATCACCGAGCGCAAACGCGTGGAGCAGGCGCTGCAGGAGAGCGAGCAGCGTTTCCGCGCTGTATTTGAGCAGGCGGCCGTAGGAGTGGCTGTCATTGATACGCCGACCGGGCGCTTTCTCAGCGTGAACCAGAGGATGTGCGAGATCAACCGTCGCAGCTCCGAGGAAATGCTGAAGCTGACCTTCATGGACATCACCTGCTCAGATGACTTGCAGGATGATCTCTCACAAATGGAAGCTTTGAAGGCTGGAAAGATCCCCAGCTTTAAACTGGAAAAGCGCAACGTGGGCCCTGATGGCGAGCAGCATTGGATTCATCTGACTGTTTCGCCGATGTGGCGCCCTGGCGAGCCGCCTTTGAGGCACATTGCTGTCGTCGAAGATATCACTGAGCGAAAGCAGGTGGAGCTGAATTATCTGCGGGAGCTGGCCTACAATCAGGCGCTGGTCAGCCATACATCTGCCTTTATTGCCGTGCTTGACCTCGAAGGGCGGTTTGTGCATGCAAACTCCGCATTCAGCGCCACGATGGGGTACGCGCAAGAGCAGATCATCGGCAAGACACCATGGGAGCTCGGGCTTATGGATGAGGCGGAGACGGCTCGCTCCCAGGAGCGCTTTGCCCGGCTGATGCGTGGGGAGGAAAATCCCCCTGCCGACTCTCGCATGAGGACAAAAAGCGGTGAATGGCGCTATGTGGAAATCCGCAGCACCGTCACACGCAAGCCTGATGGCACCTATGACCGTATCGTCGTCACCGGCACGGACATGACGGAACGCAACCGTCTGCAGCAGGAGGTGCTGCGCGTGGTGGAGCAGGAGCAGGCGCGCGTGGGCCATGACCTGCATGATGGTGTGGGCCAGACCATGACCGGCATCGTTTCGCTGGTGGAGGCGCTGGAGTCGGATCTTGCAGGAGATACCAGGCAGCAGGCCCAACGTATTCATGAACTGCTGCGCCAGTCGGTTTCTGAAGTGCGCCGCATGTCGCACGGACTTTCTCCCACAGGAGTCAAATACCGCGGCCTTGTGGGGGCGCTGCGACTGCTGGCTGAGACCGTGAGGACTAATTTTCGCACGCCTTGCGAGTGCAATGTGGACCCTGCCATTGCACCTCAGGCCAATGACATCGAGACGCATCTTTTCCGCATCGCCCAGGAGGCAGTGAATAATGCGCTGAGGCATGGCAAACCATCGCAGGTGAAAATTTCCCTTCAGCAGGTAGGCCCCAAGGAGGCGGAGCTGCGCATTGAGGATGATGGTGCAGGCATGAAAAAGCCCAAGTCCGGGAAGAAAAACGGGATCGGGGTTCGGGTGATGGATTACCGCGCCAACCTCATTGGGGCCCGGCTGACGATTAAAAACAAGGTCAAGCGTGGCGTGGTGGTGACCTGCCGCTTTGACATCGCCGCGGGCAAAAAATAAAACAGGCACGCAGCCTTGCGGCCACATGCCTGTTTCGATGGACGCAGAGCGCGTCGTGACAAGGTCAGATCAATGCTTCAGCAGCCATTCTGTGGTGCGTGGATTGAAGTCGCCCAGGCACTCCCAGTGGAAGGCATGGCCGGCATTGTCATAGAGATGCAGGTCTGCTCCCGGGATGGCGGCGGCCACTTCCTCGCTCATCCAGCGGGGGGTGAAGGTGTCGTTCTTGCCGCCGATCACCAGCGTGGGGCATTTGACGTTCTTGAGTTCATTGAGCGTGTTGTGCGTCATGGCGGCGGCGCTTTGTGCCTCGGTGGCGTGCACCGGCTGCGGGGCGGGGTTGATGGCGGCATCCTTCAGGCCCTGCTGCATGTTGTTCCAGCAGTCGTCGTTGTCGAACCAGGGCTTGGTGAAGATGAGCATCTGGATCCACTGCATGAAGTCCTCCGGACGCATGCTGGCCTTGGCCTTGATGAGGTGCTGCCAGGTGTAGAGGCCGAAGCGGTCCTGCCGCGCCCAGGTGCACATGAGGATCATGCTCTTCACCTTCTCCGGGTGGCGCAGCGCCAGCTGCTGGGCGATCACAGAGCCCAGGGAGCAGCCCACCACGCGGGCCTGCTTGATGCCCAGTTTGTCCATGAGTCCGGCGTAGTCGTCAGCCATCATGGCAGTGGTGTAAGGACCGGCGGGTTTGTCGGTTTCGCCCACACCGCGGTTGTCTCCCAGAATACAGCGGAAGTGCTTTTCCCATGCCTGCGCGTGTGCGTCCCACACACCACCGGGAGCGGTCACTCCCATGATGCAGACGAGCGGTTCGCCGCTGCCGCGTTCCTGATAAAACATCTTGATTCCGTTGGTTTCGACGTGGGGCATAGGAGTGGTGTTCTCGGTTGGGTGATTCGCTGTGTGCAGATCTCTGCTGCGCGGGGCAGATTCTGAACAGAGTACGCTGAAAGCAACAAGCAAAAATCACCTGTCGCCGCACGAACTTGGCGCATAATGGAGTCACGCCATGCCTGAAGCCCCCGTTTCTCCATCATCAACCGTTCCTCCCTGGGAAGCCAAAGCGCCAGTCACGAGGCGCGGCTTGTTTCGCAAGCTGTTGTTCTGGTCTGCTCTGGCAGCGCTCGTCCTCGTGATCGTTTATGCCCTGCAGCCGAGACCAGTGGAGGTGGAGACGGGTGTCGTGCACCAGGGGCCGCTGACGGTTTATGTGTCCGAAGAGGGCAAGACCCGCATCCGCAACCGCCACGTCATCGCCGCGCCGGTGGCTGGCAGCATGCAGCGGGTGACGCTGAAGCCGGGGGATGTCGTTAAAGCAGGCGAGACGGTGCTCACACGTATCGAGCCGGCTCTTTCTCCGCTATTGGATGCCCGCGCCCGCACCCAGGCCCAGGCACGTGTGGACGCCGCCATGGCCACACGCAGCCGTGCCAATGAAGATGTGGAGATGTCCCGTACCGCGCTGAAATACGCCCAGGCCAACTGGGACCGCGTCAAAAACAACACCGACAAAGGCACCATCAGCGACACCGACCGCGATACCTTTCAGCGCGAGGCTGAGATGAAGACGCGGGAGGTCCGCTCCACGGAGTTTGCCATGCAGGTGGCCGATTTCGAACTGGCTCAGGCCAAGGCAGCACTGGAGCAGATCGACAAACCTGGAGCCGGAGGCGCAGTGATCGATGTCCGGGCACCTGTCAGCGGTGTGGTGCTGCGGGTGCAGCAGGAAAGCGCCACGGTGGTGACGCCGGGCACTCCGATTCTTGAAATCGGCGATCCAACGGATCTGGAGATTGAGGCTGAGATTCTTTCCCGTGATGCGGTGACGATCAAGCCGGGTGCGCTTGTCACTGTCGATCAATGGGGGGGCGAAGAGCCTGCCAAGGCCCGCGTGCGTCGCGTGGAGCCCGCGGCTTTCACCAAAGTCTCCGCATTAGGTGTGGAGGAGCAACGCGTGCTCGTTTTGAGCGATTTTACCGAGCAGACACCTGCCCTGAAGTCCCTGGGAGATCGCTATCGTGTGGAAGTGCGCGTCGCCGTCTGGCACAGTGATGACACACTGCTGGTGCCTGCGGGAGCGCTCTTCCGCGAGGGTAGTGACTGGAAGACATTCGTTTATGACGCTGGCAAAGCCAGAGCGGTGGTGATCAAGGCCGGACGCACGGATGGCAAGCTGACCCAGGTGCTCGGAGGCCTCAAAAAAGGCGATGAAGTGCTGATGCATCCACCAGACACCGTGCGCGATGGCACCAGCGTGGTGAAGCGTGAGGAGTCTAAATAAAAAAGGCGGCCTCTTTCGAGGCCGCCCCTGGAGACAGATTCCGGTCACAGACTAGACCACCCAGCCAGCGCGGTAGTCGCGGGTCAGCCACTTGGCGTCGCCACCGCTGGTGTATTCGTGCTTCACTGGATCCCACTTCATGGAGCCGCCGTGGTAGTAGGCCTGGCTCATCAGATGGCAGGAGATGGCCGTGCTGGCGCCGATGGCCACATCGCAGATCGGCTTCTCGCGGGTCTTGATGGAGTTGAGCCAGTCTTCGTGGTGGTTCTTGGAGTTGTAGAGCTTCACCTTGGCATCAGCCAGGTATTCGCGCTCGGTCATGATGACTTCGCGGTCCAAGGAAGTGCCTTTGTCGGTTTCCTTGTCCCAGAACTTGTGGATGGTTTTGCCACCGAGTACGAGTTCGAACTTGCCACGGTTCACATGCACTTCGCCGTTGGCGCCGTAGAAGGAGACGCCGCGGCCCTTGCCATTGTGCAGAAGCGGAATGCCGCTGGCGTAGATGAGCTTGGCGCCGTCGTTGGCGTCTGCGAATTTTTCCGGTGCGATGATTTCGACCGGACCGTGCTCATCTTCCCCCAGGCCCCATTGGGCGATGTCGATGTGGTGGGCACCCCAGTCGGTGATCATGCCGCCGCCAAACTCGCGGGTCATGCGCCAGGCAGGGAAGTGGTTGTGCACGCCACGCGGGCTGAGAATGCTGCTGTAGGGCACCAGTGGGGCCGGGCCGCACCACATGTCCCAGTCGAGGCCGGGCTCCATGGGCTCCTCAGGATTGGCATTGGGCTTGGCAGGGGCGCCGAATGCGGTTTCAACACGGTCGATCTTGCCGATGATACCGTTGCGAATGAGTTCTGCTGCCACACGGAATTCCTTGCTGGAGCGCTGCTGGGAGCCGGTCTGAAGGATGCGTTTGTTGCTGCGCACGGCATCGATCAGGGTAAGCGCCTCGTGGATGTTGTGGGTGAGCGGCTTTTCGCAGTACACGTCTTTTCCTGCTTTTAACGCCGCAATCGCGATGAAGGCATGCCAGTGGTCCGGTGTGGCGATCACCACCGCGTCGATGTCCTTGCGCTCCAGCAGCTTGCGGAAGTCGCCATACGCCTCGCAGCCTTTATAATTGGCGGCCTTGTCCTTGGCATAGCGTTCTTCGACCGTTTTTTTGGCATGTTCGCGACGGTTGGTGTCCACATCGCAGACGGCCACGATCTGGACCTCCTTGCGGCCCAGGAAGTTGCCGAGGTGGCCGCTGTTCATTTTGCCCATGCCGATAAAGCCCAGCGTGAGGCGTTCGCTGGGAGCGGTTTCTGCGCTCCAAACGTGAGAGGGGAGGATGAAGGGGGCTGCTGCCGAGGCGGCGGCGACCTTGAAGAACTGACGACGAGAAGCTGCAGTTTGCATGGTTGATAGGAAGGTGGGGCTCTAGGGTGGAACAGTACTGTCCGTTTGCCAAGTCTCTTGCACTTGCCGTCGGCGTGGGTATTCGGCAGCATGGATTTTTCAAAACAGCGCCTGGGCCAGCTTATCGTCGTTTCCGGCCCTTCCGGCACCGGCAAGACCACGCTGGCGCGCAAGGTGTGTGACCGCGGCGAGGCCGTTTTTTCTGTCTCCTGCACCACACGAGCCCCTCGTCCGGGTGAGGTGGACGGCAAAGACTACTTTTTCCTGACCGAGGAGGACTTCCTTGCGCGCGTGGAGCGTGGCGAGCTCTTTGAATATGCCCGTGTTCATGGCCGCCTCTACGGCACGCTGAAAAGCTACGTGTATGAAAACCTCCAGCGCGGAGTGGACGTCATCATGGACATCGACGTCCAGGGGGCCATGCAAGTGCGCGCCTGCGAGGACGATCTGGTGAAGCGCTGCCTGCTGGAGATCTTTGTCATGCCGCCGAGTTTGGACGAGCTTAGAAACCGCCTCTCCGGCCGTGCCACGGAGGATGCCGCCGCTTTTGAACTGCGTATGCAGAATGCGGCGGCGGAGATGGAGCACTGGCGGAAATACGGCTACGTGCTCGTCAGTGGCACGCGGGAGGACGATGCGCGGCGGTTTGATGCCATCCTGGAAGCCGGGCGCATGCGCACCAGCCTCTGGTGATCAGCGCAAAATGTCCGCATCCTTGAGCGCTGGAAATTGTGCCCGCCAGTCGCGCACGATGGCGGTATCGAGCTCTGCGCAGATGACGCGCTCTTGCTCAGCGGCATCGGCAATGATGATGCCGTGCGGGTCCACGACAAGGCTGCGACCTGTGTAGGTGAACTGGGGATCAGTGCCGCAGCGGTTCACACCGATGACATAGGCTTGATTTTCGATCGCCCGTGCCTGCAGCAGCGTGAT
The DNA here is from genome assembly GCF_014203095.1 of Prosthecobacter vanneervenii. Lineage (NCBI taxonomy): Bacteria > Pseudomonadati > Verrucomicrobiota > Verrucomicrobiia > Verrucomicrobiales > Verrucomicrobiaceae > Prosthecobacter > Prosthecobacter vanneervenii. The sequence continues at coordinate 116,666 of NZ_JACHIG010000009.1, read as the reverse complement.
CCAGTGCTGGATGCGTTTCACAGGCCAGGCAGCGATGTAGATCAGCACCTCTGCCCCACTACGCACGGCCTTGCGTGCGAGTTCCGGAAAGCGCAGGTCATAGCAAATCATCGGAGCGATGCTTAGCCCCTGCCATTCAAAGAGGCTGCCGCCTATGCCTGCCTCGTGGACCTCAGCTTCACCGCCAAAGGTGAAGGGATAATTCTTGGTGTAGCGGGCCAGGATGCTTCCGTCCGGGGAGATGGCCACGGCCTGGTTCATGCCACGCCCATTGCCGGCCTGGGTCACGACGCCGCCGATCACACAGCATTGGTATTGCTCTGCCAACTCTCGCAGCAAATGCTCAGTGGGACCGTTTTCGGGTTCAGCCGTCACCGCCACGTTCATGCTGAAGCCGGTGGAAAAGGTCTCTGGCAGGATGATTAAAGATCCTGGCTCTGGATTGGCGCTGGCAATCAGCCTGCGTGCCTTGTCATGATTAGCAGGGCGGTTTTCCCAGACGGGATCGAGTTGGACGAGGAAAGTTTTCATAGGCGTTCCTGGCGTGCTCCGGGGCGGAGGCGCTCGGCGGATTCGGAGCTGGTGCGGGCGCGCACCCCAATGAAGCCGCTGGCAGAGAGAATCGACAGGCCGCAGATAATCGCAAACATGTCGAAGGACATAAACTTGATCATCCCAAAAGCCAGGGAAGGGGCAATGAGGCCGCGCACGCCAGTGAGAAAGGTGTGCACGCTCATGTACTCTGCCACGGCGTGCTTCGAGGCCAGCTTGGTAACCCACAGCGCCCAGGTGACATTGCCTCCCGCATTGGCCATGCCCCACAGTCCCATGCCCAGAGTCCACCAGAAGAGGTTGTGTCCCAGGTAAAAACACAGGATGCCGGCGGCAAAGAAGACATTCAGCACGGCACGCACGGTGAAGAGGTGAAAGTGGTCATACACCAGCCCCCAGGGGTAGGAGAAAATGACACGCGCCAGCACCGGCACCACACCTGTGATCCACGCGACGTCAAACTCGCTCAGATTGATGCCATGGCTCGGGTTCGCCAGATACTCGACGAAAAGGCAGGCCGCGGCGAGGTTTCCGATGCCCATGATCATCCATGAGATAAGCAGAGTGCGGAAATCTTCATCCTCCCGCACCCAGCGCATGGAGCTCCACAGGCTGGTGCTGGAGTTTTCCGGGGCCTCCCACTGGGTGACGGGCAGGCCATAGGTCCAGAAACCGGAGATGAAGCCACTGGCCGCAAAAGCCCAGAGAAGCCAGGTGTAGTTTCCGAGGTGCCATCCCAGCAGCTTGCCTCCGACAAAGCCAAAGCACATGGCCGCAGCCGCACGCGTGACTCCGGTGACCGCGTAGAGTTTGCCTCGTCTGGCAGCCGGGTAGTTGATGCGGTAGATCTGCGTCAGCAGCGGGATTTGCATCGTGAAGCAGAAAAGGCCCAGGCTGAGGCCGCCAATGTAGAGAAAGGCATTCTGCGGAAAGGCTGCTGAAACCGCCATGCAAGCTCCGCCGAGGATCTGAACCTTGGCCGCCGTGTGCGCGATGGTGCTCCTGGCGCGCAGCAGCAGGGGGACGACAAACAAGCTGGCCACCATGCCGCCGCTCGTGGCACTGAGAAAGACGGACTTGCCCACATCTCCCATGTGAAACACCCGCACGGCGATCAGCATGCCGAAGGTGGCGGTCAGGGTATCGATGACGCCAGAGGGGATGGAGCGCCACAGTTCGTTGCGCAGGGTCCGGCTGGTGGTGATGGCGTCCGCTTCATTCACGCGGCCTATTCGCATGAACAAAGATGCGCGTCCAGCACGGAGGCTGGCCGCGCATCGCGGGGAAGAAAAGAACAAAAAGCGCAAGCCGCCTTAGGGCGGTGATCAGGCGGCCTTCTTGGCCTTCTTGGCCGGTGCCTTGGCTGCGGGCTCTTTGACGGCCGGCTTTTTCACCAGCTTCGGCGCGGGCATCGGGACGACGGTCAGCCACTCCTGATAGTGCACCCAGCTGTCGCTGCCTTCATCGCGGAGGTAGTCGGACTCGGCCAGGATTCCACGCTTTTGGAAATCAAGGATTTCCTTCTTGGAGAAGGGGCCAAATTCGACGAAGGAGCGGCTGAGATAGACAAGGTCTTTCATGGTGTGCTTTGTATTGGTTTTAGGTTTTGGGGGGGGAGGGGCCGTAACATCACTCACCATGTGGAACAAGCAGCAATCTTGCCACAGTTCCACAATATGTGGAGGCCGCTTCTTGGAGGGGGGATTTTTTGATTTCATCAAATCATGTCCGCTTGCGGCTCCTCATAGTGGGCTCTAGTTTGTATGAGTATTAATGATTATTTGCCTCGAATCCTCCGTCCTGGGTGGGTACCTCTCCAATGAAGTACCCGGCTTGGTGACAGGTGTGTTGCATCTTGCAGGGCAAAATCAGTCCATTCGTGTCGAACTTGTGGGCAATTTTTTGCGGGACATCGCGGGTTGCCGTGTGGATTTCCATAATCCACTGCCAGATGCCAATGAGAGCCTGGTTGGCTCCATCTCCACCCTGCAGCATGGCTACAGCGGGCTGATGACCGCCTCCTACCGTGTGGCCAAGCTGCCACGACGTAAATCACAGTCTGGCTCAGGGCCCTCGCTGCCAGATCCTCCCGGGCTGAAAAATCTGCTCTTCTTTGAGTGGTTCAATCACGAGCATCAGCGCATCCTCATCCAGTCCTGGCACCTGCAACTGCGAGTCTCCCCGCCCCGCTGGCAGCTTACCAAGGAGGAGGAAGCCTCTCTGCTGCGCCAAAATCGTGCCCGGCGGAAGCATTTTCTCCTCGGCTCCGGCCGCAACGCCAAACCAGCAGACGCGCTCCACAGCCCTGGTTTTGATGATCCTTTCCAGCCCACCAAGCCCGGCTCAGATCCCTTCGGCGCTGTCAAAAATGATTCTGCCATCCAGCCGCCGCACAACCTACCGGCCAAGCCTCAGAGCAAAAGCATGGACCCCGTCACACGTTCTGCGGCTCTGGCCAAGGAGCTGCGGCGCTTTCAGAGCCTGCTGGTCTTTAATGAGGAGGTGCGAACCAGACCTGCGGTGCTGCGGCTGCTCTCCACTGTGGCTGATCTGGCGGCGCATTTGATCCATGTGCTGTGTCAGTTTGCCGAAGTGGAAAAAGACCAGTGGCAGTTTCTTGTGGTTGATCTGGAGCAAAGTCTTCCCCTTTTTGCCGCAGCTCTCAATGCCACGGACAAACTGGTGCAGCAGCATCCGCAAGGTGCGGACATGGAATGGCTGGCAGGTGTGCAGGCCAGTCTGCTCAATATCGAGCTGCGCATGCGCGAACTGCTAGGCCTGCTGCGCTGAAGACGACGCGGGGTTGATCCTTTGGGAGCTTGCGTCTAGCATGCGGCATGCGTCTTTCACACTATGCTCTAGCTCTTACCATAATTCTTCTCGCCATCACCGGCTATCTGGCCTGGGAGGCCCAGGAAGAAGCCAAGGGAGCGCGCAAGGAGCTGGAACTGGTGCGCAAGCAGCAGGCTGCCCACGAAGCTGCCATGCCAGCAAAACCAGTGACTGTAGCTGAACTGCCGCCGCCACCTGTCGCGCCTCCTCCTTCTACTGTGCCACCGCTCGCAGGCAGCAGCCTGATGCCGGGCACTCCAGCTCCTCTTCCGTCCCCTCCTCCTGCCGCAGCGCCGCTGACAGATCTGCAAAAGCAGATTCTCGGAATGCCAGCCTTTGCCAAAGTGGTGGAATCTCACACCGACCAGGGCTTTGCCGTGATCAATGTCGGCAAGGACAAGCAACTCACTCCGGGAATGAAATTTGATGTGCGCCGGGGCAACGGTCTCGTTGGTCGCGTCAGCGTGGGTGAGACGATCGAGGCTGCGGAGGCCGTGGTGGATATTGACAACACCATTGTCATCCCCGGGGTGCGGATTGAAGCCGGAGACGAGCTGATTCTGCCAGTCCGCAAGTAACGATCCCTCAGATGCCACGTGAACGACTCGATCTGGCCCTGCTCAAACTGGGCATCGTGCCATCTCGCGAACAGGCGAAGCGCCTCATCATGGCCGGAGAGGTCAGTGTCATGGGAAAGCGTATCACGCAGCCGGGATGGCTGGTTAAGGATCATGAACAGATCGTCGTGCGGGAACGCCCCAAGTTTGTCAGCCGAGGCGGGTTGAAACTGGAGGGCGCGTTGCAGCACTTTGGCATTGATGTCGCCGGCATGACCTCCCTCGATGTGGGTGCCTCCACAGGAGGTTTCACAGACTGCCTTCTGCAGCGTGGTGCGGTGAAGGTGTTCGCCTATGATGTCGGCACCAACCAGCTCGCGTGGAAGCTGCGCAGTGATCCCAGGGTGGTCTCACGGGAGCAGTTCAACCTCCGGCACATGCGACCCGAGGATGTGGGGCAGGACGTGGACATTTTGGTCGCAGACTTGTCCTTCATCTCCCTCACGCTGGTGCTTCCTGCAGTTCTTCAAGTGCTGCGTCCTGGTGGGCATGCTGTGGTGCTGATCAAGCCGCAGTTTGAGCTGAGCCGGGAGGAAATTGGTGCGGGAGGCATTGTGCGAGAGCCGGAACTCCACGCCAAAGCCTGTGCGCGGATCGAGGATTTTGTGCGGTCCCAGCCGCATCTTGAGTGGCGGGGAATGACTGAGTCGACCATTCAAGGGACCGACGGCAACCGAGAGTTTCTGGCTTGGATCGGCAAGCTACAGTGATTTGTGAGATGGAATTCAGTGGAGTGTAAGGTCTTGCGCCTTTCTCACATTTGAGACTCTAATACGCATATTTCGCGTGATTTCGATAATTTCTGGTTGCTTTCCGGCAATAATTATCATAATTTATTATTATTCGCAGAAACAATTATGAAATTTGCCTCACAAACTTCCTCGCTCCGCAGAACGCGCTCTGCGTTCAGCCTGTCTGAAGTCCTCATGGTTGTGGCCATCATAGGTGTGATGGTCGGCATTGTGGTGCCAATGCTGAATCAAAATGATGCGGTGTATGCCGCCCGTGATCGTCGTAATGCGCAGGAACTTTGCTCCACTTGTGCGGTTGCCCAAGCGGCGGGTGTGAACTTTGTGCAGGATGAAAGCGTGATTGATACCGTGCGCTCGATTGTGCGTGGCGGCATGTCCGTAAATGGCGCCATGCGTGGCCGAGTTTTTGTGGTGCCCGGATTGAGCGAAGAAGACATGGTGGGGGCCTCCAAATACCTTCGTGTCAAGGATGGTCAGTTGATGTATTCGCCTACTGACGCGGGCAGTGGTGGCGGCGGCAGCGGCAACCAGCAGTTGTAACCGACTTTTTGTGCGGGAGGGAGGGCTCGGAACTGATGCAGGCTGGCGCACGATAGGCAGCGTGATTTGCCTTGCCTGCACCCCGGCTTGCTACCAGCATGCGCCCTTCATGAATTCTGCATTCTTCAAAAAGAACTGGTACTTTTTCACCCCGGCGGTCATTGTCGTCGTTCCGGCGCTGATGATGGCGTACAGCACTGTCAATTACGGCTACCCGATCTCCGAGTCCCTGAACTCAGTGATGCATTATGGCTCCACGGGCACGCGTTATGCCATGGGATTTTCCGAGCGGAATTTTAAGATGGTGCGGCCGGGCATGGATGGCAGGGCTGTCTTTAATCTCCTGAGAGTGCCCATGGAAGGAAACAGCCCTGGGGCAGAAGTCACCAAATGGCGCTACAGCCTGCCCGCCAGCGGGGTCAAGTATTACCATGAGAGGAGTGTCGTCATGGCGATGGACAAAAACGGCATCCAGAGGGTGAAAGAGACCATCAGTCATTTTCATCCGGTGAATTGATTCATGACTGAAACAGGCGAGAATGCCGCACCTCTCATGCATGAATCATAGCACGTCATTTTTCATCAGAACCACCCTGGTGGCTCAGCTGCTGCTGCTGGCTGCGTGTGAAAATTCCTCTCACATCAAGGGGCTGCCCAAGGATCTGCCGGTCATCAATCTGCACGGTTCCCCCAGCACGCCGGCGCATAGCATGTCCCATGCGGACTATCCCTTTGCTGACAACGGCGACTACAAAAGCGACTGGGCGGCCGAGGGCGGCCAGTCTCCAGGCATGGACTACTCCTCCTGGCGTTCCTCTCACGGGAGCTCGTCTCGAAATTCCTCCAAGAAGAAAACGTCCAAATCCAGCGGCAAAAGCTCCAGCAAAGGTAGTGCTCACAAAGGCGGCGCCTATACCATCAAAAGCGGGGACAACCTGGGCGCTATCGCTCGCAAGCATGGCACGACAGTGGCCAAGCTCAAGGCCGCCAACGGCTTGTCCTCTGACAGGATACGTGCCGGCAAAACGCTCAAAATCCCCTAGCATCCTGTGAGGCCAGGTCTCTCAGGTATCGCGGCATGGTGCCTAGCGTTGATCGTGTGGGCTGCGGCGGGCTGCTTGCAGGCGGCCTCTGTTCGTTTTTCCACGGTGGTGATTGATGCCGGGCACGGGGGGAAGGACGGTGGCTCGGTGAAGAATCATCTGATCGAGAAAAAGCTCTGTCTGGATGTGGCCAGGCGAGTGGAAAGTGGGCTGAAATCGAGCGGCCTAAAAACCACGATGACCCGGCGCTCAGACTCCTTTGTGGAACTGGAGCAGCGAGCGCGTATGGCCAATCGGGTGCCTGCGTCTATTTTTGTCAGCATTCACTTCAACAGTTCCCGCAGGTCTGGTATCTCGGGAACGGAGGTGTATTATCGAAGCGCTCTTGGCAAGGTGATCGCTTCGGCCATCAGCCGGTCTTTCAAGGCGCGGGTGGCTGTAGGCTCGCGGGGAGTCCTCTACGGCGATTTCAAGGTCCTGCGGGAAACGAAGATGCCAGCCGTGCTGGTGGAGTGCGGCTATATCAGCAATAAAAAGGAGGCCCTACGCTGCGCAGATCCGGCTCACCGGCAGAAGCTTGCGGACGCTATTGTCAAAGGGCTGCTGGCTGTCCGCTCCAGGTGACTGGCAGTGCAGCTTTCAATTCTTTTGAAAGTTCACCTTTGCGAGGCACTAGCACGGCATTTGACGAAGCCCCCGCCGTGGTGGATGGAATGGGGTAGTTTTCCATGTCAGCCCCCGTCATCAGCGCCAGCAATCCCGTCTTCCCGTTTCATCTCGTGCGGGCGGACTTGGAACGTGTGGAAGCGTCCATCCTCGAACAGGCCCGCGCCTTTGACCCTGGGGTCGAAGGTTATGTGAGCTATGTCTGCAAAACGTCAGGCAAACGCATTCGTCCAGCTCTGGCAGTGCTTTCCGGTGGTGCCACCGGTGGCACGCATGAGGGGCATACCCGCCTCTCCGTCATTCTGGAACTCGTCCACATCGCCTCCCTCGTGCATGACGACATCATGGACGGTGCGGACATCCGTCGCGCCCAGCCTACTGCTGTGGCCAAATGGGGCAGCAGCCTGAGCGTGCTGCTGGGAGACAGCCTCTTTGCCTATGCGCTGGAGCTTGCCACAGAATTTGACGACACCCACGTCTGTCGCACCATTGCCCGTGCCTCGCGCGATGTCTGCACTGGGGAGATCCTGCAGACTCAGCGCCGTTTCGATTTCAATCTCTCGGTCACGGACTATCTCAAGATGATCGAGATGAAGACCGCCGCACTGTTTGCTGCCGCCAGCGAGCTAGGGGCGCGTCTCAATCATCAGCCCGAATCCGTGCAGGTGGCGCTGCGTGGCTACGGCCTCAAGCTTGGCACTGCCTACCAGATCTATGACGACTGCCTCGACATCGTCGGAGATGAAAAGACCGTGGGCAAAACGCTGCGGACTGATCTGGCCCGTGGGAAGCTCACTCTGCCGATTCTCTACCTGCTGGAAGGTGCCACGGAGGCGCAGAAGCAGAAGCTAAACCGCATGCTGCTCAAGGGAGAACCCATGGACACCACGATCCTCGCTGGGATCGCTGACTATGAGGGAGCGGTGGAGCGTGCGGTGAAGTTTGCCCAAAACATGCTGCTCGAAGCCCGCGCCGATCTCGGCTGCCTGGGAGCCTCTCCGCACAAGCAGGCGCTCGAAGACATCGTCGGCTATCTCCACAACTTGCTGGATCAGTGCCGTGCTATCCGCTGAGAGGCCGTTTAGAATCGTGTGATTTGCGTTCCAGTTCATGAGCCGCATCCACGACATGCCGGAAAACGACCGCCCGCGTGAGCGGCTGCTCCGCCTCGGTCCCCAGGCATTGTCAGACGCCGAGCTGCTAGCACTTTTCATCAACACCGGCACTCAGGGGGAGAATGCGCTGCAGATTGGCCAGCGTCTTCTGCGGGACTACAAGTCCCTCCGCGATCTCTCCCGCCTGGAACCTGCTGTGCTCAGCAAGATCAAGGCCTTGGGGCCTGCCAAGACCGCCAAGCTGGCCGCCGCCTTTGAGCTGGGCCGCCGCGCTGCGCAGGTGCCATCCCACTTGGAGACCATTCTCGACAGCCCGCAGCGCATTTACGATTACATCGGCCCTGAGATGCAGTCTCTAGGCCACGAGTCTGTCCGCATCATCCTGCTCAATAGCAAGCTGGCCGTGGTGCGCAGTGAGGAGGTGTTTCGGGGCAGTCTGAATGAGTGCGTGGCTCAGCCTCGCGATCTGCTGCGGAAGGTGCTTATCCACAACGCCCTTAGCTACATCCTCGTGCACAATCATCCCTCCGGTGATCCCACACCAAGCAAGGCTGATTGCAGCATCACCCGCCGCTTGAAGGAGGCTTCAGAACTCACCGGCCTCATCCTGCAGGACCACCTGATCATTGGCGCGCCCTCAGCATCCCGCACGGTGCCCTATTTCAGCTTTAGGGAGCACGGGATGATGTGAGAGGGCTCTGGGGGTGGGGCTCACCACTTGTTCGCCTGGATCACGTCTTTCTCGCCCTTGAGGTAGTTCACCAGGTTCAGCGTGGCGCGCATGGCCTGGCGGGGCACGCTTTCATAAGTGCGTGAGCCGATGTGCGGGGTGATGAGGGCCTTCGGGTGCTTGAGCAGCGGGTGGTCGGCGGGCGGCGGCTCCACGTCGAGCACATCGGTGGCGTAGCCGCCCACCTTGCCTGCATCCAGAGCGGCGATCATGTCAGGCATGTGGACGAGTTCGGCGCGCGAGGTGTTCACGACAAGCAGCTCGGGCTTGGCGAGCTTGAGACGCTCGGCATTGATGAGGTTGCGGGTGCTTTCGCTCAGGTTGGCATGCAGGCTGAGAACATCGATGTGAGGCAGCATGGTCTCGATCTCCTCGTGCTGGGTGATGCCGTGGATGTCTGCAAAGGCCTTGGGCCAGTATTGTGGCAGGTCCATGGCGTGGATGTTCATGCCAAAGGCGGCGGCACGTTTGGCCACTTCCTGGCCGATGCGGCCCAGGCCGACGATGCCGATGCTCTTGTTCCAGATTTCATGGCCGGTGACACGCTTCCACTGGCCATTGCGCACGGAGTTGGCGGAATCGACCAGATTACGCACCAGGGCCAGCAGCAGGCAGAAGGTGTGCTCCGCCACGGTGGTGTGGTTCACGCCGGGGGTGAAGAGCACGGGCATCTTCTTCTCTGTGCAGGCAGCCACATCGATTTTGTCCAGGCCGATGCCGTATTTGGAGATGACGCGCAGGCGGGGCAGGGACTTCTCCAGCACGGCGCGGGTGATCTCATCATCGCCGCAGAGGAAGGCGTCAAATTCGCCTGCCAGCTCCAGCATCCGGCTTTCCGGCAGGGGGCCGCGCTCGCGGTGCACTTCGTAGCCCTGAGCGGCAAGCAGCGCGTGGTGGTCGCCGGGGGTGTCCTGATAGCTGGTGGTGGTGAGGAGAATGCGCATGGCTGGATTTCAGATTGCAGATGACGGTTTGCGGAATGAGAGGTGATCATGGGACAAGACCAAATCGAGCGCAACATGGGCGTGCAGCCTCTGGACGGGATCATGACCGAACATGAGCTGGGAAATCATGACCTGGTGACCTCCAGTCAGGAGCCCATGACCCACAAGGCCGTGCAGCGCGCCCGCAAAGGACGCCGCCTGACGAAGCACATGAAGCAGCGCATGGCAGATGCCCTAAACCTCCTCCTCAAGCAAAAGGGCGTGGAAATCGAGCGCCCGTGGACGGTGAAGGACCTCTTCACCTACTGAGCGGGAACGGGAGTGGCAAAACAGATAGCCGCAGGTGGATCGCCCGGCTTGCTGTGGTGATGACGGCAGGCTAGCATCCGTGCCATCATGTCCGAAGCCATCGCCAACCGCCGTTTTGTCACCGCCGCTGAAAAAGTGGACTTTCTCTCTCCGTGGACGCTCGAAGAGTGGATCTGCCGGGGAGACATTGTGAACAATGAGCACCTCATGATGGTGCGGGCCAACATGGAGCCCGGTCGCAGCCATCCCTTTCACTCCCATCCCACACGGGAGGAGCTCATCTACGTCATCTCCGGCAAGGCGGAGCAGTGGGTGGGCACGCAGAAAAAGATCCTCGGACCTGGAGACACCGCTTTCATTCCCATGGGGGAGATCCACGGGACCTGGAATGTGGGTGAGGAAATGCTCGTCTTCCTGGCCATTCTATCGCCAGCCAAGGCGGATGAACCCGGTCTGGTGGACCACAGCGAGGAAGAGCCCTGGAAATCCCTGCGCAAGTAGGCTCACTGAACTGCTTTCGACCTACTCTGAGCGGAGCTTTCTGCGCAGATCTGTGATGCCATCACGGATGGCGAAGAGATCGGCGCGGAAGTCATTGAGCAAATTCTGACGATCCTTCCATTCGGGGGCTTCCGTCAGTTCGTTCAAGGCCGCGAAGGCTTCATTGGCCCAATTGAGGCAGCGCCGCAGGATGGCCAGGGTGTGGCCGGTGTGGGATGTTCCCTCAAAGTCTTGCATGCCGAGCACTCCCGCCAGCTTGCCGCTGATGTTCATTGAGTTGTGGATGAAGCGGTCGAGCGGTGTGTTGTCTTCGTCCCCCGCTGTGCTTTCGGAGCGTTCATCCTCGATCTCGGTCAGCAGACGATGGACGAAATCCTGGGCCATGACCTGCAGCGGGTGGGCTTCGTGATCGTGCTCGTCCAGGAAGTCAGAGAAGGCTTCATCGTCGAGTTCGCTCGCGAGAGCGTCCAGCTCCGGTGACTCTTCTTGCCTTTCCTTCCAGGCTTCACCTTCGCCATCTCCGTCATCGGCTCCATGGTCATGGCCGCCGCTCAGCATGTGGTCCCAGCCCATGACAAAGGCGATTCGGTCATCATGGAGACCGTCTTCGCCATACTTCTCGATCGCCTCCATGTGCGCATCCGAGAGCCTGTCGGACTGCTTGAGAGAGTCCTCCCAGGCTTCCTCGCTGTCGTCGAACTCATCTTCGGCCTCTTCCTTCAGTTCTGGACGTTGGATGATGCCGGCCAGCCATTCGCGCATTGCACTGAGGTTGGCCGTTTTCTGCGCCTTCTCCTGGGGGCCGTCCATTTCCCAGACCCAGGCAGAGATGCTGACCTCAAAATCCGTTCCCTCGATAAACACGCGGCCATTTTCTTCGGAGAACCACTCAAAGTAGAGCGCGTTGTGCCATCGGGCAGTAGCATGTCCCGAGGTTTCCTCCTCACAGTTCCTCACCTGATCTTCCGGCCCCGAATAAACCTTCACTTTGAGAGAGGCGGTGATGTCGCCGACCCGGCCCCTCTGTTTTGAATGCAGATTCAACGCAGCAGGGCGGGCAGAGGGAGTGGGGTTGATGAAGGTGACTTTGCAGCCGGCCACATCCCGCCAGGCATTGCCTCTCAGGTCGATAAGGACGGGATCTTCACGGCCGACCAGCCAGAGCCTGCCACGCACGTTGTCGCGGGTGGTATTGTCGATTTCGCCACGGATGACGGCGGTATCAAGACGCAGGGCCATGTGCGCATGAGAACGTCGTGACGGCGGGAGTGTCAAGAACAGGGTGCATGCAATGCTCCCCGGTACTCTGCTTCGAAGTGCCGTTCCCCGGCTTGACTCTCCCCGCTGGCTCGCTTGAGATTGCCAGTCCATGCCATGGAACTGATCTCGATCGTCGAAGCCCTTCTTTTTGCCTCCCAGGAGCCCCTGGGGGTGCCGCAGATGTGTGCCGCTGTCAAAGAGACGGCTAAAGACATCATTGAAGCTGCGGGAGAGCCGCTGGAAGACGGTTCCAGCCGAATCCCCGAATGGGTGGCTCCGCTGGCTGAAACCACAGATGAACAGGTGAGAGGGATCATTGACGCCCTGATCGCCCGTTATGATGCCGAGAAGCATGCCTTTACCCTCGTGGAGCGTGCCAATGGCTGGCGCATTGCCGCCCGTGGCGAGTACGCCGAGTGGTGCCGCGCGCTGTATCCTGGCAAGAAGGTGCAGCGCCTCAGCCAGCCGGCGCTCGAGACTTTGGCCATTGTCGCCTACCGTCAGCCGATCACCAAGGCCGGTATCGAGGCTGTGCGTGGTGTTTCAGTAGATGCCATGGTGCAGCAGCTGATCGACCGAGGTCTGGTGAAGATCGAAGGGCGTGCCGATCTGCCCGGACGCCCGCTGCTCTACGGCACGACGGAAGCTTTCCTCGACCACTTTGGTGTTCGCAGCCTGGATGATATGCCGAACGCTTCCGAACTCCGCCGCGTGAAGCTTCCTTCCGCTGAAGAAGGCGCAGCTACGGCCGCGGAGCAGCCGCATGAGCAGCAGCTCTCCCTGGCGCCTGTCACACCCTCTGCTGCTGAAAATTCTTAACCACCGCTGCGGCCAATGTCCCTCGAAGAAGTCCGCATCAAGATCGACAGCATCGATCAGCAGTTGCTGCGTTTGCTCAATGAGCGCGCCGAACTGGTCCACACTGTGGGCGAGATCAAGCGCAAGGATGATCTGGACATCTATGTGCCCGGCCGCGAGGACAAGCTGCTGCGCAAACTGGCTGAGATTAACCGCGCCCAAAACGGCCGCCTGACCGAACGTGCCATCCGTGCGATTTACCGCGAAATCATGAGCGCCGCACTGGCCCTGGAAGACAGCCTCAAGATCGCCTATCTCGGGCCTGCGGGGTCATGGACGCATCAGGCGGCGGTGAACAAGTTTGGCCACTGTGTGGAGTATCTCGCCGAGGCTACTACCGAAGGCGTCTTTGGCCAGGTGGCCGCCCAGACGGCCGACTACGGCGTGCTGCCCATCGAACACTCCACGGAAGGGGCGGTGCATCACACGCTGGATCATCTTTCGGATAGCTCGCTTCAGATCTACGCCGAGATTTTGTGGAGGGCGGATGCCGCCGTCATGGCGCAGGCGCCAAACCGCTCCATCACGGAGATTCACGGCCGGGCGCAGATGATCGCGCATTGTCGCCCCTGGCTGATGCAGAGCTTCCCGGGAGCCAGGTTGATCGAGTCCGCCAGCTCCAATGCGGCAGCCGCTCTCGCTGCTCAGAATCCTGCTGTAGCAGCCCTTGGCACCCCGTTGAGCGCCGAACTGCACGATCTGCGCGTTATTGCCACCTCTCCGCGTGAATACGCCACACAGACTCGTTTCATCATTCTGGGGCGTCGCTCAGGTCCGCCATCGGGCAATGATAACACGATGCTCATGATCCATTCCAAGGATCGCGTTGGTGCATTGATGGAGGTGCTGCAAGTCTTTGCAGCCCGCAACGTCAACGTTCGTCAGATTGAAAATCGTCCCACCAACAGCGGTGCGGAGGCGCGCTTTTTCTTGGAAATCAGCGGCCACCATTCCGACGCCACGCTTCGGCAGGCCATCTCAGCCCTCGAAATCGAAGGCATCGCTGTTCAGGTCAAAGTACTCGGCAGCTACCCGGCACCGGGCTGGGTGGAGGAACGGTAAGCGTCGCTTACTGGAGACGAGTCACCCGCAAGCCAACGTAAGATGCTGGCAGATCGCCGGGCATGCTGAGACGGCTGGCGCAGCGCGCCTGTTCAGCTGTGTGCCGCCAGCTGCCGCCACGGACGACGCAGTTTTTGCCTGCATCCGGACCATGCGGGTTGTTCATCACTGGTGCACTTGATCCATAGTCGGAATCATAAAAGTCCCAGCACCATTCGGCCAGGTTTCCCGCCATGTCATAAAGGCCGAACTCGTTGGGCTGGAAACTGCCGACTGCAGCGGTGTATGGAGGGCTGCTCATCAAAGCAGACGGGGAGCCCTCGCGCTGGCAGTGGTCATAAGAGACGTATTTGGAGCCATGATAATTGGCATGCAGATGAGAGATGTTGTCTCCTGAGGGAAAACGTTTTCCAGTCAATCCGCCACGAGCTGCAAACTCCCATTCTGCTTCAGTGGGCAGGCGGTAGCCATTGGCCTTCCAGTTCACCTGCTCGTTGCCAATATCAGCCAGTCCTTCACGGGCGACCTTCTGCCGGGTGCTGTCTGTATAGTAGCAGGGCGTCAGACCTTCTTTCTCACTGAGTGCATTGCACCATTTTACCGCATCTCCCCAGGTCATGCCATAGACCGGGTGATTGTAGGCTTTGCCGTTGCCTGCAGGGAGGTCTGGATAACCATGGTCACGGCCCCAGAGCATGACTTTGTCCCACTGTTCCAGAGTGACTTCGTGTCTGGCCATCGTAAAAGGAGCCACGCTGACTCGGTGTGGGCGTGCATCAATCTGTCCATCGAGAGAGTCTCCCATGACAAAATCTCCGCCGTTCAGTTTAATCAGCACTACAGCCGTATCTGGCATCGGTGCTGCACCCGGATTGCTTCCCCCTGCTTTGATTTCAGTGCGGCTGGCACCGAGGAAATACCCGCCGACAGCAGCCAAGAAAAGAGCGGCTGCCACGAGCTTTCTTTGTGCGGGCCGAATCCTCAGATTGGCACGAGGAGGGCGCTGGTAGAAGGGGCGTTCACAAAGCTGGTTTGGCTCTTGAACAGGTTTAAAGTCATCCTGTTCATGTTCACCCGTTGCTACAGGGACTCTGTTGCAAGTTGTGTCGGCGATGAACTTTCCGACATCCTCGATCGTGTCGGACAAAGTGGAGGCGGCAACTGCTGTCTGGGTTAACATGAAGCTACGACAAACGGTCCGGCAAAATCTGCATGGCAGAGTTCAAGCGCGTGCAATGCGGATTCAAGGAGATGATTTCTGCCGAGCAGCGTCTCATGAGGGTGAATTCCCGCAGATCATACGCCAGGAATTTCGCCGCTGACAAGCATGGGCGATGAAAACAGCGTAGTCGCTGCTGTATTTTTCAGTTTCCTAAATTTGCATTTAGGGGAAATCGGCGCAGGGCCTGCAAAATCACATTCTTCGAATATCGGCTGCCTTTTTACTGTCCTAGCGCAGCCATGATCTTGGCCACGGTATTCTCCACACTGAGGCCATGCTTTTTGCGCAGAACTGAAGGTGTGCCGTGCTCGATGAATTGGTCCGGCCAGCCGATACGTACCACGGGAGTGCGAATGCCAGCGTCGCTGAGTTCTTCAATGACGCCTGCGCCGAAGCCGTTTCTCAGCACGTGGTCTTCCAGCGTGCAGATGACCTTCACTTTTCGGGCAAAGGTGGAGATGCAGTCCATATCCAGCGGCTTGATCCACCGCGGATTGATGAGAGCTACGGAGAGGCCCTTGGCTTCGAGTTCTTTTTTGGCCTCCTCTGCAACAGGGAACATATCTCCCAGCGCAACAAGGGCCACGTCGTTGCCATCGGCCACCACTTCGGCCTTGCCAATTTCAAGGCGGACAGGCTTGTCCTTTGGAGTGACGCCCGGGCCGTTGCCACGTGGATAGCGGATGGCGATGGGGCCAGCTTCGTATCCGGCCATGGTCCAAAGCATGTCCACAAATTCATCCTCATTACGCGGCTGCATGTGCACAAGGCCCGGAATACCGCGCAGGTAGGCGATGTCGAAGAGTCCGTGGTGCGTAGGGCCATCGTCGCCACTGAGTCCGCCTCGGTCCATGCAAAGACGCACCGGAAGGTTCTGGATGGCCATGTCGTGCACGATCATGTCGAACGCGCGCTGCATGAAGGTGGAGTAGATGGTCAGGAAGGGCTTCTGACCGCGTGTGGCCAGGCCGCAGGCAAACAGTGCGGCGTGCTCTTCTGCGATACCCACGTCAAAATAGCGTTCTGGGATCTCCTTCTTGAAGACGCTCAGTCCAGTGCCGCCGGGCATAGCTCCGGTGATGGCCACGATCTTTGGGTCTGCTTTGGCAAAGTCGGTCACGCTGCGGGCAAAGACCTGGGAGTAGGTCGGCTTGTCACTCGAGGGTGTCTCGCCGGTTTCAACGCTGTATTTGCCCAAGCCATGGAACTTGCCGGGATCATTCAGTGCCGGGGTATAGCCGCGGCCTTTTTCAGTGATGATGTGGAGGATCACCGGCTCGTCCTGGGTCTTGAGGAACTCAAAGGTCTGGATGAGCAGCGGGATATTGTGTCCGTCGATGGGGCCGTAGTAGCGGATGCCAAACTCGTCGAAGAGGGAGCTGCGGTTGGAGGGCGTCTGGCTCTGCGGGAGAAGGATGTTCTTGGCGTGGTCCTCCACCTTCTTGACGATACGGCGGGCGTCCTCGCCCAGCATGAATTCCAGCAGCTTGCCGGCCTTCTGATGCAGGTTGGCGTAAGCTGGGTGTGTGGCAATGGAGTTAAAATACTTCGCGATGGCACCCACGTTGCGGTCGATGGACCACTCATTGTCATTGAGAACGACGATGAGGCGCTTGGTGTGCGCGGCCACGTTATTCATGGCTTCAAACACAGGACCGCAGGTGAAGGCGGCATCTCCAGCCACGCAGACGACGTTTTCGTCTCCGCCGGCGAGATCACGGCCCGTGGCCATGCCCAGTGCGGCTGAGAGGGCGGTGCCCGCATGGCCTGCGCCATAGCAGTCGTGCTCACTTTCCGTGCGCAGCAGGAAGCCGTTGAGGCCGTCGTGCTGGCGGATGGTGTGAATGCGGTCCCAGCGACCGGTCAGCATCTTGTGCACATAACCCTGATGCGCCACGTCAAAGACAAAACGATCCTTGGGCGTGTCAAAAACCCTGTGCAGCGCAATGGTAAGCTCCACCACGCCCAAGTTGGGGCCGAGATGACCACCGGTCTGGCTGAGGGTCTGGATGAGGGTCTGGCGGATTTTTTCCGCAAGTTCAGGGAGTTTCTCCAGCGGCAGGGCTTTGAGATCGGCAGGGCAGGTGATGGCAGGCAGTTCGGTGTCCACGGGTCAAAAAAGTCGGATTTCGCCACCCTCGGGCTCGGCGGTTTTGCGGCGGCGTGCGGGAGTGCGGGGCTTTTCAGCGTCCTCGGCGCTCTCGTCGTGATCAGCCTCCTCGTCAAATGGCGTGAGCGAGGCTTTTCCACCTTCCAGATCGGCGCTGATCAATTCCACCCGGCGGCGGGCGCCTTCGATGCGCTGGCGGCATAGTTTTAACAACCGCACGCCATCCTCGTAGCTGGAGATCATTTCCTCCAAGGAGAGCTGCCCATCTTCCATGCCTGCCACGATCTCATCCAGACGCTGCATGGCGTCCTCAAAGGATGGTTCATCGGTCTTGGTGCTGGGTTTGCTCATGGGGATTCAGGCCTTGGAAAGTCAGGCAGGAAGGGCGGCCATTATCCGGGCTTCGCAGTGCGCCGCAAGCAGGAAAAGCCATGGATGGAATGCTTGTATCCGCCTCAAGGGTTCAGCTCGAAATTGGGAACGCGAACCAACCTCTGGCGAACTCATTTCTGGTAGCTCCTGAGAGTTATGCAATTCTCAATAGTTTAATAGTTATTGAATTTATATTTATATGGCATAAGCTTATGCTTATCCTGTGAAAGCCAGCCTCAGCAGATTTTGCCTCCAAGCGTGCTTCTTAGGGGCTCTTTTCTGGCCCCTGAAGGCAGGCGCATATCTCGGTGGCTTTGAGGAGCAGGATGGCTATCGAGTGCCCCTCAATGGCCAGATCATCTCCAATTACCTGGCCGGGGATGCCCAGTTCTACCTGAACAACTCGGCTTCAAATGGCTACACCGGGGTGGTGCCTGTGGGGGCTTACCCAAATACGCTGGGAGATGGAACCAATGGGCCGGATGTGACGCGGTACAATGCAGGCCAGTATGGCACCAACAACAGCGGCCCGGGAGGTGCGGCGGCTGACATCACGGACAATTCTGGCCTGTGGCAGGTGCTCTCTGGTGGCAGGCTCTACGAAGACGCCACTGCTCCCTACTACTACGGTAATCAGTATTACCGCGACCAGATCGTGGCCTACCGTAACACCATGCCACATGGGGGCTCACAGACGCTGAACCTGATGGCTGCGGACCAAAGTCTGAGCTACCGCTACAGCATGGACTCTCGCGATCTGGGGGGGATCTCCCCCTCGAGCACCCTGGGCATGGCGGTGCAGATGTCCTTCTGGGTCAAACCCACTGATTGGGATGATCCTGACACCGGCAACATGTTTGGCCTCTCGCTGCTGGATGCAGCCAATCAGCCGGTCTTTGAGGTGGGGTTTACAGGCGACAATTTGCTTCAGTACCGCCTTACAGGCGGGGCATGGCAGACGACCTCCTATGTGATGGGAACTCTGGGCTGGTCTGAAATCACGGTGGTGGTGGACACTGTGCGGAATACCGCCAGTCTGGACATCAACGCCTACAATGATCTCTCGGCTCACCTGAATGGCAGCGCGGCCGTGCTGGCCAGTCAGGGGCTTGGGATAGTCAGCGGAGCACTCAGCGCGCTGCAATGGGACCTGCGGGGCGGTACGCTGGACAACGGTGCCATCAGCTACATCAACAGCTTTGATGATTTCGCGTTTTCTGCCACTCCCGTGCCGGAACCCAGGGGCTTGGTGCTGCTTTTTATCGCTGCTCTGCTGCTGGCTCCTCGCAGACGTAGATAGAGCAGAGGCTGAAAGCGGAAATGCAGACGGGAAGGGTGCATAAAAAAACACCCGGCCTTTCGACCGGGTGTTTTGGTGAGGTAATGCCTCTGCGGATGGTTACGCAAAGATATCGAGGACGGGCACGCCCTTGTCGCCGACCGTGAACGGACGGTTGGAGGGGGACATGACCACTTCGTCCACCGGGAGACCCATGGCATGGCCGATGGTGGCCTGGAAGTCCTGCGGTGTGCACTGCTTGTCCGTCACGCGGCGGCCATCCTTGTCGGTGGAGCCATAGACGAAGCCACCCTTGACGCCGCCGCCTGCAAAGACGGTGGAGTAGGCCAGCGGGTAGTGGTCGCGGCCGTCGTTTTCGTTGATGTCCGGCGTGCGGCCGAACTCAGAACCCATGACGACCATGGTGGATTCCAGCAGGCCATTGGACTGCAGGTCTTCGATCAGAGCGGCAAACACGCTGTCCATGGTGGCTGCGGTGGTGCCGAGGGCCTGGTCGATGTTGTTGTGCATGTCCCATCCGCCGGACTGGACTTCGACGAAGCGGACGCCGGCCTGAACCAGACGACGGGCGAGGAGAGCACCCTGACCGAAGTTGTTTCTGCCGAATTTCTCGCGCACCGTCGAAGGCTCTTGGCTGAGGTCGAAGGCCTTGAGGTCTTCGCTCTTCATGAGCTTCACGGTTTCGTCGTAGAACTCGGAGTAGGTCTTCACTTCGTCCGACTGGAACTTTTTGCGGAAAGCGGTGTCGAACTCATCGGTGAGGGACAGGCGCTTCTTGAACTGCTCCTGGGTGGAGGTGGTGGGCTTGATGTTCTGGAGGCCGGATTCCGGATTGGAGATCGGGATGGGGCTCATCGTGGTGGGGAAGAAGCCAGCGCCCGGGTAGGAGCTGCCGCTGTTGACCACCACGCTGTCTGGAAGAGTCGGGCCCTTGATGCGTCCCAGGAAGTGGGATGCCCAGGCGCCGATGCAAGGATGAACGATCGTGCCACGGGGTTCGTAGCCGGTCTTCATGACGTAGGTGCCCTGGTCATGCACGCCGGTCTTGGAACTCATGGAGCGGATGATGGAGATCTTGTTGGCCACTTTGGCCATCTTCTCCATCGTGCCGCCCAGGCGGTCCAGGTTACCAGAACCTGCATTCACCTTGATGGGGTCGGTCGGACCCTTGGTTTCGCCGTCTTTGGGATCCCAGGTGTCGATATGGGTCATACCGCCACCCATCCAGAGGAAGATGACGCTCTTGGCCTTGCCGAAGCCAGGGGTGCCTGGGCCTGTGGTGCCGGCAGCGGCCACGTTGAGGGAGGGAAGGACCGTCACGCCGAGTGCGGCCTGGGCCGTACGCATCATGAAGTCGCGGCGGGCCATCGGGCTGAGTTTGTTCAGTTCAGATTTCATAAGTCAATTTTAGCGCGTTGTTTTGAGTGATTTCCTTGATGCGAACTTATTGGATGAAGATGAACTCGCGGGTGTTGATGAGAGCCCAGATCATGTTGGCATAGCCGTCTTCACCGTTGGAAAGGGCGCGCTTGGCGATGTCTTTCTCAGCAAGTGTGGGGCGGCGGTTGAGGATGGAGACAAAGAGCGCCTCGACCTTTTCCGGCGGAGACTTCACCTTTTCCATCGTGCGGAAGATGAGCGAATCGGAGCTGGTCAGCATCTGCTGGGCCTTGCCGTTCATCATCATCAGCACCTGCGGCACAGAGCCGGACTTGATGCTGCCGTCGATCAGATTGCGGGGAGACTGTCCGAAATCGATCAGGAAATGACCGTTAGGGGCAGGCTGCTCGAGGGTAGAGGCACGGCGAAGGATCATGCCGTTGTAGGTGAGGGAGGTGTTTTCCATCATGTCTGCAGCGGCTGGCTTGGCGGCTGCCTTGCCCTTGGTCTTGCTGCCACCTTCCATCATCATGTCGCCACCGGCATCTGCCAGGCTGCCACCCTGAAGTGCGCGCTCTTTTTCAGCCATCTTGCGGAAGGCGTCATACTTGATGAGCACGGTCTGGGCGTCCAGCTTGGGATTGGTAAGGTCGAGGTCGATGGAGCGGCTGTAGAGGTCTTCCAGCGGCTTGGCATACTTGTCGGGTTCTCCAAGCACGAGGGTCATGTAGGAGTCCCAGGCCTGCTCAGCCGTCATGCGGCGAAGAAGAGGGCCCTGGAAGTAGTAGGGCTCGCCCATGGCGATCTTCTCGGTGGTGGCCTCTGCCTGGTAGGCATGGGTGTTGTAGATGATGCGCATGAAGGCCTTGATGTCGAACTTCACGCGTTTCATTTCCTCGGCCAGATGGACCAGGAGTTCGGGGTTCACGGCCTGCTTGGGGTCGTCGATGTTGGTCACCGGCTCAGCGACAGCCACGCCGAAGGCGCGCTTCCACATACGGTTGGCGATCGCCATGGCGAAGCGCGGGTTGGATGGGTCGGTGGTCCACTTGGCGAAGGCCGGGCGGAGGTCTTCAGCGGACTTGGTCTTCTGCTTGTAGGCGGCCAGATTCTTGTCGTTCTTGCTCCAGGTGATGAACTTGGGCTCCACAGGATCATTCGGCTTGGCGTCCGGATACTTGTAGTCATGCGGCAGCTTCATCGTGTTGTTGTCCATTTCACCCACCATGTAGGTGTTGGCGGACATGTAGTTGCGGATGCCGTTGCGCAGGCGCTTGATGTCCTGGCCGCTGCTGGTGATCATCTCTTCGATCTTCGGCATCAGGGTGTTCATGGCGTTCATGGAAGCCATGCCCTTGCCCTTTTCCTTGCGGTTCTGGGCGGCGCGCATGTTGGTGGTGGTGGCACCGAAGAAGGAGGCCATTTCATAGAACTGGTGCTGGGTCCAGTCAGAGAATGGGTGGTCATGGCACTGGGCGCAGGCCACGTCCGTGCCGAGGAAGACGGCAAGGGTGTTGGCCAAGTTGTCCAGAGGCATGCCGGCATCGCGCAGCAGGTAGCCGGCGGCACCGTTTTCCCACATCTTGCCCTTGGCGGTCAGCATCTCGAAGACCATCTTGTCCCAGGTGACGTTCTTCTCGATCTGGTGCTGCATCCAGTTGATGTAAGGAACACCGCGCAGATTGTCCTGTTCCAGGCGATCCTTCACGCGCAGCATCTCGGCGAAGTAGTTGAAGGTGTTGCTGTTGTAACCAGGGCTGTCGAGCAGCAGGTCGATCAACTTGGCACGCTTGTTCGGATTGGAGTCCTGGATGAACTGCATCGTTTCCGCATAGTTCGGAATGCGGCCCACGATGTCGAGGTAGACGCGGCGGACGAACTGCTCGTCATTGGCCAGGGGGTTGAAGTTCTTGATCGGTGCCTTCGGCGGATTCATCTTGGCACGCTCCGGATTGGCACGAATCAAACCGTTGGCCACCAATTTGTCGATCGCGGCGGCGGCTTGGGCAACCGAGGCGTTGGCCAGCATCACCGGCTGGTCGGAGGGCTTCATGGTTTTGGCCAGCGTCTGGTCTTCGGCAGACAGCTTGGTCAGCGGAAACTTATGAGTCGCACCGTCTTCAGTTTGAAGAACGATATTTTCTCCATCGAGACCGATGAATGAGGCTTTGACTTGGCGGCCGGAGGTGTCCGTCCAAGTGCGCACCTCAGCCATGGCTGAGGAAGCGACGAGCGCGGAAACAAGCAGGCTGCTGAGCAGTTTTTTGGTTTGTTTCATGGTGGTGTGGAATGAAAGGAGTGGTCTTCCGCTGTCCAAAACGGGTCAGTGGAATCCCTCATTAGAGAAAATCTGCTGTTTTTTTGCTTTTTCGGCAAGTCTGGTCGGCTTCGGAGGCCTATTTTGCAGCGCCAACCCGGGCTTTTTCCAGGTCGGCAGCCATGCTTTGGGCTCTTTCTGGCTGGCTTTTGGCTAGATTTTGGCGTTCTCCGAGGTCTTGGGACAAGTCATAGAGCTGCGGTTCGGGGAAGTTTCCGGTCTCGCTATTGGTATTCTTGTTTTTAGCCGGACCCTGACTGGTGGGGATAAATTTCCATACTCCCTGGCGGAGGCTGACTGGTCCACCCTGCTCGACGAGTTCTTTGCGCCCTGCAGAGTCCTCGCCCAGCAGGGCAGGCAGCAGATTCTGGCTGTCCTTGGCAGACTCAGGTGCCTTCTGCCCGGTCAAAGCGGCAAAGCTGGCTGGGAAATCCACTTGGCAGACTAGGGCGTCGCTGACGCCTGGCTTCACCTTCCCAGGCCAGCGTACGATAAAAGGTACTCGTGTGCCGCCCTCAAAAGCGCTGTATTTCCCACCCCGCAGGGGACCTGCCGGCTGGTGGGAGCCCAGTTTTTCCACCGCATCGTCTTGGTAGCCGTCGTCCACCACGGGGCCGTTGTCGCTGCTCAGCAGCACGAGGGTGTTCTCTCTGAGGCCAAGCCGATCCAGCACAGCCAGGATGGTGCCCACGTTGTCATCAAATTGGAGAATGGCATCGCCACGGGGGCCCATGCCGCTTTTGCCGGTAAAGCGTGGGTGGGGGACACGGGGCACATGGGGATCATGCGCGGCAAAATAGAGGAAGAACGGCGCGGCTTTGCTCGACTCGATGAATTTGACCGCCTCGGCGGTGAAGGTGTCCGACATGTCCTCATCCTTCCAGAGGGCCGATTTTCCGCCCTTCATATAACCAATCCGGCTGACGCCATTGAGCACCGCCATGTCATGCCCATGGCTGGGGTGCATGCGGAGTAGTTCAGGATTGTCTTTGCCTGTCGGCTCGCCGGGAAAGGGCTGCTTGTAACTCACCTGAATAGGGTCTGCCGGGTCCAGGCCTACAACACGGTGGTCTTCCACAAAAACGCAGGGCACTCGGTCTCCGGTGGCTGCCATGATGAAGCAGTGGTCAAATCCGATCTCCAGCGGGCCTGGGCGGATTTCGGTGTTCCAGTCCACCTCTTTGTCTCCCAGTCCCAGGTGCCATTTGCCCACTACGCCGGTGTGGTAGCCTGCTTTTTTGAAAACCGTGGCCATTGTGTCCCGGCTGGGAGGGATGATCATTTTGGCATCTCCAGGCAGCACGCCCGTGCCCTTCTGGCGGAAGGCATATTCTCCGGTGAGCATGGCAAAGCGCGAGGGCGTGCAGGTGGCCGCCGCGCAGTGACCGTCCGTAAAACGCAGCCCCTCGGCAGCCAGCTTGTCGATGTGCGGCGTGGAGATTGTCTTGGAACCGTAGCATGACACATCTCCGTAGCCGAGGTCGTCGGCGTAAAGCAGCACCACATTGGGTTTGTCCGAAGCCGTTGTGGCAGAGGCCAGCATCAGAGACATCCAGAAGCTTTTCATAAAGGACATGAAGGGGGCTTGTTTATTTCAGGGCCTTGGCGATGAACGCAGAGATGTCTGAATGCATTTTTTCCATGTCCGGGCGGTTGGTGTACATCATGTGGCCGGACTCGTATTCCGCGAATTCGATGTTGCCGCGCAGCTCTTCCGGCAGCCGCATCTGGCGCACGCTCAGGAGCATGTTGTCAGGCGGTGTCACCAGATCTCTCCAGCCGGTGAGGGCCAGCACCTTGAGGTGAGGGTTCTGTTTGATCGCCTCGGCCAGCTGACCGCTCACGCTGGTGTAGCTGTTGCCCTTGCCGTGGTTCCAGTTGGGCTGCGGTGCTAGTACTTCATAGGGAAGGTCTTTTTCATAATGCAGCTCCTCGCGCAGGTAGGCGTTCATGGAGGCTGCGGCTATGCTGCCCACCACGCGCATAAAGGGCTCGATCTGCGGATGGATGTCTGACTCATCGCCGTCACGTCCGGTTACGCGGGCATCATAGGCTCCCAGCACCAGCTTTTCCTTCCGCAGCAGCATTTCACGGAAGACATCGCTGTCGATCCGCAGTTCCTGCTGCTCGATCAGCTTGGCCTCCAGTCCGGTAAGACGTACCAGTTTCTTCACCACGTTCTCACGTTCTGCCTGCGTCAGGTCATTCCCCTTCAGCAGGGCGGAGGCGTATTCGCCGAAGGCAAAGGCGCGTGATTCAGCCACGGCTTTTTTGAAGTCGGCCTGCAGGTCGGGGGGCAGCTTTTTGTGGTAATGCGCTGTAGCCGTCATGGCTGGCAGGCCTACGAGATAGGGCGTGTCGTTCAGCGGTCCGGAAATCAGCGTGGCGTAATCCAGCAGGCCTGAGACGATCACGATGCCGTTGAGGTACATGCGGTGCCGCTGCTGCAGATGCTGCGCCAGCCCGCCGCCACGGATGCCGCCGTAGCTTTCTCCAGCGATGAATTTGGGCGAACGCCAGCGTTCCTCCCGCGTGACCCACAGGCGCATGAACTCAGCCACGCTTGCGATGTCCTCCTGCACTCCGAGGAACTCCGGCAGGTTTTTGGGGTCTTCCGCTCGGCTGAAGCCGGTGTTCACCGGGTCGATGAAAACGAGGTCCGTCACATCCAGCAGCGAGAACTCGTTGTTCACCAGTCCGCCTGGTGGGCGCGGGGGCGTGAGCCCGTCGGCAGGCAGGTCCACACGCTTGGGCCCAAAGGCCCCGAGATGCAGCCATACCGAGCTGCTACCCGGGCCGCCATTGAAGCAGAAAGTCACCGGGCGTGCGCTCTTGTCCTTCACGTCCTTCATCGTATAGGCCGTGTAAAAGACCTGGGCTGAAGGCTTGCCATCCGGCTTCAGGATGGGCAGGGTGCCTGCCTTGGCCTGATAAACTATCTCCTTGCCGCCAATGGTCACTTTGCCTTCTGTGACCACCGGCTTGTCGCCATCGGGCTTCTTGTCCTCTTTCTTATCGTCCTTTTTGCCTTCCTTCTTTTCGGCGGGCGGAGATTCTGGCTTGTCTGGTTTGGCGTCTTCAGCGGCAAGAAAAACCGGCGTCGCGAGAGCCAGTACGGTCGTCAGCAGGGTTGGGCGGATGCGCATGGTGGCGGAGCATGACATGCAGGCTCCGTCTTGAGAATCAAAATTCTCGTCAAACCGCCGCCTGCTTGCAGGCCTTGATGGTGTTCGCCATCAGCATGGCGATGGTCATGGGGCCCACACCGCCCGGCACGGGAGTGATGGCGCGGCATTTGGGGGCTACTTCATCAAAGGCCACGTCGCCCACGAGCTTGTAGCCTTTCTCGCTCGCAGGATCGTCCACACGGTTGATGCCCACATCGATCACCACTGCCCCTTCCTTGACGTGCTCCGCCTTGATGAAATGGGGGCGGCCAATCGCTGCGATGATGATGTCCGCCGTGCGGGTGATGGCGGCCAGATCCTTGGTGCGGGAATGCGTCACGGTCACGGTGGCGTCTCCACCCTTGCCCTTGGCCATCAGCAGCAGGGCCATGGGTTTGCCCACGATCATGCTGCGGCCCACCACCACGGCATGCGCGCCGCTGGTTTCGATGCCGGCATCGATGAGCAGGCGCTGGCAGCCCAGCGGCGTGCAGGGCACAAAGCCGGTGGGATCTTCCAGTGCCAGCTTGGCCACGTTCACAGGGTGGAAGCCGTCCACGTCTTTTGCAGGATCAATGGCGCGCACGATGGCTGCTTCGTCGATGTGCTTCGGCGGCGGGCTTTGCACCAGGATGCCATGGATCGCAGGATCGTTGTTCAGCGCCTGCACATGCGCCAACAGCTCCTCCTGCGTGGTGGAGGCGGGCAGCTCGAGCTTGATCGAATGCAGTCCTAGGTCGCGGCACTTTTTGTCTTTGGAACGCACGTAGGCGCGTGAGGCGGGATCATCGCCCACGAGCACGACGGCCAGGCCCGGCTTGCGGCCTTGCGCGGCCAGCGCCGCTATGTCACGGCGGCATTCTTCGAGGACTTTTTCGGCGACGGTGGTTCCAGAGATGAGCTGCATCTTTTCAGGTGATGCAGACGCGGCGGGGAGTCAACCGCCGAGGCCAAAAACCCGAGCCTTGATTTTTCTGTAACCGGCCTCCGAGGACTGGCATTCGGCTCAGTGTGCGGCGCTCATGCCGCGCATCCATCCCCCATACCCATCACTACCTTGAGTCCACTTGGCGCACGCTTTTCGCTGAGCTGCCGTGTTGATTACTATATATGTCCCCTACTATCTGAACCTCCTAACCGTGACCGCTCCCGCCCAACCCCTGAGCCAATTGGACGACGACCTCGTTCTGGTTCAGGCGGCGCAGGCGGGCGATCTCGATGCCTTTGATCAAATCATCATGCGCCATCAGTCCACCGTGACCGCCATGCTCCATCGCTTCTCCACCAGCCGTGCCGATCTTGAGGACATGGTGCAGGAGACTTTTGTACGCGCCTGGCGTGCGCTGCCACAGTGGCGGCCTGACAGGCCCTTTCTGCACTGGCTCAAACGAATCGCTGCCAATGTCGGTCTCGAATTCTGCCGCAGGCATCAGCGTTCGCCTTTTTCGCGACTCGTGCAGCCCACGGAGGAAGGGCACCCGCTGGATCACATCGCCGGCCATGAAGGCACCTCACCTAGCGATGATCTCACTGGCGTGCAGTTTATCCTCTCCCATCTGCCGCCGGATGACCGCGCCCTGCTCACGCTGCTGCATTTGGAACAGCTTCCGCTGAATGAAATTGCTGCTCACTTTGGCTGGAGCAAGGTGAAGGCCAAGGTGAAAGCCTTCCGCGCACGGCAGCGACTTAAAACCATCCTCACACGTCATGGATACACCCTCGAATAATTCACGATCTTGGGATCACCTAACCCGGAGCGCCCGTTCTGCCGCCGTACCGGCGGAGGTAGATGTGCGCGCTTCTATCCGGGCCGGGATCCGTGCGCCACAGCCCCAGTTCGAAGCGACTTCTCTCCTAGATGATGTCCTGGATCTCTTTCGCTCCCGCTGGTTGCAGGCAGGTTTTGCCGCTTTGGCTCTATCGGCATTTCTTGCCTTTCATGACAGCCTGGAAGCGGTGAATGAAATGTCCTGGATCTGGCAGCTTCAGGGCCCCGTTCTCGCAGGCATTTGATTTTTTTATGAATCCTTCCCCCTCTCCCTCATCGCGCTGGAAGGCTGTGCTCCTTCTGCTGCTGGTATTCATTCTCGGTGCCGGCTGCGGTATTGGTGGCGGGTTGCTGGTGGTGCGCCGTGCTCTTCAGCATGCCATCGCTCATCCTAGCGAATCCCATGCGCCAGTGGACCGTCTCATGCACAAGGTTGAATCCGTGATGGTCGCTGAGCTGGCTCTCACGGAAACCGAACGTGCCGCCGTGCATGCTGAGCTGCAGCAGACTGCGACTGACTTCAAAGCGCTGCGTCTAGAAATGTGGCAGAAGGCAGGGGCCAATGTGGAGGGATCTCTGGACCGCATCTGCAAACACCTGCCTGCGGAAAAGCAGGCGCTCTTGAGAAAAAAAGCCGTCGAACGTCTTGGCCCCTGGGGGCTGCTCAGTGACGACAAATCCTGACGCGCCACGCTTCTGGGGCCAGTCATCCGGATGCGCGTGCGTGCACAGAAGAATCAGGCGGCCAGCAGCTTCTGCCTTCCGCCTTCGGCCAGCAGTCCGGCCAGTTCGGGCATGTAACGGGTGATCTCGTGCGCGAGCATCGAGAGCCGGGTTTCGGATTTCCAGCTGCCTTTCCGGCTGCGGTCCATGTCGGTCATTTCGACTTCAACAAGCGCGGAGAAGACGGCGGAGTCAGCCATAAGATCGTGTTGCAGTGTCATGATGAGAGGGAAGGTTGATCCGGCGTCAGAAGGACGAGTTGTCCATCCTTGAGAGTCCATTTGCGTCTGTCCAAAGCCCCCGAGTTCAACATGGCATCAATCCCATTGCTCAGAAGCATCCTCGCCGCCTCGGCGGGGCTGCTCCCAAACGTGCCCTTCAAGGTCATATCTTCGAGGTACTGCTTGATCTGCGGGGTAATCGCGATCGTCAGCGAGAGTGAATCGAAGGTGTTTGAGGGGCGGGCCATCCAGTAATAACCGGGTTATAATCCCATTTTAATTCCAACCGGGCCCAAAGGTCAAGGTTGGTTTGGGTTTATTTGGGGTTTTTACCCCATAAAAACCTCGAAATTATTTAAGTTATATTAAATAACTCGGGCTCGGCGATGGAAAATCACCTGATAGGGCGTTCAAAACCTCCCAATCACTCATGAAACGATACTTCACCGTTACACTCCCCGTGGCCCTTCTGGGCCTTGCTCTCTTCAATTTGCATGCCGAAACCAAGGGTGACGGCTGGCAGAACTGGTTTGCCGATGGCTCCCTTCAGGGTGGCCAGATCATCAGTGGCAAGGCCACTTATAAAGTGGAAAACGGCGTTCTCACCGGTACCACCACCGAAGGCAGCCCCAACACCTTCCTGGCCATCGGTCCCTTCAAAGACTTCGAACTCGAGTTTGAGGTCAATGTGGACGACGCTCTCAATTCCGGCGTACAGGTGCGCAGTCACATCGCGAAAGAGGGGGATCCCGTGCCCGAGGGGGCCAAAGGCAAGCTTCCTGCCGGACGCCTTTACGGACCGCAGTGCGAGATCGCCATCAACGGCACAGCCGGTGACTTTTATGATGAAGCACGCCGCGGCACGTGGTGGAGCATTCTGACGAAGACCGAAGCCGTTCGCACGGATGCCGCCAAGGCTGCCTTCAAGAAGGGCGAGTGGAACCACTACCGCATCGTGGTGAAGGGCGACCACTATCAGAGCTTCGTCAATGGAGTGGCCGCCGCCGACTTCACCCAGCCCAATGACCCCGAGGGCTACATCGGCTTTCAGGTGCATGGCATCAAGGCCGGTACCGGCCCCTACAGTGTGCGCTGGCGGAATGTGAAGTTCCGCGAGACGAAGTAAGCCCCCATCAGTAAAAACAGGCCGCCCGCTCCTGCGGCCGCCATCCAGCCGCGCCACCACGGTGTCTGCTGGATGGGAATGGGGCGGGAGCGGTCCCCCGCCAGCAGGAGCATCCACCGGGGTGGAGTCTCCGGGTGCGTCTCGTCCTGTGTCCAAAGCAGCACGTCGTGCAGCTTGCCCTTCTGCATTTCAAAAACGATTTCAGGCTCGATGCTGCGCCACTTCCATGAAGAGGTGATCAAGGTGTGGGCCTCTCCCTCAGTGCCAGAGGGCAGATAAGCGGCGGGGGCGTAATCTGCCCAGTTGTCGTGCTGCCAGATACGGGCTGTGCCCAAGGAATTCAGCAGTATCAGCTTGTCATGCTGTCGTAGGCGCACCGGATCCGCCAGCGCCTCCCGGGCTGCAGCCTCATCCATGATCAGGGGATTGCTGCCGTAGTCGGCGGTGATTTCGAGCAGCACCTCGGCATCCGGCAGCAGGGTCAGCTTGGCACTCAGAAATTCCGCGCCATGCCCCAAAGCACACAGGGGGGCCAAAAAGGCTCCCCCTGCGGCGAGAATGAGGATGGTTCGCGCAAGGCGCATCATTACTTCTTCACGTTCCACTTCAGCACCCGGCCCCACTTGTTCCACTCGGTTTCAAGGATGTTGCCATCGTTGTCAAAGGTGATGCCGTGCGGGCTGGTCACGATGCCCTGCTTCCAGTCCTGCGGAGGAATGCCGGGGGTGTTGGTCATCGCCGGGCTGGTGCCCAGGTCAGCCACACGCTTGTTGGCCTTGTCCCACACGCTCACATTGCCGGCGATCTCGGCCACGCACATCAGGTCGCCATGGAAGCTGGCGGAACTCGGGTTACGCATTTCCGTGGCGATCTCACCGATGAAATTTCCTGCGAGGTCGGTGTGCAGCATGCGCTTGTGGCCGCGGTCGCAGATCATCACGCGGGCGGGCTCAAAGCGGGTGTCGATGAAGATCTTGTGGGCGTTGGCCAAGGCGAGAGGCTTGTCTGGGCCACCAAAGACGCTCTTGAACTTGCCTTCGGCGCTAAACACGAAGATGAAGCTGCGGCCGTAGCCATCAACCACGTAGATGTCGCCATTGGGGGCCACATCGCAGTTGGTCAGCCTGAGGCCACCGGCGGCACCCACGCCCTTTTCCTTGGTGATTTTTTTCTCCGTGCCGTCTGCCAGCTTCAGAGTGATCTCCGTCTTGGAATCAGCGATCTTCACGCCGGATGCGATGGTTGTCTTCTTTTTAGGATCGGCCTCGTCGCTCTTGCTGACGGTGACGAAATCACGCTGCTCCGCCGGGAAGGCGCTGGTGGGGATCTCCATGACCACGGTGCCGTCCAGATTGCACTTGATGACCTTCTGCTCGCCCAGCACAGCGGCGTAGATGTGCTCGCCATCGGCCAGCTTGCGGATCACAAAGCCGTGCAGGGAAGGGGGCAGCGGCAGGGTTTTGATAAACTTGCCGTCCTTGCCATAGACCTGCAGACCTGCCAGGGCAGGGTCCTTGTCCTGTACGCTCACGTAGATCTTGCCAGTGGAGTCCACCGCGATCTCGCCGTGGCCGTCACCGATGGTCTCCTTGCCGGGAGGCGGGGTGATGAAGTTGGGGACGAACTCATAGGACACCTCGGCAGCGGCGGTGCCGGCCAGGGCCATGACGGACAGAAGGGAGAGGATGCGGTTGCTCATCAGGCCGATTCAAACGAAGCACGGCGGCGGGGTCAATCGTACAACAGCGATTTTGCTGGATGATCCTGTCATACGGCAGGAAACTTCAGGTCACACAGCGTGTTCCCATGCACTTTCCCATGAAAAAGGTTCTCTCCATTCTCCTTGGCGGCGCGGCTCTGGCCGGTTCCGTCGTCGGTCTGCGCGCCCAGGCCCAGCAGGCGGAATTCGATGAAAAGTTCAAGGCTTTCGACCAGAACGCGGACGGCATCATCAGCGGAGACGAGATGAACGGCGCCAGATACCTGCCCCAGCTGGACCTGAACAAGGATGGCAAGCTGACGCGCGAGGAGGCGCTGGAAGCCGTGCAGAAAATGCGCAAGCTCTCAGGCAACCCAACTCCTGCTATCGGAGATGAACCCACAGGTGTGCTCTTCAATCGGCTGGACAAAAACGGCGACGGCAAGCTGACCTCTGACGAGTTGCCAAACAAGAGATGGTTCAACGGTCTCGACACGGACAATGACGGCCATGTCAGCTTGGAAGAGGCGGAGAAAGTCATCGCCACCCTGCGCAAGCGCGGCAGTCCAGCGACTGGCAGCAGTCAGGCATCCAGCTCCCCGATCCAGCCTGCCTCTGAAGACCCGACATTCAAGGAAGCTCCCGAGCTGCTCAAAGGGGCGGAGCTTGGCGTTGGCCGCATGGTGGCAGACACCACCCTCAAGACTCTGGCAGGAGCCGAGCTCAAGCTCAGCAGCGCTGCCGGGAAAAACGGCCTCGTCATCGCTCTCTTCAGCGCCACCTGCCCGATCAGCGGCAAGCTGGCTCCCGAGACAGCCCGTCTGGAAAAAGAGCTGAAGGAAAAAGGCGTGGGCATGCTGCTGGTGAACGCACCTCCCGGGCAGAAATCTGAGGAGGCCGCCAAGTTCATCTCGGTTCACAAGCTGAACTCCCCGGCTGCAAGCGATGCCGATGGCAAACTCGCGCAGCAGCTTGCTGCCACCACCACCACGGAGGTCTTCCTCCTCGATGCTGCACGCACGCTGGTCTATCGTGGCGCGCTGAATGACCAGTATGGCCTTGGCTACACCAAAGATGCCCCGCAGCATCACTACCTGCGCGATGCCGTGGCGGCGATGCTGCGTGGCGAACCGGCAGATGTGGCGGCCACCAGCGCCCCCGGCTGCGCACTCGATCTGCCGCATGAAAAAGCCGTCGCCAGCACAGTGGCGACCTATCACCGCGACATTGCACGCATCATGCAGGCGAACTGTGTAGAGTGTCATCACAAGGGAGGTGTGGGCCCGTTTGCACTGGACTCCTATGAAGACGTGATCGAGCACGCCGGAATGATCCGCAAGCAGGTGGAGCGCGGAGCCATGCCGCCGTGGTTTGCCGCACCTCTGGAGGGCAAAGCCCACTCTCCTTGGGCCAATGACCGCTCTCTCTCCGAGCGCGACCGCACAGACCTCCTGGCTTGGCTGGCCTCAGACCGTCCCAAAGGAGATGTAGCCGATGCTCCGAAGGCCCGCGTGTTCCAGGGGGAATGGACGATTGGCAAGCCGGATGCCATCATCGCTGGCGCGCGGCCGGTTTCCGTCAAGGCCGAGGGCACCATGCCCTACCAGCATGTGACGGTGACCACGGATTTCCCCGAGGACCGCTGGGTGCGCGGCTATGAGATCCTGCCCACCGCCCGCGAGGTGGTGCACCACGTCATTGTCAGTGTGCATGAGAAAGGGCGCCGTGTGCGCGACGGCGGCGATGAAGGTGCCCAGGGCTACTGGGCTGCATATGTGCCTGGCAATACCAAGCAGATCTATCCCGAGGGCTTTGCGCGAAAGCTCTCCGCTGGAGCCACCGTGAGCTTCCAGATCCATTACACTCCCAATGGCAAGGCTGTGGAAGACACCATCCGCATGGGGCTGCTGTTTGCCAAAGAACCGCCCAAGTACGTCATCCACACCACCGGACTGCCCAATGCCCGGATTAGCATTCCGCCGGGAGAGGCTAATCATGTGGAAACAGCCTCGCGCAAACTGCCCACGGACATCAATGTGATGGCCTGGATGGCCCACCTGCACGTGAGGGGCAAGGCCTTCAAATTTGAAGTCACCCTCCCGGACGGCAAAACCGAGACACTTCTGGACATCCCCAAATACGACTTCAACTGGCAGCTGCGCTACGACTACGCCAAACCGCATTTCCTGCCGCGCGGCAGCACCATCAAAATCACCGCCGTGTATGACAACAGCACAGGCAATCCTGCCAACCCTGACCCAACCAAAACCGTGCGCTGGGGCCAGCAGACCTTTGACGAAATGATGATCGGCTACATGGAGCACTACACTCCTCTGCATCCGGAAGTGGCGGCCAAATAAAATGCCGCACCCATGTGAAGGTGCGGCATCCCAAGATCCTCGGTGCTTTGTTCCGTTATTTAAACTGCGCTGCCTCCCTCATGAACGCCTGATGAGCTTCTTTGCGCAGACGAACCATTTCAGGGATGAGCTTTTTCAAGTAGGCTGATCTCTCGGAGGATTCGAGTGCCTGCAACTGAGTGGCCGAGGCTGCTGCAACGGTGTTGTAGAATTCTGCAAAATAACCTGTCACACCTTGTTTGGCCATTCGGGCACCTGAGCCACCCATCCCTACGCCCAGTCTTTGATTCACTCTTGCCACAGCCGAGGCAATCGTTTGTCCAAGGCTGTATTTGCCGCCTTCCCTCAGCACCTTCTGGATATCGTAATCTCCTCGTGAGTTCAAACGGAGGTCGAATCCAGCGTAGTTTGATTTGGGACTGAGATAAGAGGCCGCAGCGAGAGAAAGTGTATCACGCTCAAAGGCGGTGAGTTCGGAGAGCGAGGTCGCAAGGGAGGAAAACAGCATTTTTCTCCACTTGGTCACTTTATCGGGTCGAAGGGCAAAACGGCGCACCCGCTCAAATTTGGTGCCATCGGTCCAGATATCCTGCTGACCTCCGATCAGATAAGATGACAGACCGATGACTTTTTTGCTTTCCTCCAGCACCACAGGGCCTCCGCTGTTGCCGGGCACGATCTCGCTGCTGATTTCGATTCTGTCGGCCCCTACGCCGACAACGATGCCTTCCAGTGCGGTGAAGACGTCGCCGCCAAGACTGTTGCCGTAGGCGACGACCTTGCTGCCCATGGAGACATTGGCGTTGAGTTCCGAAATTTCATAGGCCTTCTCATCGCCTTCGATCTTGATCGGTATGCGAGCCAGATCTTCAAGACCGTTTTCGTCCGAGGTGGAGGGCATGTCCGAGAGTTCCAGCTCACGAGGAATGGGAATATTGTGTCCCGATGCGGTTTGGATGCTGATAATTTTGGAGGTGAATGCTTTCTGTGTGCCACAGAGGACGTGCGCATTGGTGTAAATGTAGGTTGCTCCATCGACCTTGGCGATGAAGCCAGAACCATTGCTGTTGTTTGTCTTGATGAAAACGAGGCAGCTTGGCTCAAATGAAGTGACTACAGCTTGCTTCTCTGAGGCTGATGTGCCGTCGGTCATGGTGACGGCGGCGGCACGTGCGGGTGTTGAGGCTGCTTGAGGCGTGCCCTTGGCTGCGGCGGGCGGCGCGTCTGAGGTGGCTTGGGGCATGGTTGATGCTCCCGGTGCATATTTATCGAGCCACTCCTTTGGCAGGTAGCCGACAGGCACCACGGATATGCCATCGTCATGCGCGATTTTGACTCCCTGAGGAGTCACGGACATGACCTTGACGTTGGTGTAAACTTTTTTGCCGACCGTTCCCTGGACTTCAAGCTGTGGCGTGACCTCTTGCGCGGAGCAGATGGACAATATCAAGCTGGTTAATAGACCTAATGCCACCGAAGGCGGATGGTAAGCGCTGGGCATAGGCTTCATGAGTTTTTTCATGCGAATATTTCGTGGTTCTATCGCTAGAAATCTTATTTTGTATACCAGTTCAAGTATTAATTGGTGATTTATTCTGATGCGCCATTCAGTGATTTTTGCAGGAAATAGTGTGCCATTTGGGGATGCCCAGGATGGCTCATACGCGAACGTCTTTTGTTGATGCGGCATGTGGCGCGCATTCTTGACCAGTCCGCAGCTCAACTTTCTTGCCATTCAGCAATCCCACCCTAGCATCGCTCTGTGATTGCGATTGCAACGGCCAGCCAGAAAGGCGGCGTGGGGAAAACCACGTTGTGCATCAACCTCGCCTACTCTCTGGCGCGGCGCGGCTGGCGTGTGCTCCTGATCGACACTGACCCCCAGGGGGGCGTGGGTCTGTCTCTGGCCAAAAGCGCCAAGACGCGCGAAGGGTTTCATGAATTTCTCGTCCGTGGCGGTGATCTAGGCCAGATGGTGGTGCCAACCCGGCTGCCTGAGCTCGAGATCGTGCCTGCCGGACAGTACGACACCTGCGCCCGGCAGGGCTGGGTGGAGCACGAGGTGCCGGCCCGCCTGGCTGATCTGCTGCGCAGTGCGGAGCTGCGGGGCGTGGACGTGGTGCTGATGGATACTGCTGCCGGCATGAGCAGCACCACCGAGGCTGTGGTGAAGGCCTGCGACTTTGTGGTCCTGCCCCAGCAGGCAGAGCCGCTGGCCATCCGCAGCGTGCCGCATTTGCTGGAGACTTTGGCCCGATTCCGCGCCGAAGGGGCGGGGGTGCGTGTCGCAGGCATTTTGCTTACGATGGTGATGAGGGAAAACGAGATGAGCCTGAAAGTAGCCAGGGAACTGCGGGACATGCTGCCCGCCAACCTGATGTTTCAGCAGAGCATTCCGCGCCTTTCGTCATTCCTGGAGGCCAGCGCCCTGGGAGTGCCCGTGGCTCTGACCAAAAGGAATCCGCCGCCAGAGGCGCTCATTTTTGACCAGATCGCTGCAGAGCTGGAGCAGCGCACCGGACTGACACATGAACGCGAAAAGGAGCATGGCCATGCAAGTCTCATGGATTGATGCCGACCAGATCAAGGCCTTGGTGGCCCAGATCGAAATGCCTGCTCCGCGCCCTGAAGCCGCCCCCGAGGTGGTGGAACTCGATACCGTGCCTTCAGACAGTTCAGAAGCCTGGGGCTTTTTGGCAGAGCGGGAAGTTCCTCCTGCTAGCCACGCATTCTTGCCGCCGGCTCCCCCTGTTCCTGAAAAGTTCGTGGCCGCTCCGGTTGCACCTCCTGCCCCGGTGCAGTCTGATCCATTGAATGCATTCGTGTCGGATGCCGAGGACGAGCCGTTTGAAGAAAGTGGAATCGACCAGCCGCTGCAGAGCCCATCCTCGGCGCTGCCTCTCAGCCGCATTCGTGACAAGCTGCGCGCCATTCGCCAGCGGGCTGCAGATGCTGGCATTCTGACCCGCACCAACGGCGCGGCCCAGGCAGATGCCGTCCCTTTTGTCATGCCAAAACCGGAAGAGAGCCTGCCGCAGACGCCACGTGCCAAAGGAGCGGCTGCTTCCAGCGCTCCCGTCTCTGCCTCGGCGGCGCGTTCTGCTAAAATGGCATTCGAAATACCGCGTGGTCCGCGTGAAGTCCGCCTGGCAGCCTTTGCAGGATGGGCTCGGCAGGTCTTGCGCGAAGATGGCGGGGGGCAACTTCTGGTCATGCGTGATGACGGCGAGGTCCTCTGGGGCGGAGGCGAGGCAAAGTCCGGCCTGGCTCTCTCCACCATGATGGCCTGCGGTGCCGCCATCCGTGCCAGCGTGCTCTCCGCGCGCGAGACGCCTGCGGTGATCCATCAGCCTCTGGCTTCTGGCAACATCCTCACGGTGATTCCTTGTGAAACGACTGGCGGCATTGTTCATGCGGCGGTGGCAGCGCCTACGGGGCTCAGCCATGAGCAGGCACATCAGCTTCGCGGAGCCCTTTGCGCCGCCATGAACTGAGCAGGGACTCTTTGCAGTCGTTACTTCTTGAAGAGCACCACTTCGTTGATGCCCCAGTAGTTGCTGGCGGTTCCCAGCTGAGTGATTCGCACAAAGCGTGCTTTCTGTGGCGTCTTGAACACAATTTCAGTGACAGCCGATCCAAAGCCTTCGTCTGCCGCAGGAGTCCACTGGCTGCCGTTGGAGGAAACTTCGATGCGATGTTTGCGAATGTAGTCCTGGTTGCTGGCCTGGCTGTCCAGCGCCAGACCGGCGATGTTTTCCTCGGCGGGTAGCTCAATCGTGAACCATTCGCCGCCTTTCATCGCTGCGCCGGTGGACCAGCGCGTACCGGTGTTGTTGTCGGTGGCCTTTGAGCAGTCTTCCTTTTTCAGGCTGGCGTTCAGCTTCCACGAGCTGCGGGGTTCGATCATTGCCAGCTTGGTTCTCAGCCGGGTGTTCAGCGGCGGTGGTGCTGAAGGCACAAAGTAATAATCCCTCACGCGTCCATCTATGAGTTGAAGCTGGTCCGGCTTCAAGAGGACGGAGTAGAGAAAAAACTCCGCCAGATAACCGCAGAACTGATCCTGGGATCCCACATTGGCACCAGTGCTTTCATGGTCGCGACCAAACACCAGCTTGTTCAGCGGCTTGTAGGGGGCGGTGGACTTGTTGGATCCGGTGAATCCCTTGCCGTTGGAATCACGCACACGCAGCTCCACCATGCCTGAGTTTGTGCTCCAGGTGATCTGGGCCAGACAGGCGATCGTGCCGCTGACGTCCTTGGAGACGATTGTGGGGCTGCCTCCCTCGTGTTTCACTTCCATGACCACATTCTTTTTCTCGTCCACCAGCAGCGAGACGAGGCTGCCGTCTGCATTGCTCAGGGTGAAAACCCGCATGGGTAGCTTGCTGGCGTCTGCCTGGAAGGCGACCACCGCTGTCATTCCCTTTTCATTAGGAACGGAGACATTTTTGCTGCCAAAGGGCATGTTCGGCTCTTCGATTCCAGTATCGTCGAGCTCCAGGATGCAGGGCTTGCCATTCCGTGGATGGAAGTCGAGCACGACGCGGCCCGGCTTGGGGCTGCCGCCTGTGGCGGCTTCCGGCCAGTTCACACGCTTGGGCGCATAGTCGGGGCTGTCATCATAGCTGCGCAGGATGTTGTCGCCTCCACGTTCGGAGAGATCATGCCACTCGATGACCGGTTCGTTCGTGTTTGCCGGGGCCAGTTTGCCATCACCACCTTTGCGGTTGGTCAGGATGCCGGTGTTCCCCACATAAAACATGCAGATGCCCGCATCTACCGGCGGGAAGGGACGGTCCTGCGGGAGCTGGAACCTGACCTTGGGCGGATTGGCCGAGATGCCAACGGAGGAGAGTACCGATTTGCCGCCACCGGATGACGATTTGCCTTTGCCAAAAAAGAAGCAGCCGCCGATGCCTAGCAGGAGCACACCGCCGCCGATGATGGCTGCGTTTTTGACCAATCTGGCATTTTGCTGGAAAAAGGATCCGCCAGACGCACCTGCAGCCTGCTGGCCGTGGCGTAGCGCCGCGGTATGGCCGGAAGTGGGTCGGCGCGGAGCAGGGGTCAGATGTGTGGTGATGGAGGCCGCATCCGTCACGGGCTGGCCTGTTTCTCCATATTGCACTGCCTCTAACACCGGTTCGGCATAGACCACCGGCTGGGGCTGCATTTCGTACGGCTGCTGGTAGTAGCCGGTCAGGGGGACAGTGCCTGTGCCAGGAGGCATCCCGGGCGGGGGCATGTACACGGGAGGCGGCACATACATTCCCATCCACGGCCCGTAGGGCACCATGGTGGGCATCTTTTCCCAGGCGCGGAATTCTTCGATGGCCTGCTGAGCATTGGCGGGCCGGTCATCTGGCTTCTGCGCCATCAGGCGTGCACACCAGGCACCCAGCCACTGGGGTACATGCGGTGCTATCTGGTGCAGCGGCACCACCACGTGGTCGATGTGCTTGTCGATCACCTCGGCCATGGTGGCTCCGTCAAAGGCTTTTCTTCCGGAGAGCGCTTCGTAAAAGACGCACCCCAGCGAGTAGAGGTCGGTGCGTTCGTCCACTGGCTCGCGGGTCAGCTGCTCCGGAGCCATGTAGTAGATGGACCCCATCACGGTGCCTTCCTGGTCTTCCGTCTGCTTGCGGGCACGCAGGCCGGCGCGGGCCAGGCCAAAGTCGATGATTTTGGCCTGCAGGCGTCCGCCTGGCAGGCGCTCCACCTTGATATTCTCCGGCTTGATGTCCCGATGCAGAATGTGGTGCTGGTGTGCGGAGAGCAGGCCTTCGAGGGTCTGTGAGGCCAGCTCTTTAAAGTCATCGTAGGGCAGCGGGCCGCGGGCCACCACATCAGCGAGGTCTTCTCCCTGCAGCAGCTCCATCACCATGAAGAGCCCCTCGTCATCGCTCGCCACGTCAAAGATGGTCACGATGTTCGGATTGCGCAGCGAGGCCAGCGCGTCTGCCTCCCTTCGCAGCTCTGAGGCCACGTTTTTGTCTTGGTCTGCTTCGTTGGCGGTCAGCAGTCGTTTGACGGCGACCCAGCGTTTAAGCTGGCTGTCGTAAGCCCGGTAAACGGCTCCAACGCCGCCCATGCCGAGCTTTTCATAGATTTTGTATCGTTCCGCCATCCGGGGTTTGACGCTTAGAGAAATAGGACAGCCGAAAGCAAAGCCCATCTGCCTCCCCTTTGGCAAGCGGGATATTCCACGAAAATGCTTATGGGCGCATTTTTGCTCCGCCTTTGACAAAAGGAGGGGGCGCGGCACACTGAACCTCCCCGTGGACTATCTCCCGGGGGCTGAATCAAAACCTGCCCAGCACCTTGAAAAACGTTCTTTTTGTCTGCACTGGCAACACCTGCCGCAGCCCGATGGCGGAGGCGCTCTTCCGCGATCTGGTGAAGGAACGTGCCGACTACCAGGTCTCCAGCGCCGGGGTGGCCGCCGCGCCCGGCATGCCCGCCAGCAAGCACACCGCCGCCATTCTCAAGGAGCGTGGCCTCGATCTCTCCAGGTTCCAGAGCCGCATGCTGGACCAGGAGCTGCTGGAGCGCGCTACGCACGTTTTCGCCATGTCCTCCCACCACATGGCCGCGATTGCCGATGAGTTTCCTGATCATTCGGACAAGGTTTACCTGGTCTCCGAATTTGCCGCCGAGGACGCTCTGCGCGGCAGGGATGTCTCCGATCCCTTCGGCCAGGGCCGAGCAGCCTACGAAGAGACGCTGCGCAGCCTGGAAAAAATGCTCCCAAGCCTGCTTGCCTATATCGACCAGACCTGGAAGAAAAATGAAGGATGACAGCGGCCTCCAGCCCATCATCTTCCGTCCCCCCCAACCCCCAACGCAAAAAATGACCAGCACCTCCAACGGCATCCTCCCTCATAAACTCGCCATCGCTTCCGACCACGGCGGCGTGGAACTGAAAAATGCCGTCGTCGCTCACTTGAAGACCGCCGGTTACGGCGTGGAAGATCTGGGGGTTCATTCGCACGACTCCGTGGACTATCCCGACTACGCAGAGCTCGTTTCTGAAAAAGTTCTCTCCGGCGCAGCCGACGCAGGCATTCTTGTCTGCACCACGGGCATTGGCATGTGCATTGCCGCCAACCGCCACGTCGGCATCCAGGCCTCTCTGGTGGGCGATGCCCAGACTGCGGCTGTCACCCGTGAGCACAACAACTCCAATGTGCTCTGCCTCTCCGGCAAGAACACACCGGAAGCTACCGCCATGGAGATCGTGGACGCCTGGCTGAAAACCCCCTTTGCCGGTGGCCGTCATGGCCGTCGGGTCGATAAAATGAACGCACAACCCCACCCCCTCGACATTCTGGAGGCCAGCGACTCCGCCGTGGCCGAAATCATCCGCGGCGAGCAGCATCGCCAGCAGGACCACATCGAGCTCATCGCGAGCGAAAACTTCACCAGCAAGGCGGTCATGGCCGCCCAGGGCAGCTGCCTCACCAACAAGTATGCGGAAGGCTACCCAGCCAAGCGTTGGTACGGTGGTTGTGAAGAAGTGGACAAGGTGGAGCAGCTGGCCATCGACCGCGCCTGCCAGCTCTTTGGTGCCAAGTATGCCAACGTGCAGCCGCACTCCGGTTCCCAGGCCAATGCCGCTGTTTACTTCAGCGTGCTCCAGCCCGGAGACAAGGTGCTGGGCATGAACCTGGCCCACGGCG
Source organism: Prosthecobacter vanneervenii (assembly GCF_014203095.1). Taxonomy (NCBI): domain Bacteria; kingdom Pseudomonadati; phylum Verrucomicrobiota; class Verrucomicrobiia; order Verrucomicrobiales; family Verrucomicrobiaceae; genus Prosthecobacter; species Prosthecobacter vanneervenii. The sequence continues at coordinate 75,441 of NZ_JACHIG010000009.1, read as the reverse complement.
GCCACCTCACCCATGGCAATCCGGCCAACTTCTCCGGCCGCTTCTACCAGTTCTGCCAGTACGGCGTCAGCGCCACGGATGAGCGCATCAACTACGACGAGCTTGCCGAAGTGGCCCTGCGTGAGAAGCCCAAGATGATCACCGCCGGTGCCAGCGCCTACCCGCGCATCATCGACTTCAAGAAGATGAGCGAGATCGCCAAAAGCGTGGGTGCCTACCTCTTTGTCGATATGGCCCACATCGCCGGTCTCGTGGCCGGTGGCGCGCATCCCTCCCCCATGGAGTATGCCGACTTCGTCACCACCACCACCCACAAGAGCCTGCGCGGCCCTCGTGGAGGCATGATCCTCACCAACAACGACGAACTCTTCAAAAAGATCCAGAGTCAGGTCTTCCCTGGCGTGCAGGGCGGTCCGCTCATGCACGTCATCGCCGCCAAGGCCGTCTGCTTCGGCGAGTGTCTCAAGCCCGAGTTCAAGGACTACACCGCACAAGTCGTCAAAAACGCCCAGGCGCTGGCTGCTGCCCTCATCGAGCTTGGCTACCGCATCACCAGCGGTGGCACGGACAATCACCTCATGCTGGTGGATCTCCGCCCGAAAGGCCTCAACGGCAAGATCGCCAGCGAGACCCTCGACAAGGCCGCGATCACCGTAAACAAGAACGGCATTCCGTTCGACACCGAGAAGATCACCCTCGGCGGCGGCATCCGCGTCGGCACCCCCGCCGTGACCACCCGTGGCATGAAAGAAGCTGACATGAAACAAATCGCCGCCTGGATCGACCGCGCTCTTACCAATCGCGAAAACGACGCCGTCCTGGCCGAGATCCGCAAGGAAGTCAGCGAGGCGAACAAGCGCTTCCCGCTGCCTTGATCAGCCCTGCCTTTTAGGGCCTGAAGGCTGCCAGTCACCGTCTTTCGCTTCACGAATGTCCAGGGCTTCGATGCCCGGGTTCGTGAAGCGGATGCGGCGCTGCTTGTAGAGCGCGCCGAGCGCCTGTTTGAAGGCTTTCTTGCTGGCCTCAAAATGACTGCGGATGACTTCGGGCGGGCTGTCGTCGTCATAGGAGAGTCTGCCGCCGTTGTTCTTCAGGGCTTCCAAAATACGGTCCGTCAATGAGGCCACGCGCTGGTAGCCTGAGGCGTCCAGGCTGAGGTCGATCTTGCCGCCGGGCTGCAGTGCGGTGACGTAGCCATTGAGCTTTTGCCCCACCTGGAGCGGCGCACCCACGTTGCTGTGGTACAGCAGTCCCATGTGGGTGCCGCCCACGATGGCATTGTATCCTAGAGGTGTGCGTGCAGTGATCAGCAGCGGCACAGCCTGTCCGGGTTTAAACGGCGGGCGCGCTTTGCTCAGGTGCCGGTTCAGTCGTGTGGTGGCGATGATGCGGTCCGTCTTCTCATCCAGCAGGATATAGACGACCACTTTCTCTCCCACATGCACCGGGTTGGCCTGCTCGCGGAAGGGCAGCAGCAGATCCTTGAGCAGGCCCCAGCTCAGAAACGCGCCGATGTTACGGTTCACGTTCACGACTTCCAGCGTGGCAAACTCCCCCACCATGGCAAAGGGCTTCTCCGTCGTGGCCACCAGGCGGTCCTCTGAGTCACGATAAACAAAGACCTCCACCGCTTCATCCAGGCCGGTGCCCTTGGGGATATAGCGGTTCGGCAGCAGGATCTCCCCATGCTCGCCGCCATCGAGATAAACGCCATGCGGCGTGCTGTGAAGAACGATGAGGGAATTGAGTCTGCCGATCTGAGCCATGAAATGCAGACTAGACGCTGTGCGGGATCAATCCAGCGCCTACTTCACCTTCACCACCACGAGTTTCTCCGCATCGCGGGCATAAAGCAGGCCGTTGGCAAAGGCACCATGGCTCCGGTGGCCCGCGCGGGTGATCTGTGCGCGCTGCAGGAGGTTGAACTTCTTCGGATCGGCGCTGAAGATCCACAACTCTCCGGCCTCGGTGTGCATGAGCAGCTTGTCTCCCACGAGGATCAAGGTGCCTCCGGGAACGCGGTCAGAGGCCTCCCAGGTTACGTGACCGTCAGCCACATCAATGCAGCGCAGCGTCATGCCGCTCTCCTGCCTTCCGTGCAGCCCATAGACATGACCTGCGTGATACACCGGCGTGGTATAGTGGCAGTCGAGCGCGTCGGCCTTTTTCCAAAGGTTGGTGAGCTTGCGCTCGGCCTTGTTCCAGCGCCACAGGCCCGCACCCACGTCGTAGGCGGCTGAAAAGAACAGCCTGTCTTCACCGCAGGGCACAGGCGCGGCGGCATTCACGGAGGCATCGATCTGCGCGCGGAAAAACTCATCCGCCAGGACCCTGCCATCGCTGTTTTGCGTCAGCAGCACTCCGCGCCGGGTGAAGAAAGCGCTCACCTCCTCATTGCCAGGAATCAGTACCGGGGAGGAGTAGCTGGCCTCATCCTCCGTGACCTGCCAGACGAGTTTGCCTGTGGCCAAGTCCAGCGCGATGATGCCTGCGCCGCCTTTGGCATTTCTGCCTCCTACATTCAGCAGCACCTTTCCATCAGTCACCAGTGGCGAGCAGGCTCGGCCAAAGTAGCCCTGTGGAGATTCCAGCTCGGCCACGGTGTCATAACTCCAGAGTTCCTTGCCCGTTTCAAAATCGAGCGCCTGTACCATGCCCTCCGGGCCATGCGTGATCACCTTGTCCGCAGAGACGCAGGGCACGGCGCGGGGGCCGTTGTCAAAACCAAAGCTGTCTCGGTAGGTGGTGGGATAAGCGTGCTTCCAGATCGGTTTACCCTCATCGGCGGTTAGCGCCTCGGTGACGATCTCCCCACCCACGCGATGCGTCATGATCACACGACCGCCAGAGATGACAGCCCCGGCGTGGCCACTGCCCAACATGCGCTTCCAGACCATCTCAGGCTCGGCGCTGCCGGTGATTTCGGCTTCTCCAGACGCAGTGCAGTTGCGCTGCGGTCCGAGAAACTGCGGCCAGTCCCCAGCTTGCAGGCTGGCGACGGTGCAAAGAAGAAGAAGGAGCGGGCGCATCGGGTGATGGTGGGTTAATTGATGAGCGGCAGATTCGGGTCCACATCCGCCTCCAGAGGCGAGGTGTGCCCTGTGCTGAAGCGCTGCGCAGCGGCAAAGCCGATCATGCCCGCATTGTCAGTACAGAGATCAGGCCGCGCCAGCAGCAGTTGCAGCCCAGCCTTGGCGCACCGCGCGCTGAGCGCAGCGCGCAGGCCCTTGTTGCAGCTCACTCCGCCGCTGACGGTCACGAGTTTTTCTCCGCACTGCCGGGCGGCCAGCACCAACTTTTCCACCAGCACCTCCACGATCGCCGCCTGCACGCTGGCGCTGAGATCTGCAAGGACCTGCTCGTTTTTCAGATCCAGGCGTGGCAACTCGTACAGCACGGCGGTTTTCAGGCCGCTAAAGCTGAACTCCAGACTGCGCCCGTCCAAAAAACTGCGTGGGAAATCAAAGGCCTTGGGGTCACCGCGTGTGGAGAGCTTGTCGATTTCTGGTCCTCCAGGGTAGTGGAGGCCGACCATCTTGGCCACTTTGTCAAAAGCCTCTCCAGCGGCGTCATCGCGTGTGCGGCCCAGCAGCTCATAGCGTCCTACGCCATGCACGCGCACCAGCATGGTGTGCCCGCCGCTGACGATGAGCGCCACGCAGGGGCGCACCGGGCCGTTGCCACTCATGAAAGGGGAGAGCAGATGCCCCTCCATGTGATTCACAGCGATAAAGGGCTTGCTCTCAGCAATCGCCAGGGCTTTGGCCATTGAGGTGCCGATGAGCAATGAACTGACCAGACCCGGGCCGCTGGTGGCCGCAAAAGCGGCCATGTCTCGCGGAGTTTGCCCCGCCTCCGCCAGGACCTCCTCCACTAGCAGGCGCACATGCAGGATGTGGTTGCGCGAAGCCACCTCCGGAACCACGCCGCCATACTGACGGTGTATGGCGATCTGCGTGGCGATGCGGCTTGAGATCAGCTCTCCTTCCAGGGTGCAGACAGCCGCGGCGGTCTCATCGCAGGAGGATTCTAAGGCTAGCAGGCAGTCTGGCATGGCGGCAGAGCATACGAATGGCGCAGATATGGAAACTGACACCCGGAAACCGGTGGCATGAGGGTAAAAAAATGCCGCCGTTCCCTGGTTGGGTAGGGAACGGCGGCGTTCAGGCAAGATGCCTGTCTTAAGTTGAGCGCTTCTGACCGTCTTTACAGTCGGCCTTCGCTTCGGCGTCGCACTTGGCACATCCCTCTCTTGCTGGCTCAAGATGCTTGTGGCACCAAGGACGCAGCGAACAGAACAGTGGCAAGACGGATCACGAAATGATCACGCGCAAGATTTGCAATCGACCGCTCTAGGCGGCGGATTACTTACTTGCCGGAGTGCACCGGGGGCGGAGGGGGAGGAGGAGCGGGCTGCTGGCAGGCGGACAGAACGGCGGAAGCCGCGATAAGGGTGAGGATAGCGATTTTCATGTGTGTGGGTGTTAACCAGTTTGTTAAGCTTCCCATCCACCAGACTCCTGGCAGCGGGATTTTTCGAGATTAACGACAACTTCTGCTTTTGCAAATATCCAAATGCATTCTCTGCGAAAACTCGCAGAAAAGAGTAGTAATGCGCAAACTTGAGACTACCAGAATATCAGTTTTTCTGATGGTAAAAGTTACCCATAAGGGCCGCTTTCTCCCAGGCCATAAGCCGTGCCTATCACTTCGCCATCATCTTCAGAAAAGAAAATGCGCAGCGGTCTGCAGCACACCTCACAGTCATAGTCCACATCGCATGGAACCTCATCAAACGAGGGGGCTGGAACTTCGAATTCCTGAAAGCAGCTAGGGCAGGTGACAGGTGTGGTGAACATCAGCGGCGTGGCGGTCTGGTGGTGGCAGCATGTGCGGCTTTTATGCGGTCATCAAAGTAAAGACGCTTCATCTGGCCGCATGGATGCGCCTCAAAAAAGCACGGATGATGAGCGCAAGGCCTCCGCCAAATCCGACGCCGTAGCTCGTCAAATGGGCCGCCCAAGCACCGAGAAAGCGGGCTCTCATTTGCGGGGGGATTTGGTTTTCAGTGAGGTCGGCGAGATCAACTGGACTGCAATGCCGAGATAAAAGCCAGGTGGTGCCCCCCGCAAATGCGGCAGTGCCTGCCATGACCAGCAGCAAGCAAAGGAGCGGGCGTCGCAGATCACGCCAGCCCAGCCGGGGCCAGCTTCCGGCCCGGGCCGCAAAGGCCAGAGGCACACCCAGCAGCACTCCCACCCACCATGTGGCAGCCACGCCCCAGAACAGTCCCAGCACCGTGGGCGAGGTGGACTCGATCAGGCGCGGATGCGCGATGGTAAAGTACTCCAGGCAGACGCGCGTGGTGATCTGGTCGTGAATGATGCCATAGCAGACCGCCGCCAGGATGCACTGGAGGATGATGGCGGCAGAGGGCATCGGTGGCAGGCGCATCTTATTTCAATCCCGCCAGATACGCGAGGACATCTGCCGCCTCCTGCTCGGTCACGCTTTGCAGCAGACCCTCGGGCATTAGGGAAACAGGCTGCGGCTGCTGGCTCTTGATCTGGTCGCGTGTCATCGTCATCGCCTGGCCGGTAGGAAGCTTCAGCGTGATCTCGCCATCGCTGGCTTTGAGCATGAAGCCCGTCTGCGCGCTGCCATCCTTCAGGGTGATGATCCAGGTCTCGTAGCCTTTGGCGATGACCTTCGAAGGCTGATGCAGGCTTTCGAGAATCTTCTCGCGGTTCATCCGCGCGCCCACCTTGCTCAGATTAGGGCCGAAATCGAGGCCGCTGCCGTTGATGATGTGGCAGGCAAAACACGCGGCCAGTTTGCCCGTCATGCTGAGGAGTTCGCCGCCTCGCTTTGCGTATCCGGGGGCGGATAGAAGTTTTTTGGCATCGAAATGCATGCCGAGTGTTTTGACGCGCTGCTCAGGAGGCAGGAAACGCTCGAAGTAGCATGAGACGTCTGAGTTTGCGATCTGTGCCAAATTGGCGTCAAAGTCGGCCTCCTTGCGCGAGATCGCGCTGGCTAGGATGAGTGCTTCACTGGCGCTGGACGGTGGGGCTTTCGGTTTTGGAGTCTTGGTTCCTTGGGCAATCCAGTCCCACAGCAGACGAAACCCGTGAGGATCCACCTCGCGTGCGCCGATCATGGGCATGTGGCCGCTGCCGCTGCGTGAGATCCGGGCCACGAGCACACTCTGCTCCGGTTTGCCCGGTGAGATGACGCGTGCATCTGTCAGCGCCAGATCACCCCGCACCGGTTTTTCATTCCACATCATCGTCTCTGCGGTGAGTAGGTCAAAATTGACCATCAGCGGCACGCTGCCTCCCCCGTGCCGGCGATGGCAGTGGGCGCAGTTTGCATGCAGCCAGGAGCGGGCACGACTTTCCAAGTCAGACTTCTCGTCATGGCTGGAGACCAGGTGCTGCTCCAGCCGTTCTAAATAAGGACCGTCAAAAAGTTCAGCCGCCTCGGCTGGCTTTTTGCCTCCGATACTCACAAGCTGGTCCGGCTGAAAGCCCACGGCAAAGCCGCTCCAGTTGTTGTGGCAGCGGGCGCACTCGGCGCGGCCATGGATGCGCCAGGGCTGCTTCTGCACGGTGAGTTCCGTACCATCCGCAGCCACCAGTTCGGCATCGGTGCCCTTCTCATTCCAGCGGTAGGAGTAGCCATTCCACGAGTCGCCATCATAATGGAGGATCTGCGTTTCGATGCGTTGCTGAGTGGCTGGCCAGGTGATGGTGCGTGCGAGCACGGCGCCGACCGGCCACTCGATTTTGAAATCTGGCTTGGCAGGATTGCCGCCCTTCTTGGTCTTGATGCGCCGGCCTTCCGGCAGGGCGATAAAACGCGAAGCAGATGCGCCGTCCTGCCACATGGGCTCGGCGATCTCAAACGGCAGCACCCCAGCCGCCGGAGCTTGTTCGGCGGTGTATTTAAACAGTCCCGTCTCGCTGAGCTTGTGCGGAAACTGGCTGGGCCTGCCCACCGCTGGGTTTCGCGCCAGGCGGTAGATGTGCGTATCCTTTTCCCAGTTCATCCAGTAGATCTCGCCATCGGGGCCCTGACCGAAGCTCACGATCTTGTGCGGTGTGTCGGCGATTTCCTCCCGGCGTGTGACCTGCTTGCCGTCATGCCACAGCGCCCAGATTTTGCCCGTTTCATAGTCGCCGTAGATGTAGGCATCCTTCAGCTCTGGAAAGCGGCGGCCATGGTACACATAGCCGCCGGTGATGCTCGCCGCCTCCGTGTGCGGATGTGCGGCCACGGGCGGGATGATGGGCTCGGGGCGCGCGGTTTCAGGCTTGATCGGCTGGCTGGCCTCGTAGGCGCTCCAGCCATGATTGCCGCCGCGCTGCACCAGGTGGATCATTTCCCAAAGCTCCCAGCCCACATCGCCGCACCAGAGACGCCCTTGGTCGTCAAAGCTCATCTTCCAGGGATTGCGGAAACCGAAGGCCCAGATCTCCGGCATGGCATTGGGCGTTTTCAGAAACGGATTGTCCGGCGGAATGGCGTAGGCTTTGCCGCTCTTCTCGTGATCCACATCGATGCGCAGAATAGATGAGAGCAGGTCGCTCAAATCCTGCCCGGTGTTCAGTGGATCAGGCGGGGAGGGCACCTCGGAGTCGCCGGTGGAGATGTAGAGCATGCCGTCCGGGCCAAACTGCAGGCTGGCACCGTTGTGCCCGCCGCTGCGCCAGGTCAGCAGCACCGTTTCAGACTTGGGATCGAGCACTGGCGGCTCCTGCTGCGTGAGCTTGAAGCGGGAGAGCTTGGTGCCATCCGGTACCTTATCGCCATAAGCGTAGCAGAGAAAGACGAGACCGTTTTCCTTCCACTTGGGGTGGAAGGCGATGCCATAGGCGTATTGCAGTTGAGGATGCTCAGGCTTGAGGTCGATGAGGAGGTCTTGCTGCTTCGCCTCAGGCGTGTCCTTGAAGCTCCAGATCTTGCCACCTTTTTCCACCGCGATGAACCGTTGCGCGCCAGGCACCGGCACCATCTCAAGAGCATCTTGGAGGGAGATTCCGGCAAAGGCCTGCTCCGGGATGCAAGGCTTTGCCGCCTCGGGTGAACCCTGAATGCGCGAGGTCGTCCATTGCGCAGAGATCGTGGTGGAAAAGGCCAGGCAAAGCAGCAGCACGCGGGTCATGGCCGCATGATGCAGGGGGACGGGCCTTTTAGCCAAGCATGAAATGCAGCGCACTTGCAGCTTGTGCGTCTTTACGTGTTTTTGATAGGCTCAGCGCCATGCGCTTTTTGCCCCGCTTCTTTCTGCTTTGCCTGGCAGCCGTGCCGCTGAATGCCGCAGATCGCTCCTCTCCGGTAGATCTCGGCTCACCCTCCGGTCTGCGCAGCGGCACTCTGTTGCGGGAAAAGCGCGAGATTCGCGTGCAGGAAGGCAAAGGACGCATGGAGCCGTCAAATACTGGCAGCGGCTTTTCCTGCCGCTTTGTGCAGAAAGTGAACCTCGTGCGTCGCCTGCTGGGCAGTGACTCCGAGGAGGTGCAGGTGCGCGAGATGGTTTGCGAACTGGTAAACTACAATGGTGTGCCGCCGCCATCTGCAGAGCGGGCAGCACCCCTGGTGGGCAAAACTCTGCGGATGCGCAAAACGGGCGGCTCGTGGAAGCCCCTCATGACTGGCGGCAAGCCCAGTGCTGAAGAGCAAAAGTTCATGAGTGACCTGGCTTTCACCAAGCTGCTGCTGGAGATCCCTGACGCCTGCCTGCTCAATCAAACACGCAAAGCCGGAGAGAGTTGGAAAATCAACATCAATGAATCCTCAGGCAAGGCCTACGGAGCCGTGGTGGCCAGGGACATCGACTGCACGCTCGTTTCCGTGAGTGAGCAGCCCGGTGGTCGGCAGGCCACGGTGCGCCTCACCGGCAGCTTTACCATGGAGCGGCCCATGGGCTACCTGAGCCGCATTGAGGTCACATTTGATGTCACTCTCGTCCGCCGTCTTTCGGACATGCTGGATCTGGACACCAAGATCTCCGGCCAGCTGAAGCACGTCGGTCTCGTCAATGACCAGTCCGGAAAACAAGCCCAGCTGACCTTGGAACTGCCCTACACCCTGACCCGCTCCCAGGCTCTGGAGCGCAAATAAGCCCCAGGAACCCGCGAAAAAATCGTCTTTCACATTCGACAACCCGCAATCTTTCTCCTTCTTCCCCGCCTCAACTCAACCTTAAACACGTCATGCCTCGCCCTGTCACACTCTTCACCGGCCAGTGGGCCGATCTTTCCGTTGATACCATGATCCAGAAGGCCAAGGCCTTCGGCTATGACGGTGTCGAACTTGCCTGCTGGGGCGACCACTTTGAAGTGGACAAGGCAGACCAGGCCTACTGCGATGCCAAGCGCGCCAAGCTCAAGGCCGCAGGCATGCAGTGCCACGCCATCTCCACCCACCTCGTGGGCCAGGCTGTGTGCGACAACATCGACCCCCGCCACGCGCAGATCCTGCCCCAGCACATTTATGGCGACGGCAATCCGGAAGGTGTGCGCCAGCGCGCCGCAGAGGAGCTCATCAAGACCGCGCATGCCGCCAAGCGCTTCGGCGTCAGCGTCGTGAACGGCTTCACGGGCAGCAGCATCTGGCACCTCGTTTATTCCTTCCCGCCGAATCTCCCCGGCCAGATCGACGCAGGCTACAAAGATTTCGCCAAGCGTTTCACCCCCATCTTTGACGAATACCAGAAGCTCGGCATCCGCTACGCGCTGGAAGTGCACCCCACGGAGATCGCCTTCGACATTGCCAGCGCCGAGCGCGCTCTCCAGGCCGTGGACTATCACCCGGCCTTCGGCTTCAACTTCGACCCCAGCCACTTCGGCTACCAGGGCGTGGATTACATCAAGTTCATCTACAAGTTCAGCGACCGCATTTTCCACGTCCACATGAAGGACGTGGCCTGGGGCATCGGTGACGGCACGGCGGGCGTCTTCGGCGGCCATGTGGACTTCCACAAGCCGAGCCGCTACTGGGACTTCAAGTCCGTGGGCCGTGGCAACATCAACTTTGAGCGCATCATCCGCGCCCTCAACGACATCGACTACGGCGGCCCTCTCAGCGTGGAGTGGGAAGACGGCGCGATGGACCGCGAGTTCGGCGCCGCCGAGTCCGCCGCCTTCGTGAAGAAGATCGACTTCCCGCCCAGCAAGATCATCTTCGACGCGCAGTTCGCCGAGAACAGCAAATAATGCGGTCAGCACACTCCGTGTGCACATGCCTCACGCCTCAGCGGCCCGGGATCACCTCCCGGGCCGTTTTTGCATGATTGAATCTGAAATCTGGAAGTGATAGCTTTAGAGATCATGGGCATCGCCAAAGCCAAAGCCAAACACACCGTGGAGCAATACTACGACCTCGAAGAAAACGAGGTTTATAAAAGCGAGTTTCACGATGGCGAGATATTCGCCATGGCTGGAGGAAGCCCTGAGCACAGCTTGATTGTTACCAATTTGCTTGGAGAGCTACGTCAGCGACTCAAAGGCAAAACCTGCACTCCCTACGACAGCAATCTGCGAGTCAAAGTTCTTGCCACAGGCCTCGTTACCTATCCTGATGCTTCGGTTTTTTGCAAAAAGCTCGAGGTTGATCCCAGAGACAAGCGTCAGCAGACTGCTGTCAATCCGACTATCGTCTTCGAAGTGCTTTCAAAATCCACCGAGAGCTATGATCGCGGAAAAAAGGCGGAAAACTATCGTCAGCTAGAATCTCTTAAAGCCTATGTGCTCGTCTCCCAGGACGCTCCGCACATCGAGATCTACGAACGCCATGGCGACGGCTTCTGGTTTCTCACAGAGGCCAAAGGGCTGGACCAAGAACTTGATATCAAGTGTCTCGGCATCCAGCTTCCTTTGGTCGAGGTCTACGATCGGCTGAAGTTCGGCAAGCGTTGAGCTGGAGATGAGACTGTAGAATTATTCCACCGCGTTCCTCAGCTCCATCACCGTGCCGATGATGTGCTCCTCGGTCTTGTCGCTCCAGCGTGTGGGGTGAGAGCCGTAGATCATGGCACCGCCGCCTTCGTAGCCGCCTTCCTGCCAGATGCGCAGGCTTGGAATGTAGGCCATGACATCGTTGGTGTAGCCGCTGATCCAGACGATGGGATCTTTGAGGTCCTGCTTGAGGCGGAGTGAGTAGTCCACCACCACCTCGCCGCCGAGTGTGACCCAGGTGAGTTCATTGCCGAGGCGTAGCACCTGAACGGGGTAGGGATAGGTTGTGGACAGCGAGCCTTCATCGGCCATGCGTTGAAGGATGCGTGTGCCGTGTCCGACCAAGTATTTGTTGTTGGATTTTTGTTCTTCCTGAAGCTGCTCCTTCGTTGGCAGCTTGTCATAGGCCAGAGGGATCTCTCGATACGCGGCGCGGATGCGGCCCTTGAGGCGCTGCATGTTCGTCTCCAGCGCAGCCTGCACGGAGGTGGCGAGAGATTTGCCGTGCGTCTGCGCCAGCTCCATCGTCTTGCGCGGGTAGGGGTTCTGGTCGCCGCTGCAGCCGTTCGCAAACATCGCCACGGCATCGGGGTGCGCCTTTTCGATCTCCTGCTGTGCGTAGCCCGCGTAGTCGCCGCTGAATTTCTGGTGCCCTAGCACGGTGCAGTGGCAGGAGTAGCCAAAGATGATGGCGATGTCCTTGCCCTCCGCCGTGCTGGCGCGTAACACGGGCACAGTCTGGTCCACCGGTCCTTGGGGATTCGGAAAATTGTTCCAGCCGCCTTTGCCATCCGGTGTGCGGCGGTTCATCGAGACCCCGCAGCGTGCCGTGCTGTGGTCCAGATGCGCTGGTACGGATTTTTTCAGCGCCTCGCCGACGAGACTCACCAGCGTGTTCTCCAGCTTGGCGGTGTATTCTGCGGCCTCCTTCTCGCGCAGTGCCAGATCGTCAGCGCCGTAGATTTTGCTCGTGCGCAGCTCCGGCCCGCTGTGCGTATGGGAGGCATTGATGGCCAGATTTGCGGGCTCGATGCCATGCTCCTTCTTCACCCGCTCTGCCACAGCAAGGCGCAGATTTCTCGGAACGCCGATCAAATCCATCGTGATGAGTGCGAACCGCCCGCCTGCCTGATCCGTGAGCACAAACGCTTTTGCAAACAGGTCCAGCTCAACGCCTTCAGACGGCTTCGTGCGTCCCGCATAGCCTGCCATCCACATGGGTTGCTCCGGCGTGATCTTCGCTGAAGCCGCGCCCGCCTTCCACGCTGGCGGTTCATTTACAGGAGCAGCGGCGATGACGAAAATGCAGAGGAGCAGAGGCAGCCAGAGTTTCATGGGACTACCAAAGCCGCCAGGCTGACAATTCTTTATCGCTGCGTGCAAATATCCTGTTTCCTGCGAATGCCGGGTGCGCCCAGGTTTTGCCAATAATCTGCCAGCGGGCCAGTTCCACGCGCTTGTCAGGCTGGAGTGTGACATAGACGAGTTCACCGTCGGCATTCAATAGAGCGGCAAGGTTGGCAGACTCCTGCATCCACACCAGGCTCATCTGCGGATTGCTGCCCTTGGGCGTCAGCGTGTTTTCATCGCTCCATAAAATTTTGCCTGTCTTGAGTTCGAAGGCCTGCAGGCCACGAGTCTTGTCGAGCATGTAAACGACGCCGTCTTTAAACAAAGGAGCGGACATGAGGCCGCAGATCTTATCCTGATTTTCCCACAACAAGCTGGGGCTCTTTTCCCCGAGCCGAAGCGCCTTCGCTCCATGCCAGTAGCCCGACACAAGCAGGATGCCGTCATGATAAAGCGGCTGTGCGATGCTGACTCCGTACGTGATCTTGTAAGGGAAGGTCCAGTTTACTCTGCCGCTGTCGGGATCAAGGCTCTGCACGTTTTCCGGCCCCCACGCGATGAGCTGACGCGTGCCTGCATGGGTGATGATTTCCGGTGTGCAATAGCCAGCCGGATCAGGACCGCCTCTCCAGACTTCCTTGCCGGAGTTTTTATCCAGGGCTAGCACAGATCCGCCATTCGCACCCACGTGCAGCAGCACGCGGCTGCCATCGGTCACCGGAGACGCCGCGAAGCCCCACTTGGGAATCTTCGCTCCGTAGGTTTGCACCGTGTCCACCTGCCATATCACCCTGCCTGTCACGGCATCGAAACAAGATGCCACGCCAGTCGCGCCCAGTGTAAACGCCTTGCCCTCACTGATATTAACCGAGGCACGCGGGCCGGTGCCGTACTCCATGCCTCCATAGCTCACCTCCCAGCTTTGCTGCCAGAGAGAACTGCCGCTTTCTGCATCAAAACACAGAACGCGTTCGACCTCTCTGGGCGTTCTGACCCGGTCCATCACATACACCTGGCTGCCGCTTGTGGTCACCCCGCCGAATCCTGCGCCGATGTCTTTTTTCCAAACTCGCTCTGGCTCTTTCCTGGCAAAGTCCGCAGGAATGTCCTTGGGATTCCAGCTGCCGTCCGAATGAGGGCCGCGCCAGTGGGGCCAGTCTTCTGCGGAGAATGCAACGCTTGAAATCAGAAAAGCTGCAAAAAATTTCATCATGCAGCCTCAATACGACTCGTCCGGGAAAATTTCGCAAAGCCATGTCAAGCCATGCCTCCGACAAAAGTTTTTCACAAGTCGCGCTGATTGGTTGCCGCAGGGAAACGTCTCGCTAATTCCACCCACCCAAATGGCTGCATGTACTGCAACGGAGTGCATGTGGCCTTCAACCATCCCCAAATTTCCCAACCATGTCTGCTGCCAACGAACTCAATATCAATGTCGCCCACGTCGAGCGCGTCTCCAAGGAGCTGGGCCTGAAGGCCATCCAGGTGGGCGCCACTGCCAAGCTGCTCGCTGACGGAGCCACCGTCCCCTTCATTTCCCGCTATCGTAAAGAGGCCACCGGCTCTCTCGATGAAGTGCAGATCCAGAACATCCAGGAGCGCATGGGCCAGCTCGTGGCGCTGGATGACCGCCGCACCGCCATCGTGAAGTCTCTCGAAGAGCGCAAGCTCATGACGGACGTCCTGCGCGCCAAGATCGAAAAGGCCGAGACGATGAATGCGCTGGAGGATATCTTTGCGCCGTTCCGTCCGAAGCGCCGCACCCGCGCCACCATCGCCAAGGAAAAGGGCCTGGAACCACTGGCCGATTTCATTGAGGCCAATCTCCTCACATCCGGCGTCGATCTCAACACCGAGGTGGCCAAGTATGTGAACCCCGATCACGAAAACGAGGAGCTGCGCGTCAAAGACGCCGCAGACGCTCTCAGTGGCGCGCGCGACATCATCGCCGAGCGCATCAGCGACCACGCAGAGACACGTGCTGCATTGCGTAAACTTTTCACCGAGCAGTCTTCGGTTGTCTCCAAAGTCATGTTTGGAAAAGAGAAGGAGGAAGAGGCGCAGAAGTTCCGCGACTACTTCGACTGGACCGAGCCGCTCAAGTCCATCCCCTCCCACCGCATGCTGGCCATCCGTCGTGGCGAAAAAGAAGGCTATCTGCTCATGCGCATCCAGCCTGCAGAAGACACTGCCATCAAGATCATCGAGAATATCTTCGTCAAAGGCGGTAATGCCTGCACCGATCAGATGAAGCTCGCCTGCGCAGACAGCTACAAGCGCCTGCTCAGCTCCAGCATGGAGACCGAGGCGCGTCTTGAGTCCAAGAAGAAGGCGGACACCGAAGCCGTTCGCGTCTTTGCCGACAACCTTCGCGAGCTCCTCCTGGCCGCACCTCTGGGCCAGAAACGCGTCCTAGGCATCGACCCCGGCTTCCGCACCGGCTGCAAGATCGTCGTGCTCGATGCCCAGGGCCAGCTGCTCTACAATGACGTGATCTACCTCCTCGGCGAAGGCAGCGGCCTGCTGCACGCGAAGAATCTGGTGCTCAATCTGGTGGACCGTTACAAAATCCAGGCCATCGCCATCGGCAACGGTACCGCCAGCCGTGAGACGGAAATGTTTGTGAAGAAGATCGGCGTGCCGGCCTCCATTCCCGTCATCATGGTGAATGAAAGCGGTGCCTCCATCTACAGCGCCAGCGAAGTCGCGCGCGAGGAGTTTCCAAATCACGACGTCACCGTGCGTGGCTCCGTCTCCATCGCCCGTCGTCTCATGGACCCTCTGGCAGAGCTGGTGAAGCTGGATCCGAAATCTATCGGCGTGGGCCAGTACCAGCATGATGTGGATCAAAACCAGCTCAAGACCAGCCTGGACAACGTCGTCATCAGCGCGGTGAACGGCGTGGGCGTGGAGCTGAACACCGCCAGCAAGCAGCTTCTCAGCTACGTCTCCGGCCTAAACAGCGCACACGCCGCCAACATCGTGGCCTTCCGCAATGAGAACGGCCCCTTCCAGAGCCGCAAGGATCTGCTCAAGGTGCCACGGCTTGGCGAGAAGGCCTTCGAGCAGGCCGCAGGCTTCCTGCGCATCCGCGATGCCGCGCATCCTCTGGATGCCAGTGCCGTGCATCCCGAGCGCTATCCGCTGGTGGAAAAAATGGCGGCGGACATCGGCTGCACCGTTTCAGAGCTGATGCAGCGAGCCGAATTGCGCCAGAAGATCGACCTCAAGAAATACGTCAGCGAAGACGTGGGCCTGCCCACGCTGCAGGACATCATGAACGAACTGGCCAAGCCCGGCCGCGACCCGCGTAAGCAGTTCGAAGTCTTCACCTTCGCCGAAGGCGTGAACGAGATGAAGGATCTCACCGTCGGTATGAAGCTCCCTGGCATCGTCACGAACGTGACCGCCTTTGGCGCCTTTGTGGACATCGGCGTGCACCAGGATGGCCTTGTGCACGTGAGCCAGCTCAGCGACACCTTTGTGCGCGATCCCGCCGAAATCGTGAAGGTGGCGCAGCGCGTGCAGGTCACCGTCACGGAAGTGGACATCCAGCGTAAGCGCATCGCCCTCAGCATGAAGTCGAAGCCCGATTTTGAGAAGAAGCAAGGCAGCGCAGGACCCCGCCCCGCAGGCGGCGGTGGCGGCCAGGGCGGTGCTCAGCGCAGCTTCTCCAGCGGTGGTGGTCGCAGCTCTGGTGGCGGCATGGGCAATCCCTTCGGTGGCGGTGGTGGCGGCAATGACTGGTTCACCGCCGCAACGCAGAAGGGCAAGAAGTAGAAGCGCTACTTCGCTGCGGGCTTGAGGTGCTTGTCAAAAAAGGCAAGCACCAGCGGCCGCAGGTCTTTCTGGCTCGGCTGCAGGTGAAAGGTGTGCGGAGCACCTTCGATGATTTCCAGATGATGCTCGATGCCGTGCTTTGCCAGCGCGGCATCCAGTATTTTGGACTGCTCCACATCTACCGTCTTATCAGCCGTGCCGTGCAGAATGAGAAAAGGCGGGTCTGATTGGTCGAGATAGGTGAGCAGGGAAAACTGCTTGTACAGCTCGGGAGATTCTGCGCGGGTTTTGCGCAGTGCGGAGATGTCCTTGTAGTGCTCGATGTCTGCCGGGCCGTACATGTCCACCACGCAGTTCACCCGGCACGATTGCTCACCATAGGGGCCTGCAGGGTCCAGCCCTGCCTCCGGCCCGGTGATGCCCACCATGCTGGCCAGGTGACCGCCTGCGGAGCCTCCGATTACTCCAATGTGCGCGCTGTCCAGATGCAGACGCTCCGCATTGGCCCGCAGCCATCGCACGGCGGTTTTGCAGTCATGCAGGTTCTGAGGCCAGCAGGGCGTGGGGCTTTTGGAATCATGGAGCTGGTAGTCGATGCTCATGCACACGTAGCCATGCGCGGCCAGCGTGGTGCCGATGTTGATCTCGCGTTTGGCATCCTTGATGCCGCCGGTCCAGCCGCCACCGTGAATGATGACGACTCCAGGGTGCTTCTGCCCGTCTTCCGCAGGCAGATACAGGTCGGCCTTTTCTTTTCGTTCCGCCGGCAGGTAGGAGACGTCTTTTTCAATGCGCACGGCGTCATCGGCTCGGGTGGTCGCAGTCAGCAGCAGGCAGCACAGCAGGATGGAACATTTCATGAACACAAAACGCAGCCAATGCGTCGGAGATTGCGCCCTTGCCACACGGCTGGGCGTCTCTTACGCTCTCTTATGAAACTCACGCGCCTCGCCTCGCTGGCTCTTCCGTTGCTGCTCACCCAATGTGTGGACCCCTACTACGGCCCTAACGGCGCGGATCCTTATGCCAACCCCTATCGCCAGGACATGCGGGATCAGGGCGCGCAGATGAACGCCATGGCCTTCGAGCGTGGTCAGCAGGACGGTCAGTCTGATGCCCAGCAAGGATTGAATCCCGACTACAATCGCTACCCATCGCGTTTTGACCGCAATACCACGATGGCATACCGCGACGGCTACAATCAACGCTACAATCAAATCCGCAGCAGCCAGGGCCAGTTGGGCGTCAATCCCGGCTACGGCAACCAGCCCGGAGCACTGCCACCTCCTCCGGGCGCAGCTCAGCAGCAGCAACAAGCCCCCCAGCAGCAGCGAGATCCTGTTTACAATCAGGGCTACGACTACGGCCTGCGCGATCGCACCAACGGCCGGGCCGCTGATCCCGCGGCATATGTCGGCCGCTACGATCCACGCTACCGCTCCAGTTTTGAGCGTGGCTATTATGATGCCTTCAATTCCAGCTCCAACGGCACCACACCCGCCTATCCTGGCAGTGGTGGCACCGGCTGGTTCCAGTAGGCCATTTTTTGGCTGTGTAAAAAAACACCGTCATGGCAGGCCATGACGGTGGTCTTGAAATCGAGATGTCAGTTGATGAACCGATTACTCCTGGGCAGCAGCTTCAGGGGCGGCGGTCTCGGTCACTTCCACGGCGGCGGTTTCAGCGGCCTTGGCCTTGGTTGGGGCCTTCTTCACGGCTGCTTTTTTGGCGGGAGCTTTCTTGGCGCCTTTGGCTTCGGCTTTGGCGGCACGAGCCTTGCGGGACACGCCAGCTTTGGCCAGAGCTTTCTTGCGGGCGATGTAAAGCTTACGGCGGCGGCGTTTGATTACTTTGTTCAGTTGTTGACCCATGATGGATGATCGGTTGTCGTTTTACTTTTTTTGAGGGCCGGAAGAGTTCCACTGATCAAGGTTGAATCAAGACCAAATGCAGGCCCCCACCGCGGTTTTCCCCGGCGGCGGTTTTAGGGGTGATTTTGGCACTCCCGGCCGTTTTAGGGCTTTTTGTCGCCAGATTTCGCTTCCAGGCTTGATTCCGTCTGCGCGGCGGCCTGCTGGGTTGGGGGCACTTTGAAGAGCTTGCCGGTATAGGGGCACTTCACCGTCTGCCCAGCGCTCATGCCGGAGACGTCCACCAGCTGGGTCTTTCCTGCATAGGGACTGTTCACCATGTTCATGCGCCCCGGCACCGGCGAGCCGTAGGGCACGTTGTCAGTGTTGATGGAGGCGGGCGCAGACGGTGTGTTGGTCTTTGGGGCAGTCTGGTGCTGTGGCGCGGGGGTGCTGGCCACCTGGGGTGACGGAGAGGGCTCCTGCACGGGGATTTTCACCTTCGGGGCTGACTCAGTGGCGGGAGCGCTCGAGCGTGGGCGTGGCACATACCTGGAACTGGAAGACGGCTGGCTCAGGTAGCTGTTGGATGCTTGATACCTGCTGCGGCTGGGCAGGGGAGAATTCCAGGCGACTGAAGGCGTGTATCTGCGCTGAGGGCTGAGAGCATAGTGCTGGTAGCCCGCAGTGCCAACGCGGAATGGCGGGGATGGCTGGCGCGGGGCCTGCATGTAGCTTAGCAGGCCATTGGTCTGGATGTAGCGCCAGGCCTGCTCCGGTGGCATGGAGCATTGACTGAGGAGTGTGGCGGCTGCCAGCAAAGCGGTCATGCGTGCCATGCCTGGAGAGGTGCAACGTGAAGCTTTCATGAGTCTGCGTAAATGAAGGTTTAAGACGTTGATGCGGAGGCGCGACTCCACATGAGAACGCCCGATGCTGGCAGGCTCCAATCAAAGGGCAAGAAAACACGCAGGGAAAATCCTGCGATCTCCGAGTGGATTAAATAATTTCCATACCGACCATTCTCGCTGAACGTCAAACCATCTGTGGCTGCCCGATCTCCTGCTCATTCAGATAGCAGGAGGGGTCAGGGGCCCAGAGGTCGCCCGTCATCTGCAGCGCGCGCACACGGAAGCCGCCGCCGCACACATCCAGAAAGCTGCACTCGGCGCATTTGCCGGTCAGGTGCTCCTTGCGGTTGCGCAAAGCATTGAGCGTGGCGTTGTCGCGGTTGCTCCAGATGTCGCTGAACTTGCGGTCCTTCACATTGCCCAGCGTCAGCTCGTGCCAGAACTGGTCCGGGTGCACATTCCCCTGGGTGTCGATGTTGCTGATGCCGGTGCCGCTGCTGTTGGCACCGCCGCCGTTCCATTTCAGCAGCTCCATGGCTTTGGCGGCACGTTCGGGGTTCTCCCGCTTCAGGCGCATGTAGAGGTAGGGGCCGTCCACCGGCTGGTCCACAGTGAGAACTTCGCGCGGCTTGCCACTGGCGGCCCACTTGGCAGTGCGGTCCAGGATTTTGTCGATGGCACCCCGCGTCTCCTCATGTGGCACCTCCATCAGCTCGGCTCCGCGTCCGCTGTAGACGAGGTGGTAGAAGCACACGCGTTCGATGTCCTCTTTCTCGATGAAGTCCAGGATGCCCTCGATGTCGGCGATGTTGTGGCGGGAGAGCGTGAGGCGCAGGCCCACCTTCTGGCCCACGGCTTTGCAATTGCGGAAGGCGGCCACCGCCTTGTCAAAGCAGCCCACCTTGCCACGGAAGTGGTCGTGCGTGGCGCCCATGCCGTCCAGCGAGATGCCCACATACGAGAAGCCGATGTTTTTGATGCGCTGCGCCCACTCTGGAGTGATCAGCGTGCCATTGGTGGAAAGCGTGAGGCGCAGGCCCTTGCTGGTGGCGTATTCGGCCAGCTCAAAGAAGTGCGGGTGGATCGTGGGCTCGCCACCAGAGAGCAGCAGCGCAGGTACTTTGTACTCCGCCAGATCATCCACCACAGCTTTGCACTGCTCCCAGCTCAGCTCGCCGGGGTAAAATTTGGAGTCGGAATCCTGGTAGCAGTGCACGCACTTCAGATTGCAGCGGCGGGTGATGTTCCAGACGACGATGGGGCGGCGCTCGGCGGCGGAGGTGGGCGAGCCATGGCCGCGCCCGTAGCGCAGGTGGTCCATGGGCTGGGCGACATCACAGTAGAGGCGGGTGAGGTTGATCATAACTCCCCTAAAAACGCACAGCCCCACCCGCGATGCCCCGCCGATCTTGCGCAATGCGTGACCGCGATTGCCCGCCAAAACAAACCGCTAAAACAGGCCCGCCTTAGGCCTGCTCCGTGGTCTGGAAGTCGGGGTAGGCATTCGCCGCATGTTCGGCAAAGTCCAGCCCGTCGATCTGCTCATTGTCGGAGGCACGTAGGCCCACCATCTTGTCCACCAGCTTGAAGATGCCAAAGCAGACCGTGAAGGCGGTGAGCGTGACCGAAAAGGTGCCCAGAGCCTGCACGCCGAGCTTGTGCGCATCAAAGCCGTCCATGTTGAAGAGTGCCACGCTCAGCGTGCCCCACCAGCCATTGCAGAGATGCACGGGCACGGCACCCACGGCATCGTCGATCTGCATGCGTTCCAGCGCGATGGTAGCCACCGTGGTGATGATGCCGGCGATCAGCCCCACAATGAAAGCAGAGGCGGGAGAAATGTTTGCGCAGCATGCCGTGACACCCACCGCACCACCCAGCGAACCATTGAGCGTGATGCCCACATCCGGCCGCCCCTGCACAAACCACATCGAGATCATGGCCGAGAGCGCCGCCGCCGCCGGGGCGATGGTGGTATTCACCGCGATGCGGCCGATCGTGCCATTTCCTACCAGCGTGGAGCCCGCATTGAAGCCAAACCAGCCAAACCAAAGAATGAACACACCCAGTGCCGCCAGTGGGATGTTGTGCCCCGCGATCAGGCGCGGCGTGCCATCCTTGGCAAAGCGGCCATGCCTCGCCCCCACCACCAGAATACCCGCCAGCGCACAGGCGCCGCCGCAGCCATGCACCACCGTTGAGCCGGCGAAATCCACAAAGCCCATCGCCTCCAGCCAGCCCTTCTCTCCGCCGACTCCGAATGCGCCGCCAAAGCTGCCCCAGCACCAGTGACCGCCCAGGGGATAAACAATCGCCGCCAGCAGCGCCGCGTAGATGAGATAGCCTACAAACTTGGTGCGCTCCGCCATGGCGCCCGAGACAATGGTGCAGGCGGTGCCGGCAAACACGACCTGGAAGAACCAGAAGGCCCACATCTTGTCATCCGCCGGATGGTTGGAGATCCAGAAGCTGTCCGTGCCGATCCAGCCGCCTGCACTGGTGCCAAACATCAGGCCAAAGCCGATGAAGAGGAAGACAATGGCGCTGATGCAGAAGTCCAGAAAGTTCTTCATGATGATGTTGATGCTGTTCTTCGCGCGGGCAAATCCCAGCTCCACCATCGCAAACCCGGCCTGCATCACAAAGACGAGCGCTCCGGTGGCCACCATCCACACATAGTTCAGGTTCAGCTGCACGGTTTCAATGTCAGACTTCAGCGAGGCATCTGCCGGAGAGCTGGCCGCAGCGGGTGCGGCGGCGGGCGCAGGCGCGGGCTTCACCGCCTTGGCCACTTCGTTCAGCGTGCCCTGGCTGGCGTCCAGTTTTTTGATGATGGTGTCTAGCTTGGCCTCGATCTTGGCATTGCCCTCCTGGGCGGAGACGCAGGTGGCCAGGGTGATGAAGGCTAGAAGGCAGGCGCGGAAGTGCAGCATGTGAGTTGGGTGGGGCAGGTTCAGTTTTTCAAATGTTCCATCGAGGCATCCAGCTCCACGAGGAGCTGGCGGCGCTTTGAGGTGTTGGGCACGTGCTCGATCACGCTCACCGCCAGCTTGCGCACCTCGGTGGCGGAGAGGCGGTAGGGATCGGCTATTTTTGCCTCGTCGATCGTGCGCTGGATCAGGTTGCTGGCCTGGGCACGGCCCATCACCTTGCCCAGCACGCCCTCCACGCATTTGCGCACCGCACCCCATTGGTTGACGGTCGTTTCGGCCTTTTCCGTGATCTGCGCCAGGGCACGCGGGCTCGTGACCACCAGCTCTTCGATGCCATCCTCAGGCCCCTGAGCCGCAGGCTGCGGCTCGCTGGAGGCCGCACGCAGCAGCGGCGCATGGTCATTCAGCATTACCGAGGCGGCGCTGGCGGCCAGATCCGGGTCCGCACGGGAGGTCAGGAAAAACAGCATCACCACCTCCTCATGCAGCACGGCCAGCAGCACCCCGCCGTCAAACTCCAGGTAGATCTGGTGGATCTTGCGCCGCACCTGGCGATAACCCTCCAGCATCTGGCTCACGATCTCGCGCAGGTTGTCCGCACGCGTTTCGGAGAAGGGCATCTGCCGGTGGATGGTGTTCCGGCCTTTGAAAAGCAGCACGCCAGCCACGCCGTCCAGACGTTGCAATGATGCGGCGGAGGTGATCACAGGATTCAGGCTCATGGGCGCAAAAAAGGGTGATCAGCGTGCCAGGGATTCACGCACCTGTTTGATGGAGCGGCGGTTGCTGCTCACCACACCGTGCCAGTTGCCACGCTGCTGCCCCGCGCTGATGGCGGTCTGTCCTTCGCGGTCTTCCACGATGGCCATCTCCAGCGAGCGCATGCCCAGCGTCTCCGCCAGCTTGTCCGCAAAGTAGCCCACATATTTCACCTCGCCTGCAAAGCGTTGGGCGGACTCTGCATCCCCACCGGACACCGATTCACGCCCCTGAAAGGACTCCATTTTAATGAGACCGGGATCGGGTTCCATGCGGATGATGTTGCTGGGTTGCGTGGCCGCAGAGGTGCGGCTGGAAGATGCAGGAATGATGCGGGTTGATTCCATCTGAAGAAATATTTAAAGCAGCACGTGTGCCAAAATGTGTCTGGGCTTGGTAACAACATCCGTCAGTGTTTGAAAATCAGTCTCCTAAAAACAAAAAACCAGCCGGCGGAATTCCGGCTGGTTTGGTGCAGCTTTATTAGAGTCTGTAACTCGGACTAGAGCTTCGCCAGGCTGTCATCCAGCGCGGCGATCACCGTGCTGATGCTGGCCTCGGACTCGTCGCCCATGTTGGACACGCGGAAGGTCTTGCCCTTCAGCTTGCCGTAGCCGCCATCAATGATCATGCTGTGGTTCTTCTTCAGCAGGGCGATGAAGGCCGCCACGTCGATGTTCTTGTTGTTGGCCACGCAGGTCAGGGACTTGGAGCGGAAGCTCTCAGGGGCGAAGAACTCAAAGCCGTTGCGGCGCACCCACTCGTGCACCATGCCGTTGAGCTTGGCGTGGCGGGCGTAGCGGTTTTCCACGCCTTCGGCGAAGATCTTCTGCAGCTGATGGCGCAGGCCGTAGATGAGGCTGATGCACGGCGTGCTCGGCGTCATGCTCTTCTCGCCGTTGGCCTTGAACTCCAGGAAGTCAAAGTAGTAGCCGCGGTCATTGATCGTGGCGGCGCGGGCCATGGCGGCCTCGGACGCGGTGAAGAGCGCCAGGCCCGGAGGCAGCGCAAAGGCCTTCTGGCTGCCGGTCAGCAGCACGTCCAGGCCCAGCTCGTCAAAGTTCACCGGCACGGTGGTGAAGCCGGAGACGGAGTCCGTGATGAACATCACGTCCGGATACTTCTTCTTCAGCGCGGCGATCTCCGCGATGGGGCTGAGCACGCCTGTGGAGGTCTCATTGTGGATGAAGGTCACGGCGTCGAACTCGCCGGTGGCCAGGCGTTTGTCGATCTCATCGGCACGCACGGGCTGGCCCCATTCCACCTGGTAGGCCTCGGCTTCCTTGCCGCAGCGCTTGGAAACGTCCAGCCACTTGTCGGAAAAGGCGCCGTTGCAGCAATTGAGAACTTTCTTTTTCACCAGATTGCGGATGGAGCCCTCCATCACCCCCCAGGCGGAGGAGGTGCTCAGAAACACCTGCTGCTTGGTGCCGAAGAGCGTCTGCAGCATCGGCTGGATTTCGGCGTACAGATCCTGGAACCCCTTGCCGCGATGCCCGATCATCGGCTGCGCCATGGCGGCATAGGTGTCAGGGCTGACTTCAACGGGTCCGGGGATGTAGAGTTTGACGTGGTTGCTCATTGCGTTGGGTGAAGGGGGGAGGCGGAGTGTAGGGCGCTCCGGCGAGGGTGCAAGGGCTGTGTGGGGGGCGGCGCATAGGTGTTTGCGGCTCCGCTAGCGTCGTCTTAACTCAGCTCGGATGTGCTTGACTCTGAATGAAGGAAACATCGAGCGTGTAACGAGGCGAAGATTCAATCTGGAAGTTCGTGGACATGGAAATCACCTGGCAGTCGTCCTGATACACGACCGGCAAGTAGGTAAAAGACGTGCCGTGGCAGCCGCCGAGTGTGTCCATGATGCCGCCAATATACTCGTTGGCTACGAGCCAGTGGAGACGCTCTGGGCCAAACATGAGCAAATCAAGACCGACCGTGCCAAGAAACCACTGGCGACCACGCATCGCATTAGTTGCAGCCTCCCGAAGCAGGACAAAGCGGTCGTAATGTGGGTGTTTTGGGTTGCGGCATGAACGATGTCTCTGCTTGCGTGGCGGAAGTCCCGGAAGACTCAGTGAAAACCGCTCTCCAACATTGGGAGGTGGCAGTGTCGGCAGCTTTCCGGGGTCTGGGAACACCTTGAATTTCATATGCGCGAGGAAACGTCTAACGACCCAAGCTCAGCGATGGCAGAGGATGGCGCGCTGGCGGCAAGGTGGCGGAAGCTGCCAGCGTGACAGCCGGAGTCGTTCGCTGCTGCGCATGCTTAGGCGACGTTGGACAATCATGGCTTCACGCCTCTGGTCTTGTATCCCTTAACGTCGTTGCTTGCGGAGTAGTATCGAAGTGGGACGTCGAAGGTGGAGGCTACCGAATGAACAGTGTCTATGATGTCGGCCCTCTTCATTGCAGCTTCATTGCGCTTGAACATGAGGTGGTAGAAGGAGGCCCAGAGTAAGGCAGCGTCGGCAAAGTAAACGTCTTTCCTCGGGCCGATGAGTGAATAACAGCCGGAGCCCGGCATGATGGCATCCGCCAATGCAGTATTGGTCATCGAGCATGCGGAGATAAATAAACGGCGGTTCCGAAGGGCGGGGCGGACAATCTGGGCGAAGTCTGCGAACGGCAAGGTGTCTAGGGTCGTGAACATGGTGGTGGGGTTGCCGTGGCTGGAAATGTGAAGATACCGAAAGTCCGAATCGATGAATGTCTGGACTGCCCACATCAGTTCACGCTTCGTGCGGATATACCGGTATTCGCACTGTTTGCCGCTCAAGTGGAGTATATCTGAGATGATACGTCCCTCGAAGCGTGATGCTCTTTCGTCGTCGGGGTTGAGCGATTCGATGATGAATACTTCCGGGTGTGTCATAAGAAAAACGTTCTCAGTCGCCGAACGTCTAAGCTGAGGCACGGCAGGGGCGGAGGTGAGCTTCGACGTGGGAGGAGGCTAGCAGGTGGCGCACATCCTGCAAGGGGCGAAGGCGGTTGGCAGCAGGATGTGTGACACCTGCGGTCAAGCTACGAGTGTCATTCGCTGACACACCAATCATTTTTCAGGAGACGAACCCCACTCCACTCTATTACGCCCAGCCCAGCCACCCGCTGAGCGTCTTCATATCGCGCACATGTGCCTCGCGGAATCCCTTCAGCACGGCAGCGTCCTTCGGGTTCCCCTCCAGGTATTCCAGGTGTAACGAGATCGGTCCGCTGTAGCCGGTTTTCATGAGCATCTCGCCGTATTTCGGGTCCACCTGGCCTTCGCCGAGGGGGCAGGTGACGAGCTTCCGGCCGTTCCATTTGAAGTCTTTGAAGTAGGCGGCGCCGATGTGGTCTTTGACGAGGTTGAACTCCAGCGGCCAGGAGAGGCCGCCTTCGCAGGTGGAGTGTAGGATGTCGTAGGCGAAGCTGAAGTCCGCCGCCGGATACTCGCGCATGATGGAGTAGATGTCCCACACGGGCGCGCCGAAGTAGTCCTTGCCGCTGTGATTTTGAAACATGGGCTGGATGCCGATCTCCTTGCACAGGGCCACGAGGTCCTTGATCCTGGGGCGCACGGCCTGGAGCTGGTCCCAGATGGGCTGCTTGAGGTCGTACTTGTAGTAGTTCATGCGGAAGCGTTTCACGCCCAGCTTGGCCGCCGTGCGCAGCACCTCCTCGGTGCGCTGCTCCTTGCTCACTTCATTGATGCCGGAGGTCATGATGGTCATTTCCAGCCCCTGCTTTTTCAGCGCCTCGATGTACTTCGGCAGCTCATCCACCACCTTCTCAGGCTCGATGTGGCCCTTGGGCCGGATGGGCGACTCCACGCCGTTGTAGCCGGCCTCGGCACCCAGGCTGGCGATGTCGTCATAGCTCAGGCCGATCAGATGCTTGGTGAAGAAGCACACGGTGTTCTTTTTGGTCTCAGCCGCGGTGGCTGGCAGGGCGCTGGCGAGTGCAGTGGCAGAAAGGGTCTGAAGGAAGGAGCGGCGGGTGTTCATGAGATTGGGAGCATCCTCTCAACGCCGCACATGGCGACATTTTTCTGCCGGGTTTCGGTTACATCCGGCTGAGGCTGTCCACGAAGTTGGTGAGAACATTGATCAGGTGATGTTCCGTGAGATGCTGGCGGGTATCATTCCGACGCGAAAAGAGGGTGGGATAGCTCCAGGTGTCCCAGGGGTTGGCACCTCCGGCGGCTGTTGTTTTTTGAGCTTCGATTTTGGCTTTTGCTGCGGTCAGGGGCAGCAGCGGGCCTGTTTCCGTCGGGGGCTGGTTTTTCTCGGCGTCCAGCAGCGCACCCCAGAGGCGGCGCAGATCATGCAACCGGTTCAAGTCGGGGCCCGAATGCCTGCCGGCGGGGTCCAGGCGGAAGATCTGCAGCGCGGCATTTTCTCTCTCCTCATCGGCGATGCCGGAGGTTTCCGAAAGGGACGACAGCTCCTTCCAGGCATTAAGGTAATCGGGGTCCGTTTTCACCGCCTGGCGGTAGGCTTCAGCGGCATCCGCCGAACGGTCTTGAGATTCGCGAAGGTAGCCCAGCAGGTAATACACCTGCGCTTTCACGGGCGGTGTGGCTGCCAGCCGTGTAAACACTTTGTCCGCCGCGTTTTGCGCCTGGTGGTTTTTAAAGGCGCCTTCACAGCCAAAGCAGTGGCTCTCCACTCGGCCAAAGCTCTCGGGCATGAGCTCAAAGGCGCGCAGGTAGTGCTGCTCCGCCCTGGCCATATCTCCGACCTCGCTATAGCGCAGCGCCAGTCTGGACTGGATGCAGTAGGCGTCGGCAAAGTCCAGCAGTGCCGCCTCGTAGCGGCGCACGGCCTCGCTCAGCAGCCCGGCCTGCCACCAGTCGTCTGCGGCCTCGGACTTGCGGATGGCGCTCACGGCCCCGCGCATGATCTTGGCGGTGTCGGCGTCTCCTTTTTTCTCCAGTACCTCCGCCAGCACGGCGTAGGCGCGCATGCGGTCTCCTTTGCCCTGCTCGCCATCGCTGGGATCGATGGCGATGGCGGCACGAACGGTTTTTTCCGCTTCATCGAGCTTTCCGGCATTCAACTGCACGCGTGCCTTCCAGATGAGCGGCCGCTCCTCAAACCGGTCACGTTTCGCCATCTCATCCAGCAGTTCCTCCAGCGGTTGTTTGGCGCCCACTTTCAGCAGCAGCTCATACACGCCGTCCGTCGCAGGGTAGTCCTGCAGGGCCCGGCTGACCACGCGGCGGGCGTCGTCTGCACGTCCGGCACCGTCCAGGGCGCGTGCGGCGATCAGCAGCAGCGGAGTTTTTCCGCTGTTGTTGGACTCAAAGGCCGCCAGATCCGGAGCGCCCCAGTAGGGAGACTGCTCCAGCAGGGCCAGCACATCCGCATGGCGCCCCCCCTGGTCGTAGATGGCGGCCAGCTGAGTCAGCTGGGAGTCCAGCCGCACGCGGCCGCGTTGTGGCTTGTCTGCGCCAAGCATGCGGACGATTTGATTGGCCAGCACTGATTCCGCCTTGGGGCCACGCTGGTGGTCCAGCAGCAGATCCACCAGGGAATCCGCAAAAGATGGGCCGTTGGGGTCATTGTCAGGCAGCGTTTCATAGGTCGCGTTGGCCTTGGACAGGCCCTCCTCGATCAGTTCGGGCTTGCCTAGCAGCTGCCCCAGCGCCGCCAGCTTGCCGCAGAGGCGGATGTATTCGTCCAGGCCTCGGGAGTCGCCACCCCGCGCTTCCTGCTGAAAGCGGCTGAGCATCGCTTCGGTGACGTGCACGCCCAGCTGCTCCCAGCGTTGCCGTACTTCCTGCGCCTGTGCTTTGCCATCCGAGGCACCGCCTTGCGGGCCTGCATTCACCAGTTCGCGCAGCACCTGCACACCTTCCTCTCGCTTGTCCGCCGCCAGCAGCGCCAGGTAGCGGTGGGATTGGATCTGGCTTTTCACGCCAGCGGAGAGCCCGGGGGTGGCCAGGCTTTTGTCCATGAGTTCCAGCGCAGCGGCAGAGGCATTCTGACGTGCGGAAAGCTCGATGAACTGACGCCAGCAGGGAATGCCTGGGTCTTTCGAAAGGAGCTGCTTTAGAAAGCCCAGCACCTTGGCTCCCAGCCCCTGACGTCCCAGGGCATCGAGGTCATCCACATCGAGCTGAAGACCGCTGCCATCATCGCGGCGGCCGGCTTCCTCCAGGATCAGCCGTGTGGCATCCTCCGTCCTGCCATCGGCGATCAGCGCCACCAGGTAAATGCGCTCCGCGTGGTGCTGGTTCCCCTGCCTGTCCTTCTGGGAAAACTTCTTTTTCAGCGCCTCATAAAGAGCGGCGTCATCCAGCGAGTGCACCAGCTCCCACAGCGGCTTTTTGAGCAGGCCGATGTGCTTCAGAGCCAGGCTGGCAGCCAGCTTTTGTGTGGCGGTACCGTCGATCTCGATGGCATCAGGACCAAACTTCAGCACGCGGATCAGCAGCTCTTCGGCATGCTTTTCGCCGACGAGTTTGACGAGGTCAGGAATGTTGAGATTGCTCCCATGTCGCTGGCGGTAGGTGTCGTCTCCTTTCTCCAGCTGGGAGAGGCTTTTCTCAAAGGATGCCGCCTTTTCGGCAGGGGAGCCTGTCAAAGTTTGCAGTGTCTCCGCGATGTTCTCGATGTTCTCCAGATAGTTTTCGCGCTGGTAGTCCTCCAGTTTTTTGAGCGAAGCGACCTCCTTGCGCATCCGCTCCAGGCATTCTTTCTCTGCAGCGGTGTTTCCCAGAAGTGCTGCCGCCAGCAGGCGAAGGGCCTCGTTCTGTAGTGGCTTGGCTCCCTTGCGTTTCTCGAGCTGGGTACGGATCTCCTCCCACGCAGCGGGCGGAGGCAGGG
This sequence comes from Prosthecobacter vanneervenii, assembly GCF_014203095.1. Taxonomy (NCBI): domain Bacteria; kingdom Pseudomonadati; phylum Verrucomicrobiota; class Verrucomicrobiia; order Verrucomicrobiales; family Verrucomicrobiaceae; genus Prosthecobacter; species Prosthecobacter vanneervenii. The sequence continues at coordinate 46,151 of NZ_JACHIG010000009.1, read as the reverse complement.
CCATGATGATGGTGGCCATGCTCAGGCGGTCTTCATAGGCGCGGTTGGAGTAAAGCTGCTCGGCAGGGATGGTGAGGTAGGCGTCCAGCAGAGCCAGCCAGCGTTTTGCCGCCTCGGCCGGTGCCAGGGACGCCGCCTCGGTACGCATTGCTTTGACCATCAGCCGCAGCTCTTCCACGGGATCCGCCTTCTTTTCTGCGGCAGGCTGGGCTTGTGTCTTTTCCGCCAGCAGTTTGAGCACGGCGGCTGCGCCCATGTACTCCTCTGCTTTGGCTGTGAGCGATGCGGTGAGTATAAATATGCCTAGGAGTGGCTTCATGAGATGAATCTCATCAAATGATTCTTTCTTAGGCAAGAATAAAATGCCTGAAAACAAGGGTTTATGCCATTCACCCAGCCGTAAAAACCAAAGCTGCGAGGTTGCGCACGATGAGGGCACGTGTGTTCGTGCGGTTCCTCCAATCACCACACATGTCTCATCTTCAAGGCCAGAACATCATCCTCATGGGCGGCACCACGGGCCTGGGCTTGTCTGCGGCGAAAAAGCTCGTGGCCGCCGGGGCGCGGGTGGTGGTGACAAGCCGCACGCAGGAGAATGTGGACGCCGCTCTGGCAGAGCTCGGCCCGCAGGCGCGTGGCTTTGCCGCCGATGCTGCCACGCCTGAGGCGGCTGAGCGTGCAGTGGAGCTGACCCTCAGCGAGTTTGGCCGGGTGGATGCGCTCTATCACGTGGCAGGCGGCAGCGGCCGCAGCCGTGGCGATGGCCCCCTGCATGAGCTGACCGACGAGGGCCTGGACTACACGCTCGCTCTCAACCTGAACTCCGTCATCTACTCCAATCGCGCCGCGGTGAAGCAGTTCCTCAAGCAGGGCGGCGGCGGGGTGATCCTCAACATGGCCAGCGTGCTCGGCTACTCGCCCTCCGCGCAGTTCTTTGCCTCGCACGCCTACGCGGCGGCCAAGGCGGGCATCATCGGCTTCAGCAAATCCATCGCCGCGTATTATGCGCCGCAGAACATCCGCGTGAACGTCATCGCTCCCGCGCTGGTGGAGACGCCCATGTCCAAGCGCGCTGCGGGAAACAACGAGATCATGACCTTCATCAAAACCAAGCAGCCCCTCGACGGCGGCCGCATCGGCCACCCCGAAGACTGCGATGCCGCCGCGCTGCTGCTGCTCTCTGCCGATTCCAAATTCATCACCGGCCAGGTGCTTGCCGTGGATGGCGGGTGGACAGTGAGCGAAGGGCAGATTGGTTAGATGATGGATGGTAAAGTGCAGCGCTTTATATATTTATGGCATTCACGATCAAATCCCTGCATGAGATGGATTACGATCTATGCTATGCCGTCATTGGCCATGGTGGTGCTGAACTTCCGGTCATTCTGCGCGCAGGGCATGAGCAGGCATCGAGTCTATCCTTGGAATTTTCAGCCACGGTGCATTTTCGTTCGGTGATTCGTTTTGAAATCGAGAGGGAGCAGAATGAAGGTGAATCAGGCTTTTTCCCGACTGATGATCCCGCTGTCAGTGTGATTGATGGAACCGTGCAAAGCCATCTAGAGATCGACCCGGAATACGTTTTGATTGATGTCTGCATCCAGAATGGACCTGAACTTGTCACTTTCTGTTCTGAAGACCTGCTGAATACCATTCCACCCGTTGGGGCAAGGTTGAAAGCATGGGTATTAGGTCTCTCAATCAGTCCGACATTCACTTGATGAATTCAGCCCAACCCAACCTCATGAATTTATCCATCGGCATCGACCTCGGCGGCACCAACATCAAAGCCGCGCTTGTGGAGACAGCCAGCGCCCGCACCGTGGCTACGCTTTCCAAGCCCACCCGCGATGGCGAATTCGACGGCGACACCCCGCGCTTTGCTCTCACGGTGCGTGAGATCGTGCAGGAATTCGAAGCACAGGCCGGGCAAAAGCTCCGCGTCGGGCTCTCTGCGCCCGGGCTGGCGAATCCCAACGGCCATTGCATCGACTGGATGCCGGGGCGCATGCATGGGCTGGAGAAATTTCACTGGTCAGCCTTTCTGGAGCGCGACTGCCGCGTACTGAATGATGCCCACTCCGCTCTGCTCGGCGAGGTCTGGGCAGGCGCGGCGAAGGACACGCAGGATGCCTTCATGCTCACGCTCGGCACGGGCGTGGGCGGTGCCATCTGGAGCGGCGGTCGCTTGCTTCAGGGAAAGATCGGACGCGCAGGGCATCTCGGCCACGTCACGGTTGATGCGAATGCCGCCTGCGATGACTTTAACACCCCCGGCAGCCTGGAGGACGCCATCGGAAACCAGACCATCTCTCAGCGCGGCGAGGGCCGCTACGCCACCACACATGCGCTGATCGATGCGTATGGCGCAGGCGATGCGCATGCCGCCGCCGTGTGGCTCAAATCGGTGAAGCATCTCGCTGCCGCCATCGCCTCGCTCATCAATGTGCTCGACCCCGAGGTCGTCATCGTCGGCGGCGGCATCGCCACCGGAGCAGGGGAGCGATTGTTTGGCCCGCTGCAGCAGGCGCTGGACGGCTTCGAATGGCGTCCCGGCGGCAATCAGGCCCGCATCGTCCCCGCCACCCTTGGCGACAGCGCCGGGTGCCTCGGTTCTGTTTTTAATCTTCTTCAACACTCATGACTCCCGCCCTCCAATACCTCGACGCCAGCCAAGGCCTTCTCAACCGTGTCCGCGATCAGCTTCCGCTCATCCAGCAGGCCGCCGACCTGTTCGCGCAGACGATCCTCGCCGGGCAGATGGTGCACGTCTTCGGCTCCGGCCACAGCCGCATCTTGGTGGAGGAGATGTGGCCGCGCTACGGCTCATTCCCCGGCTTCAATCCCATCGTCGAGCTCTCGCTGACCTTCCACAATCTCGTCGTCGGGGCGAACGGCCAGCGGCAGGCCATGTTTCTGGAAAACGTCAGCGGTCTGGCGAACCGCATCCTGCGCAACTTCGACCTCAAGGCCGGAGACAGCGCCCTCGTCATCTCCAGCAGCGGCTGCAACGTGGTGCCCGTGGAAATGGCCGAGGAGTTCCAAAAGCGCGGCGTCAAGGTGGTGGGCATCATCAGCACCGTGCACAGCCAGGCCAGCACCAGCCGCCATCGCGATGGCAAAAAGCTCCAGGATTTCTCCGACATCGTCCTCGACACTGGCGCGCCGGTTGGAGACGCGATGATCAAGATCGAAAACCTCGACACCCCCGTCGCCCCAGGCAGCACCGTGGGCGGCTGCCTGCTGGTGAACAGCATCAAGGCCGAAGTGGCAGATCGCCTCACCAAAGCCGGCCAGCCACCCAAGGTGCTCACTGCAGGTGCAGTCGTCGGCGCTGCGAAAGCCACCGAACTCTTCGAGGCCGCGTATGACGAGCACGCCCGGCGTATCGCCCCGTATTATGCGGGGCTGGGAGCTTAGTTAGCCCAGCCTCCTCCGCCTCAGCAGCATCGCCACGCCCACGGAACCGATCAGCACACAGCTTCCAGGCTCCGGCACAGGGGTGGAGGTGATGTCGAGGTTGGAGATCGTGGCATAGGTGGTGCCTAGGCTGAGAGCGGAGGAGCCGACCTGCGCATCACCGATGAAGCGTACTCCGATAGGCCCGGTAGGCGTCGAGCTGTCCGTGGTGTAGGTGAGGCTGATCGTTCCCGTGGGCACGCCGGTGCCCAGCAGCCCGGCAATGTTGATCTGCGTGCCGTTGCTGTTGCTGGTCAGGGCATTGCCCGAGCCGTCGATCAGCTCAAAGGTGAAGCTCGGCGTCAGCCCGGACACCGAGCTGAGCAGGCCGTTGTTGCCGTCCACGTCAAAGCTCACGCTGTAGGTCGTGTTTGGGCTGTAGCTGAGGATGCTGCCCGGTGTGTCAAAATAGGCCACGGCATCCCAGGCATAGTGAATGCTGGCTCCCGTGCCCAGCAGGCCCAGAAGCGAGTTGTTGTCATTGCTGACACCAAACTGCAGCGATGTCCCCGTGAGCGTTGCTTGCGCTGCCGACTCCGTCAGGCTGAGCAGAATGGTGGCATTGGCCCCGCCTTGAGCCGTCAGGTCCCACAAGCCTCGAGTGGCGGTGGTGGAGCCATTGGAAAGCGTGATCGATATCAGCCCTCCGCCGGGGACGTCATAGGTCACTGGGCTAGAAGAGGGGAAGAGGTCGCTGTAGCTGCTGCTTCCAGATCCCACCAGGGTGGTTTGGGCGCTAAGCGTATTGAGGGTGCAATAATTAGCTAATGCAAAACAAAACACATGGTTAAGTTTCATAAGGTTGGATGGTTGGAGCTGTACTATCCATACCTAGTGCATCTATTGCAAACTAAACTAAGGTTTAGTTTAGGCGCAGTTGCGGTCATTGCAGCTTTCAGCCCAGCAGTTGTGCTTTGCGGCTTGGCTTTGACGCTAAGTCTCTTGCAGTCCTATGCTTGCCCATGCAGTCCCAACCGCTCCGCACCTCCGTCATTGGCAGCTATCCTTTTCCCGGCTGGCTCGAGTTTTCAGCCCGGCATCTGGCTGAATTTGGCAGTGCGGACATCTCTGAAATGCAGGACGACGCCGCTCAGGTGGCCATCCAGGATCAACTGGCCGCCGGGCTGGATGTGATCACGGACGGCGAGCAGACGCGCTTTGACTTCAATCTCTCCTTCTACGGCTTCATCGAGGGCATCGCGCTGGAGCCCGCCAGCCCGCGCCGCTTTGGCCCCCCGGCGCATGACCAGCGTGGCAAGCACGAGATCGTGGGAGAGCTGCGCGCCCCGCGCGGCCTGGGTGCGGTGGAGGAGTTTCAGCGCCTGCAGCGGCTGGCTGCGCATACGGGCAAGCGCCTCAAAGTCTCCGTGCCTGGGCCCTACACGCTTAGCGGGCGGCTTGCGCCGAATGCTCAATACAAAGACCGCTACGCCATCACCGAGGCGCTGCTGCCCCTCGTGAACAAGGAGATCGCCGATCTCGTAGCCGCCGGCGCGGAGGAGATCTGCGTGGATGAGCCCAGCATGAGCTGCTACGGCTACCGCGAGGATACCAAGCGCTTTGTGGACATCTTCAACCGCACCGTGAGCAGCGGCTATGGCAAGGCACGCATCTGCACGCACCTGTGCTTTGGCAATTTCAAAGGCCACCCGGTGGGCTGGCGCAAATACGCGCCGCTTTTCCCCGCCTTCTTGGATCTTCATTGCGACGAGGTCCACGTGGAGATGGCCAACCGCGAATACGCCGAGCTGGAAGTCATCAAACCGATGGCCGAGCGCTACGATGTCGCCGTGGGCATCATTGATGTAAAGAGCTACCACATCGAGACACCCGAGCAGATCGCCGACGCCGTGCGCGCCTGTCTCAAGCACGCGCCTGCGGAAAAGCTCGTCTTTGCCCCAGACTGTGGTCTCTCACAGACCGCACGCTGGGCCGCCAAGAAGAAGCTCGCGAGCATGGTGGCTGGCGTGGGCATCGTGAAGAAGGAGCTCGGCCTGGCCTGAGGCCGCCTGGCCCGCTAACGCAGTCAAAGTTAGACAAATAAAAAGGGCGGACCGGAGTCCGCCCTTCTGGTTTTGGGTTTGGGTTTTGGGGGGGGAATCGAATCAGGCCAGACGCGGCTTCACCAGCGTCTCCAGGCGGTTCACACCACGGCGGATGCGCGCCTTGATGGTGCCCAGTGGCTCGTGGAGGCGCTCGGCCACCTCGGCCTGCGTCAGTCCGCTGAAGTAAGTCAGCTCGATGGCCTCGCGTTGGTCGTCCGTCAGTCGTGACACCGCACTGTGCAGAATGGTGTCGCGCTCCTTGGTTTCCAGATTTTCGTGGCCGGAGGGCTCAAACTCATACTGGTCCTTCTTGTTTTCTGTCTCAAAGTCGTCATTCAGGCGTGAGCGGCGCTGCTTGGAGCGGATGCGGTCGATGGCACGATTCCGGGCCAGGGTGGTCAGCCAGGTGAGGGGCTTGCCCTTGCGGGGTTCGTAGAGGTGGGCCTTGTTCCAGACCTGCACCAGCACTTCCTGCATCACGTCCTCGGTGTCGTGGTGGTCGTTCAGTACATTGGAGATGGAGGCAAAGATGAGGCCGCTGTACTTTTTGTAGAAGGTCTGGAAGCTGGCTGAATCGCGCTCGGCGATTCGCTTCAGGAGCCGGATGTCTTCGATGACGCTGGGATCTAACTCGGGGGTCGTTTCAGTCGCGTTCATGTTGAGGTGTGGTTGGCTAACGAGGGGAATAATTGCGACAAAAGTGATCTTCGTCAAAGATTTGTTTTATTTTTGTCTAATAGTAAGTCGATTTTGTCTAGATTCCGCTACACGGCGGCTCCCGAAGACTGGACAAATGTACGAGGTCCGGGGTAGGGGGCTTATTCCCAGCTTGTCTAGATTTCCGCACAGTGTCGGCGGACATGGCTAATCGGCCATGACGGGCTGAAGGTGTCTCCACGGGAGTCCTTCGCTGGGTTCAATGTGCATCCACACCCAGGCTTGAAGCGCCAGGCACTCCAGCCAGCGCAGTGCCTTATTGGACCTTCTTTTTGCCTGCTTTCTTCCCGGCATTGGCAGGCGGCGCGGCGCGGCCGTCTGGCTTGGAGGGATCGTAGGCGGGGTTGGGCGTGGGTAGCAGCGCACCCACGTCTTTCTGCCAGGCCTGCAGTTCGGCCAGCATGGCCTTCACACGCTCCGGTTCCTGCTTGGACAGGTCTTTGGTTTCACTGAGATCAATCTTTAGATTAAAAAGCTCCGGCCGCTCCTGCTCGGACCACTGGATGAGCTTCCAGTCACCCTTTCGCATGGCGGCCCCGGGGGCTCCGCCCTGATTGCCGTAGTGCGGGTAGTGCCAGAAGAGCGGGCGCTCCGGCAGCTCTTTGCCCTCCAGCACGGGGCGCAGGCTCACGCCGTCGATCTTGGAGGTCGGCTTGGTGCCTGTGATATCTGCCAGGGTGGCAAAGTAGTCCGGACTGCACACCGGCGTAGCCACCGCGGTGCCTGGCTTCACCACGCCGGGCCAGCGCACGATGAGGGGCTCGCGGATGCCGCCCTCATACAGCCAGCCCTTGCCGCCACGCAGCGGCAGATTGGAGGTGGGAGATCCCTCGCTCGTGCTCAGGCCGCCGTTGTCGGAGGTGAAAAAGACGAGCGTGTTTTTGTCCAGGCCCAGTTGTTCCAACTTAGACAAAACCTTGCCCACGGCGGCGTCCATGGCCTCCACCATGCCGGCATAGACAGCGTGCTCCTGCACCAGCCGCACATCGCGTGGCTCCTCGCGGCCAAACTTGGGCTCCAGCCCCAGTTTCTGGCGCTTGGCCTCATACTTGGCCTGCAAATCCGGGCGCGACTGCAGCGGCGTGTGAACGGAGTAGAAGGAGAAGCAGACAAAGAAGGGCTGCGCCTTGTGCGCCTCGATGAACTTCCCCGCCTCCGTAGCCAGCCGGTCAGGCAGGTGCTCGCCAGGCGGGCCGTCGGGCAGGCGCGGGTTGTCGTAGGGCACGAAGTATTTGCCACGGCCATAGGGCCCGCCGCGGTCGATGCCGCCCATGTTCACGTCGTAGCCCTGGTCCTCTGGCCAGAAGCCCTCGGGGCCCAGGTGCCACTTCCCGCCAAAGAAAGTGGCATAGCCCGCGCTTTTCATGAGCTCTCCCAGCGTTACCTCCTCATGCGCCAGGCGGTCGGAGTACGGCGCAGGCAGCAGGCGTGTATTGCGCTTCCAGCCTTCCGGTTTCAGCGGCGCGCCGATGTAGTCCGTGATGCCCGTGCGCTGAGGCCAGCGCCCCGTCTGGATGGCTGCACGCGTGGGCGAGCACACCGGGCAGGCGGCGTAGGCATCGGTAAAACGTGCTCCTTCTTTGGCCAGGCGGTCGATGTTCGGCGTCTCGTAAAAGCTGCTGCCGTAGCAGCCGAGGTCGCGCTGCCCCAGGTCGTCCACCAGGAAAAACACCACATTGGGCCGCTCTGCGGCAGGCAGCACCGAGGCGCAAAAGACGAGGGAAAGCAGGCATTTCCGAAACATGGCCGGTGAAAACGGACCGCCGGGCCCGGACCTTGCCCGCGTTTTGCCTGCCTCCATTCCCCCTTGCACCCGGGCCGAATCCGCCGACTCTACGCGCCCTTTTTTCCGCCATGATCCCCAACGCCTACCGTTCCCTTCACTGCAACGCCGTCCGCTCTGAGCACATCGGCCAGACCGTCACCCTGTGTGGCTGGGTGAATTCGGCGCGCGACCATGGCGGCGTCATCTTCATCGACCTGCGCGACCGCGAAGGCCTGACCCAGGTGGTCTTCCGCCCGGAAGAAAACGCCGAGCTCGCCGCGCAGAGCCACACTCTGCGTGACGAAGACGTGCTGCAGATCACCGGCAAGGTGGCCGCCCGTCTCAAGGGCACCGAAAACGCCAAGCTGGGCACCGGCGATGTCGAAATCGTCGCCACCGAGTGCAAAATCCTCAACAAGGCCGACGTGCTGCCCTTCCAGCTGGACCGCGAGCTGTCCAATGAGGACATGCGCATGAAGTACCGCTACCTGGACCTGCGCCGCGAGCGCATGAGCAAGAACATCCGCACGCGCCACAAGATCACCAACGCCGCGCGCAACTACCTGGACGGAGCTGGCTTCATTGAAGTGGAGACGCCGATCCTCAGCAACCCGACGCCTGAAGGCGCACGCGACTTCCTGGTGCCTGCCCGTCTGAACCCCGGCAAATTCTACGCGCTGCCGCAGGCCCCGCAGCAGTACAAGCAGCTCATGATGGTGGCCGGTTTGGAGCGCTACTTCCAGATCGCCCGCTGCTTCCGCGATGAAGACCTGCGCGCCGACCGCCAGCCGGAGTTCACCCAGATCGACATCGAGGCCAGCTTCATCCAGCGCGACGACATCGTGAACCTCGTCGAAGGCCTTCTCGTGAGCATGTTCAAAGCCGGCACCGGCCGCGACATCCCCGCGCCCTTCCCGTGCATGACCTACCAGGAAGCCATGGACCGCTACGGCTCCGACAAGCCGGATACGCGCTACGGCAACGAGATCGTGGACATGGCCGACGTCTTCGCGAACAGCGGCTTCAAGATCTTCCGCACCACCATTGAAAACGGCGGCGTCGTGCGTGCCATCAATGCCAAGGGCTTTGCCGGCATCACCACCGGCCAGATGATCCGCCTCAACGAGATCGCCACGCAGGCGGGCATGAAGGTCAAGCAGCTCGCCTTCATCAAGGTGGAGCGCGATGCCAACGGCGTGCTCGAATACAAGAGCCCGCTCTGGAAGTTCTTCAGCGAGGACGAGCAGAAGGCGCTCATCGCCAAGCTCGGGGTCGAGGAGAACGACATCGTCTTCTTCTACGCCGGCACCTGGCAGGAAGCCTGCGACATCCTCGGCCGCGTGCGCGTGGAGATCGCCAACATGACGCAGCTCACCAAAGACAGCACCGCGCTGAACTTCCTGTGGGTGGTGGACTTCCCGCTGCTGGCCCAGGACGCGGAAACGCAGAGCTGGGTGGCCGTGCATCATCCCTTCACCCGCCCGAAGACGGAAGACATTCCGCTCATGGAAGCCGGCGAATACGCCAAGGTGCGCGCCGAAGCCTACGACGTGGTGCTCAACGGCTACGAACTCGGCGGCGGCTCCATCCGAATCCATGAAAAGGACCTGCAGGCCAAGCTCTTCAGTGTGCTCGGCGTGAACGAAGAGGAGCAGGCCCACAAGTTTGGCCACATCCTCGACGCCTTCCGCTTCGGCGCACCTCCCCACGGCGGCCTCGCGCTCGGCCTCGACCGCATCGCCATGCTGGTGAGCGGAGAGGACAGCATCCGCGAAGTGATCGCCTTCCCGAAAAACAACAAGGGCAGCGATTTGATGACCGACAGCCCCACGCAGATCGACTTCAAGACCCTGCGCGAGATCTACATCCAGAGCACCTACAAGGAGAAGAAGCCGGAGGCTGCAGCAGTGGCGTAAAGTTGCTCAGTTGCGCCGCAACTGAGTTTCTGACCGCACTGAACTCCCGACACTCCCAGACCAACCCAGTTGCGGCGCAACTGGGCTACTTGGGCTTTGCCCACACTCGATACTCGCCTTCCTTCAAGCGGGCCTTGATGGGGTTGTCGAAGATATATTTCTTGAACTTCTCCAGGCTCGCCGCGCTGCGCACGACGTGGTCAAAGCTCTCCCACTGCCAGAACTGCCCTTCTTTCCCGAGCATCGTGTTGATTCTCCCTGCGGTGTATCGCTTCCAGTTTCGGCAGAGATTTTTCATCTCGCCACGTCGATGCACGCCTGCGAGCACATGCACATGATTTGGCATAACCACAAAAGCCTCCAGTGCATATCTGCTGCCGTCTTGATGCCGCAGGTTTTCAGCCACGATCTCGCTCACCCTCGGCTGCTTGAGAACACACTCGCCATGGCACTCATCCAGCATCCCATGCCACTTGAGGGTGAAGAGCCTGTAAAACTCCCGATGATCCCGCTCTGGCAGCATCTCGACTTCACGCTGCCAGTCTTCCAGCTTTGGATCGATGCCATGCGCCTCCAGCCATGCATGTCGCTCCGCCTCCCATTGTACCAATACATCCCGTGGAATCGAATCCGCCGTGCGCCAGGTGATGAAGTAGAAGGCGTTGTCCTGTTCCCAGTGCGGCAACTGCCGCTGCGAGACATCAGTCTTCGCCCGTGGATCAAAGAACCGAAACTCCATGCAACAGCGTAAAGTTGCTCAGTTGCGCCGCAACTGAGTTTCTGAATCGCGTTGACCACACGAAGACCTTGGGACCAGAACCCAGTTGCGGCGCAACTGGGCTACTTCCGCAGCGCCCGCATCAGCGCGTCCATCTCTTCGTTCACATCTCCCGCATGGCCAAGCGTCTGCGCGATCTCTACCTTCACGGTTTCGCGAAAACGCTTCCGCAAACGATGCACGGCCACCTTCATGGCTTCGATGCTCATGCCTAGCTTCGCAGCGGCTTCGCTCTGCGGAGCGGCATCGCCTTCGGCCGTCAGCCAGGGTTTCAGTGTCTCAAACTGCGTTGATTTGCCATCCTCGCGCATGTCACGTTCCAGCTGCGCCAGCGCACGCGCCAGCAGCGTCAGCGCCCATTCACGGTCAAAGGCCACATCCGGTGATTCGATGCTCGCATCCGCGATCTGCAGTCCCGCGCCGGTCTGCTCAGAGCCGCCGTCGATCACCGCATGCACCTGCCCGCCTCCACGCTTGGCCGCATGGTCCCGGTCTCGTTGATTGGCGGCAAAGCGTTTCAACACCATGAGCAGATAGCTCCGGAATTTCCCACGCAGCGGATCGGCCCCGTCAATCGTCCCGCCCTCAAGCAGCTTGGCAAAGAAGTCATGCGCCAGATCCCGTGCCACATCCTCGGCACGCCCGTCGCGCCGCAGAAAGGCCACCACCGGCGCATAGTAGGCCGCGCACAGCTCGCTCAGCGCCGCTTTCGCCTGCGGGTCCTCGCCACGCGAACGGGAGACGAGCGTCCAGCGCGTGTCATGGAAGGAGGAGGTCATGGGAGGGGCGGGGTCTTCACGTGAGTAAAAGTCACGCTTTGGATCTTGCGGCTGCGAAACTGAAAAGACTCCACTTCGCTGAGAGACACCCGGAAGCTCCGTCGCTGAACGATGTTCCCTCCGCTTCCAGCCCACGACAGATCAAGCGACCCGGTGCTGCCGCCGTTTTTCAGCCGCGCCACGGCATCATAGAGAGTGTCGTAGGAACCCATGGACCATGAGACAAAAGCCAGATGCCGGGAGTCGTCTCCAGGCCCGGCAAGCATGCAGTCCTTGCTCAGCCACATCGCCCCCTGCCAGGTGGATGGGATCACTTTGCCAGGCTGCCATGGACCGATGGAGTACCGCAGGGTGATCTGGACTTCCGAAGGCAGCCTGCCAACGCGCCCAGGACTGAGCACATAGCCGAGCAGTGGATTATTTCGCCCCGCCAGACCATTGCCCTGCCCCATGAGGCTGCCATCGCGATCTTTTAACGGCAGGCCGCTCGCATCACTGATTTCCACCCCGACCGCGCTGTAAGGATCAAAGTCCGGATGTTCAAACCACATCTGCAGCCAGCAGTCTTCAGCACCAGCAGAGCACATGGAATCTCCCGATGATTCGGTGACGAGACGGCGGGATTTTTCATCGTACAGCGGCTTTCCATCCGGAGAATACAGCGGCCATTCCCAGCTTTGCTGGTTCCGCTGCAGCCGCACAAAGCGCAGCACGGGCTTTTGCTCCAGAGCACGGGCGGTGCCTTCCACCACAGGCGGCGGTGAGGCGTTAGGCGCTTCCGGCCCCACATCCGCGCCCGCCTTCCACGCCTCCCTGGGCCAGTACGAAAACAGCATCTTGCCGATGATCTTATCCCACGGCATGAAGAACTCCTCCTTGCTGCTGCCACGCTTCAGCCGCAGGCCCTTGGGCTCCACTGCCACCACGCGGCCCAGCCACGTCTGGCCGCTCTCATGGGCATAGGCAATCAGATCTCCTGGCGCGAAGCCGGTGTTGAGGCGTGAGGCCAGCCACCAGCTGCCTTTGGCCACGCCGGGCTCATTGCCATGGGGGATGGAATAGGACGCGCAGATGAAGGCCTTGATGAAAAAGCCCAGCACCAGCGCCGGTAGCAGCAGTTCAAGATTTCGCGCCAGCCGGTGTGGCTTGATCTCCGGCCCGCCCACCGGATGGCGGCGCATCCATACCAGCGTGGAGATCACCGAAGCCGCCACGCCGGCAAGTGTGAGCGTGAGCGCAGCCCAGGCATACGCATCCTGATGGCGCGGCAGCTGGTAAAAGCCCGCCAGCCCTGCTCCCACGATGGTGAGCGACCAGCCAAAGAGCTGCTTGCCAAAGACAGCGTTCACATCATACCAGCGCTGATCGGAGACAAAGGCGGAAGGCAGGCGCACGCCGTAGAGGGAGTTCATGGGCACCAGCCGCAGCCACAGCGGCAGGCTCATGCCCGCCAGGATGAGTCCCACGACTCCGATTGCAGATGCGATAAAGATGGGCGCGCTTATTCCCGCCACGCCCGCGTGCAGCCAGTGGCTGAACATCCACGCCAGGGCTCCAAAGACCAGCAGCATGGCAGGCAGCGTCCATAGCACTCGAGAGGGGCGCTCATACCAGGGGGTGGCATTCCTGCTGCTCCCCAGTGCCTCAAACTCCAGCTGCCTGCGCGCCCACCATGGCACGAGGACTGAGGGCAGCATCAGCGGCAGCCACAGGAAGGCCCCAAAGCTCATCCACCCGGAGGTGTCTGACATCCAGCGCAGCGCGGCGGGCAGCTCGGCAAAGGCTTGGTACACATGCGGCGCGTACACCTGGCCGCCCAGCCCATGCTGGGCGATGACATAGCCTCCGTGCGCGTACCATCCGAAAGCCGTGCCCCCCAGCGCCTGCCAGCCGATGGCCGCACCGCCTGAGGCCAGCGTGCCGATGCTGAGCCCGCCCAGGGCAAACACCAGCGCCAGCGCCAGCCCGCCCCAGCAGACCAGCCCCACCGCCATGCCCCCGATGGCCACCACGCCCACGGCCATGCCGCCGCAGGCAAAGATGCCACGAGCCTGCCCGCCAAAAGCCACCACGCCCACGGCCTTGTCTCCCAGGGCAAAGAAGCCGCGCGCTACGCGCTTGCGCCCGGTGGCGGGATCGATGCCGGAGGTCACATGCAGCAGCGGCATGCCAAAGAGCGTGCGCCTGGTCTTGTATTCAAAGCTTTGAAACTGCCACGCCACTGAGCGCCGCATCTGAGGTGGCAGGCTGGCCACACCTTCGATTTGTGTCTTAAACTCCCCCGCACTCTGCTGGCGGCGCTCGCGCTCTTTGGCCAGAGCCCTGAAGACGATCTCGTCCATGCCGCCGTTCACCGCCGCCTTTTCAGAGGGGGCGGCAAAGCGGCCGAGCGGCAGCTCTCCGGTGAGCATCTCGTAAAACACCACGCCCAGGCTGTAGATGTCTGCGCGGTGGTCCACCGTGGCGGGCTTTTCGATCTGCTCCGGCGCCATGTAGGGGGCAGTGCCCAGCCGCGCGCCGCTCTGCGTCAGCAGCATGGAGTCGCCGCCTTTTTCATCCAGGATCTTGGCGATGCCAAAGTCCACGATCTTCACCCGGCCCTGCGCATCCAGCAGGATGTTCTCCGGCTTGATGTCGCGGTGCAGCACGCCCTGGCTGTGGGCATACTGCAGCGCCTCGCACATCACGGGCACGATGCCCAGCGCCTGCTCCGGTGTGAAGCGCCCGGCACGCATGGCCTGGCGCAGGTTTACACCATCGACGTATTCCATGATGAGGTAACAGAAGCCTCCGCTCTCGCCAAAATCATGCACCGTCACGATGCCCGGATGGCTCAGCCGCGCCAGCACACGGCCCTCCCGTGTAAATCGCTCCGCAAAGCCGGGCGTCGCCGCCAGCGACTTGGGCAGCACTTTCAGCGCCACGATGCGGTCCAGCCTCGGCTGGCGCGCCTTGAAAACCGCGCTCATGCCGCCGTGGCCGATGAGATCCAGGATTTCGAGATCAGGAAACGCAGCCGCGATTTCCGCCACAGAGGGCAGGTCGGCGCGGGAGAGTGGCAGTGTGTCCGCGCCGCCGTCGGTCGGCATGGCTGCTGCGGCCATGAGGTCGGCGGGGTTCAGCCCATGAAAGGGATCAGAGGAGGAAGGGGGAGAGTCCATGATACCGGCTGCATGGGGAATGTGGCGGCGCAGGTTACACAAGATCATGCGGGGCTGGCCAGAAACTTCAGCAAGGCGGCTGGAATCCTTTCTTGCCTAACGCTGGCGAAAACGGCAAACTCCGCCCCAACCTCTTTCCCACCAACCCCGCCATGCGCCGCCACGCGCTGCCCAGCCTTTTCCTGCTCCTCATGTCCATTTCCGGTCTGTCATCTGCCGCCAGCGTGGAATCCCGAACCTGGGGTAAAACACCGGCGGGCGAGGAGGTCCAGCTCTTCACGCTGAAAAACACCGGCGGTCTGGAAGCGCAAATTTGCACCTGGGGCGGCTACATCGTCACGCTGAAGGCGCCGGATAAAAAAGGAGCTCTCGCGGATGTGACGCTGGGCTTTGACAGCCTGGACGGCTACCTCGGCAAGAACCCCTTTTTTGGCTGTATTACCGGTCGCTACGCCAACCGCATCGGCGGGGCAAAGTTCACCCTCGATGGCGTGGAATACTCCGTAACGGCCAACTCTGGCAAACACCAGCTTCACGGCGGCAAGGCAGGCTTTGACAAGAAACTCTGGGCCGCCAAGGCGGTTAAGGATGGGGTGGAACTCAGCTACACCAGCCCCGATGGCGAGGAAGGCTACCCCGGCACCCTGAAGTGCACCGTGACCTACACCCTCACGCCTGACAACGGCCTGAAGATCGACTACGCGGCCACCGCGGACAAGGCCACTGTGCTGAACCTGACCAACCACGCCTACTTCAACCTCTCCGGCGAAGGCAGCGGCGACATCCTCGGCCACCAGCTGACGATTCCCACCGAACAGATCACCGCCACGGACGATGACCTCATTCCCACCGGCGAGATCGCCAGCATCAAGGGCACGCCGTTGGACTTCACCACTCCGCATGCCATCGGCGAGCGCATCGGCGCGGACTTCAAGCCTCTCGTGCAGGGCATCGGCTACGACCATAACTACGTCCTCCAGGGCAGCGGCCTGAAGCTGGCAGCCATCGTCAAAGACACCG
This sequence comes from Prosthecobacter vanneervenii, assembly GCF_014203095.1. Classification (NCBI taxonomy): domain Bacteria; kingdom Pseudomonadati; phylum Verrucomicrobiota; class Verrucomicrobiia; order Verrucomicrobiales; family Verrucomicrobiaceae; genus Prosthecobacter; species Prosthecobacter vanneervenii. The sequence continues at coordinate 30,511 of NZ_JACHIG010000009.1, read as the reverse complement.
CCAGCGGTCGCGTGATGACCGTGCGCACCACGGAGCCCGGGGTGCAGCTCTACACCGGCAATCATCTCAATGGCGTGCCGGGCAAGGGTGGGCATATTTATGCAAAGCGGCATGGTTTCTGCCTGGAAACGCAGCATTATCCCGATAGCCCGAATCATCCCAGCTTCCCCGGCACGACCCTGCGTCCGGGCGAAACCTTTCAGAGCACCACGATTTACCAGTTTTCTGCCGAGTGAGCGCCCCCACCACCACCGTCCTGACCGATCGCGTCCCCCTGCTTGAAACCCAGCCCCCTGCTTTCATCCAGGAGCAGGACTTTGCCGCCCGGCAGTACCGCGGCCGCCGGGACAATCAGGAGGACTACTATGCCTTTGCCGATGCGGCGGAGCCCGAGGAGCGCAGCCTGGAGCGCCTGCTTCTGGTGGTGGGAGACGGCCTCGGCGCGCATGCCGGTGGCAGCGTGGCCAGCTACATCGGGGTGAACGCCTTTGTCCGTGCCTACCACGAGCAGGACGGTCCCAACTCCTGGAAGCTCCGCCACGCCGTGGAGGTGGCGAATGAGACGCTAGGCTTCATCACCAGCCGCATGCCCAGCGTGGCCCCGCCCATGGGTACCACGATGGTGGGCGTGCTCATCACCCCCAAAACCTTGGAGTGGATCAGTGTGGGGGATTCCCCGCTCTTCCTCTTCCGCGATGGCGAGCTCATCCGCCTGAATGCGGACCACAGCCTTTCCCCCATCATCGACGCCCGCGCCGCACGCGGAGAGATCACCCGCGAGGAGGCGGAAAACCACCCCGACCGCCACACGCTGCAGGCCGCCCTCATGGGCATGCCGCTGGCCCTCATCGACGCCCCGCCGGAGCCGCTGGTGCTGAAAAAAGGAGACATCGTCATCGCCGCCAGCGACGGCATCTTTACCCTCACTCACAAGGCGCTGGAGGAGCTGCTCAGCTTTGGCAAGCACACCACGGCCGACAAGATCTCCGACGCCATCATCTTTGCCATCCGCCGCATCAACAACGACCGCCAGGACAACACGACGGTGGGTGTGGTGAAGATCAGCTAGGAGTGAAAGGAACTTGAGGAAGTGGCGCGCCTTCGTGCCATCTCCTGGCTTACTCCCTTGCCCTTGAGTCGATGCAGATGGTTACAGGGCCGTCATTCACCAGCGCCACCTTCATGTCCGCTCCGAAGATGCCACGTGCCACCGGTCTGCCCATCTCCGTCTCCAGCAGGGCGAGAAACTGCTCGTAGAGCGGGATAGCAATCTCCGGCCGCGCCGCGCGGATGAAGCTGGGGCGGTTTCCTTTCTTGGTGCTGGCATGCAGCGTGAACTGGCTCACCACCAGCAGATCGCCGCCCACGTCTTTCACACTGAGGTTCATCTTTCCCTCCGCATCGCCAAAGACCCGCATCTGCGTCACCTTTTGCACCAGCCAGGTCAGGTCATCGAGTGTGTCCTCGCCTTCAATCCCGGCCAGGATCATGAACCCGGTGCCAATCTGGCCGGTGATGCTGCCATCCACAGTGACGGAAGCAGAGGAGACGCGTTGGAGTACGAGGCGCATGGGTTATTGACGTTCAATCCACCGATACGCCGCCAGCGAGTTCTTCCAGAAATACTTTTCACATGCCTCGCTGCCCTTGCTGCGGAAGAACTCGTCCACGACCTTGAAGACGACATCATAGGATGCGCCTTTGTCGGAGACGGGCCAGTCGCTGCCGTAGATGAGGCGGTCGGGGCCGAAGGATTCCCAGAGATGATCGAGAATGGGGAGGTAGTAGGCGGTATCCTGCGGAGCCTTGCCGTACTCACATTTCACCTGTTCCACCAGCGCGGAGACTTTCATGAGGACGTTCGGCAGCTTGGCCACGGCACGGATGTTTTCCTTCCACTCGGGGCGCAGAGACTGAGGATCGCCGGAGGCTCCGAGGTGATTGATGACGATGCGCAGGTCCGTCACATCAGTGGCCAGCTTGGCGGCATGTGGCAGATAGGTGGGGCCGCCATTGAGGTCCAGCTCCAGGCCATGCTCAGCCAATGCCTTGGCACCAGCCAGCACAGCATTCTGCTTTGTCGTGTCCTGCAAATGTGTGCCACTCCAGCGCACACCACGAAAGATGGGATTGGCGGCAAAGCGCTTCAGATGGTCAGCGAATGCATCGCCCGGATCGAGATGCCCCACAAAGCCCACGATGCTCTTCTCCTTCGCGGCCAGATCGAATATCCACTGGTTGTCCTCCACCAGCGGGCTGGCTTCGACCACGACGGTTTCCTTCACGCCATGCGGTGCAGCCACAGCCAGCCAGTCGGCAGGCAGCACGGTGCGGTAGAGTGGTGATCCTTTGCCAGGCCATGGCACGCCACCTGGCCGCGAGGGATCATAGAAATGAGTGTGCGTGTCGACGATGCGCGTGGCTGGCGCTGCGGCCGGCGCAGATTCATGCAGCAAGGCAGCGGCAGCGGTGGTCTGGAGAAAACGACGGCGGTTCATGCGGAGATGGGTGAACAAACGTCACACGATCTCAATACTGTGCGGCAAAAGATCGAGCGTGCGGAAGAGTGCGCCTTTCGTCCGCGCGTGCACGCGCAGCAGCACATCGCCCGCCTGCACCTGCGTGCCGGTCTTGGCGATCTGGTCGCAGCCCACGGCGTAGTCGATAGGATCGGCGGCCTTGGAGCGTCCGGCCCCCAGCTCCAGCACGGCCTGGCCGATGCCTCCTGCATCCATCTTTGTCAGTGTGCCGCTGGCAGTGGCCTTGAGTTCGCCGATGAAGGGGGCACGATGCACGGAGGTCATCTTTTCCAGTGTCTCCACATTGCCGCCCTGGGCCTGCACCATCTTTTGAAACTTCAGCCACGCTTCACCCCGGTGCAGCATGGCGCGCAGTTCGGCGCGGGGGGAGATGGAAACGGCGGAGGCCAGATCCAGCACGATGTCCTCCAGGTCCTGCGGGCCTTCGCCCTTCAAGCAGCGCACGCATTCGGCCACCTCCAGCGCATTGCCGGCGGACTCTCCGGTGGGCTCATTCATGGCGCTAAGGCGAACGCTGGAGCGCACTCCCATGGCCTGGCCCACGGTCACGAGGCTCTGGGCCAGATGATGGGCGTCCGCCTCCGTTTTCATGAAGGCGCCGCTGCCCCACTTCACATCCAGCACCAGGCGGTTGAGACCCTCGGCCAGCTTCTTGCTCATGATGCTGGCGGTGATGAGCGGAATGCTTGGCACCGTGCCGGTCACATCCCGCAGGGCGTAGAGCTTCTTGTCCGCCGGGCAGATGCCGGCGGTCTGCCCCACCATCACGCAGCCGATGCGGTCGATCACGTTGTGAATCTCCACCTCGTTGAGCTGCGTGCGGAAGCCGGGGATGCTCTCCAGCTTGTCCAGCGTGCCGCCGGTGATGCCGAGGCCCCGGCCGGAGATCATGGGCACCCAGACGTTGTCACAGGCCAGCAGCGGCGCGAGAATGAGGGAGGTCTTGTCGCCGATGCCGCCGGTGCTGTGCTTGTCCACACGCATGGGGTCATGGTCATTCCACAGCAGCATGGTGCCGCTGTGCAGCATGGCCTCCGTCAGCGCGGCGGTCTCCTCCGGCGTCATGCCGCGGAAGTAGATGGCCATGGCCAGCGCGCTCATCTGGTACTCCGGCATGTCTCCGCGAGTGAAGGCGTCGATCACATGGCGGATGTCTCCGGAGGAAAGAACGCCGCCGTCGCGCTTGTGCTCGATGAGGGTCGGAATGTGCATGGAGCATGCTTGCTTCCGGCCTGCCTGTTTGGCAATGCCGGAGTGGTTTTGTTGGTATGCTGCAACTGGGTTCCGCTGTGTCCATGCTTTACGTGGTTTCTCAGCGCGGATTGTACTGCGTCAGTGCTCGTTCTAGCTCCTGCTCTGGCAGGTGCCATCAGTGTCATACCACGCACAGCAGAAAACGGGTCTCATGGGTGGAAGCCAGCATCCCATGCTCCCGGCCTCTGGCGTAGAGGGATCGTCCCGATCCCTCACGCTTTCGCATCTCCCTGCATTCTCGCGTCTCCACCTTCAGACCTGTTTTTATCGCATCAGGGTGTAGATCTGTTCTCGAAAAGCCAGTCACATTGCCATAGCGGTGCAGGGGCCCCATCGACTGCGTTAGTCGCTTGCCTGGTATCTTCAAATACCAGGTGGCGCTCCCGCCTTTCCACTGCGGCCGATGCGCTCGCTGGTTCACTCGGACAATCTTTTCGAGAACAGGTCGAATGACCCGCCGTGAGGTCGCCATGCTGAAAGTCGCGGTTTTCTTTCGCGAAGTGGTTGTTCAAGCCTTCATGGTAGTGCTGCACCTTGTGCTAGCAGGTGCTGCCTGAATGATGCCATGGGTGTCTCGCATAGCTGCGAAAGCCATGGGCTCATGGATAGGCAGGCGTAATTAGAATCTGATGTTGTAGAGCGGCAAGGTGCTCCCGGTCTGCACACGGAATTCGCGATTCACAACGCAGGGCACTTTGTCCAAAGCCAGAATCTCCTTGGTGTAGCGGGCGTTGGCGTCGGGGCTGGCCTCCACATGAATCATGTTTCCGGCAGCATCCTGGATGATGAAGACATAGCCGTGAGTTTTGACACCATAGCGGTCGCTGGGATCCTGGCTGTACGTAAGATGCACAGGTGGCGTGGTATAGACCATTTTTGACTGTGCGCGGATGTTTATCTCAAAGTTCACTTTCTGCAGCACGATCAAATGATCGTCGGAATCGCTGAGGTTTCGGGCCAGAGTGATGGCGGTGCCGCGGGCATTTTCCAGGTCGCGCCGCACCTCCTGGTTGCTGAGGTTGAAAGTGTAAGTGACCTCCACGGTTCGCAGGTCGCCGTCGGATGCGCCCCGCGTGTTCTTGGCTGGCAGCGTCTGGCAGACCAGCCGGTATTTCTGCGATGGAGCCGCTGCCGGAGCTGGCGCAGGAGCCGGTGGTGCTGCTGCTGTGGCCGGAGTGGTCCCATGCTGCTCCTGCCAGCGGGAAATGTACGCGTTGTCCTCCTTGCAGAGTGTCTTGCGGCTGACGGTGAGAGTCTGCTGATCGTCGGCGCGTTTCAGCGTCACGCTGTCACCGGAGACAGCGGTGATCTCCGCCTCCAGCAGCGAGCCCGCGAGGCTGACAAACACGCGGTTCTCCGCAGCAGCCAAAGGTGCTGTGACGAACGATAGTAAGAGCAGGCAGAGAAAGCGCATGGCCGCGAGAAAGTAGGGCTGAGCCCTATTTTGCCCGAAATGTGGCGTGCTTTCAAGCCTCCCGCAGCAGGATGGCATCCACATTGATGCCGTCATATAGCGCATCACTGAGGATGACCAGAGGGTCTCCATGCTTGATGAGTTTTTCACGACGCAGGAGTTCCAGCGCGTTGCGGATGGCCGCCTCAGGGTCGCCTTCGGCAAACTGCAGCACAAAGGGGTTTACCCCGCGTGCCGTGACAAGTGTGCGGCTCACGTGCAGGTTGGGTGTAAAGGCAAAGATGGGCGCAAACTCCGGACGCTGATGCGCCAGCAGATGCGCCATGACGCCACGGATGGTGAAGACGAGCAGCTTGCTGCCGGGAATGCTGTTGGCCAGTGTGATGGCGGCCTTCACGGTCTTGTGCTTGTTGGTCTTCAGCGGGGCATCACTGGCAAAGCGTCCGGAGGGATACTTTTGCTCGATGCGGCTGATGACGGTGTCCAGCACCTCCACGCACTTCTCAGGATAGCGGCCTACGCTGGTTTCGCCGCTGAGCATTACGCAGTCCACCTGCTCGATCACGGCATTGAAAATATCCGTGACTTCCGCGCGGGTTGGCACGGGGTTTTCGATCATGCTCTCAAGCATCTGCGTGGCCACGATGACCTTTCGGCCGTGGTAGGAGCAGCGCTCCACGATCTGGCGCTGGATCAGCGGCAGGTCTTCAATGGGGCACTCGCTGCCGAGATCCCCGCGGGCGATCATGATGCCTCCAGATGCCTCCACCAGCGCGTCGATGTTGTCGATGGCCTGCTGGTTCTCGATTTTGGCGATGACGCGCGCCTTGCTCTGTTTCTGCTCCAGCAGAAGCTGCAGGTGCTGCAGGTGGCCGGGCTCCCGCGCAAAGCTGAGGGCAAAGAAATCCACGCCCAACTCCACCCCGAGGTCGAGGTCTGCGTAGTCCTTTTGCGTGAGCGGGGGCAGGCGCACCGGTACGCCGGGCAGATTGATATGGCGGCGGGATTTCATCTCGCCTTTCGTCATCACGGTGCCGATGACGCGCACGGTGGAGACTTCGGTGGCCTTCACCTGAATCATGCCTCCATCGACCATGATGGTGTCGCCGATTTTGAGGTCCTTGCCCAGCTCCGGGTAGTTCACAGTGACGGAATACTTGGTGGTGGCGGGGGCCTCCGGCTTGCAGCGAAACTCCACAGTGTCTCCCACCTGCAGCTGCCAGGGCTGCTCCACATCTCCGGTGCGTATGCTCGGGCCGGTCAGGTCCATGAGCACGGCGATCTCCCGCTTGGAGGCGGCGGCGGCCTCCCGCACGCGGCCATAGACGGTGCGCACCCAGTCATGCGAGGCATGGCTCATGTTCAGGCGGATCACATCCGCTCCTTTCGCGATTAGATTAGCCAGGACTTCAGGACTCTCCGTGGCAGGCCCGAGAGTGCAGAGGATTTTGGTTTTGCGCATGGTTGGCATATTGAGAGCAGGTGACGGGCCAGCGTTGGCCCTGTCTTGCTGCCGCGCAACACTTAGAAGGCAAAGAGTGCGTTGTAATTCGTTGAGATGATTCCTTGCAATTCATCCACACCCATCCCCCGAACCCTGGCCAGCAGCTCGTAGCTCACGCGCAGGTTGGCCGGATGATTCAGCGCCTTGCCATTAGCTGTGTGCAGCGGATGGGGGTTGAGCTCGTCCGGCGGCCACATGTCGGGGGCGTCGGTTTCGGCAAGAAGGCGGTCCAGGGGAACCTTGGCGAAGGTCTCCAATTGCGCGGCTTTGCGCGAGTGCCCAAAGTAGGGACTGAGGGAGAAGTAGGCGCCCATTTTGACAAAGCTCGGAATCATCTCCGCAGGGCCGCCGTAGGAGTGCAGCAGGAATCCACGGCGTGGCAGCGGGGTGCTGCGCAGCGTCTCCTCCAGCAGGCCAAAGGCGCGCAGGCAGTGGATGATGGCGGGGCGGTCCAGCTCCACGGCCAGGGCCAGCTGCGTGCGCAGACAGTCGAGCTGGGCCTCGATGTCCGGGTTCTCGATCCAGCGGTCCAGGCCGATCTCTCCCACCACAGCTTTGGGGTGGGATACCAGAAAATGCCGCAATGTGGTGGCCCATTCAGGTGTGCGCTCTTTGACATACCACGGGTGCAATCCAAAGGCCGGGCGCACCCACGAGTGCTGGCGCGCCAGCTCCGCCACAGCGGGCCAGTCCTCCTCGCAGGAGCCATTCACGATCATCTCCGCCAGCCCGGTCTGCGGCATGCCTGCAATGATCTCCGCCCGCCATGGTTCAAGGCGGTCGTCCTGCAGGTGATTGTGGGCGTCGTAGAGCATAAAGCAGCCCAGTTGCGCCGCAACTGGGGAGGGCTGGCGCAAACAGCCATGCATCCGGACATTCGCAAACGGGCGTTGATGCGGACGCGCTTTAATTGCAGCGGCATAGCAAGACTGCTCTAAACAAAAAAGCCCGCGCATGCTGTGGAGCACACGCGGGCGTTTGAATCAGTCGCGCCTCAGTTGTTGGGCACCATGAGGAGCTTGGTGTCTCCCTTGCTCCACACGCGCAGCAGCACGGTGTTTTCGCTGTTCTTCGCCAGGGCGCGGGCCTCGGCGGCATTGGCCACGGGCTTGCGGTTCACGTGGGTGATCACGTCGTTCTCCGCCACACCCATGGCGGCGGCGCGGCTGTCGGGCTCCAGCTTGGTGACGATGACGCCGCTGACGCTGGCGGGTACGTCGTGGCGCTCGCGCAGGGCGGGGGTCAGAGTCTGCACGGTCACGCCGGTGACGAGCTCGCCGATGTTGTCCTTGGCCGGGCCGCCCTGGCCGGGGCGGGGCAGCATGCGGCTGCCGCCGTTTTCAGAGAGGGCCTCCTCTGGCAGGGCCTCCAGGGTGGCGGTGAGAGTGATCTTCTTGCCGCCGCGCATCACCTCGATGGGGATCTGCGATCCGGGCTTGGCACTGCTGACGATGAGTCGCAGGCGGCTGCTGTTGTCCACCCTCTGGTTGTTGATGGAGACGATGACGTCCTCCAGCTGCACACCGGCTTTTTCGGCAGGAGATTCCGAGCCCACCATCATCACGACAGCGCCGCCCTGCTCCTTGATGCCAAGGCGCTCGGCCAGGGCTGCGTCCAAGTCGGCGATCTGCACGCCGAGAAAGCCGCGCTGCACTGCGCCGTCGTCCAGCAGGTCCTCGACGATGTTGAGGGCCATGTTGATCGGGATGGCAAAGCCGATGCCGGCATTCATGCCGCTGCGGGAGAGAATGGCGGTGCTGATGCCCACCACACGGCCCATGCCGTCCACCAGCGGGCCGCCGGAGTTGCCGGGATTGATGGAGGCATCCGTCTGGATGAAGTCCTCATAGCCCTGCACGCGGGTGCGGCCGTTGTTCTTGCCCACGATGCCCTCATTGCTGCGGCCCAGGGCGCTGACGATGCCCTGCGTCACGGAGCGGCTGAGCTCCATGGGCGCACCGGCTGCCAGCACGATGTCTCCCACGCGCAGCTTGGAGCTGTCTCCCAGCGTGGCGGGCTTGAGGCCCTTGGCGTCGATCTTGATCAGCGCCACGTCTGTCAGCGGATCGGTGCCTATCACCTCGGCCTTGTAGGTCTTGGTGGCGCCGTTTTCATCCAGGGAAACCTCGATCTTTTTGGCGTCGGCCACCACGTGGTTGTTGGTGATGATGTAGCCGTCTTGCGTCACGATCATGCCGGAGCCGACACCGCGCTCCTGGTGGGCGTCGTCATCCTGGGGGATCTGCGGGCGCTGGGGCTGCTGCGGCTGGCCACGGCGGCGCGGGTTGGGATTCGGCGCGGGCTCATCGTCCTCATTCATGCCGCCAAAACCGTCCGGGCCGCCAAAGAAGCGGTAAAAGAAGGGGCGCAGCTGCGGCGGGATCTGGTCCACGCCCGGGGTCTTGATGGGGGTGGAGGAGTAGATGGTCACCACGCTGGGCAGGATCTTGTCCACCACGCTGGCGTAGCTCATCTGCAGCTGCCCGTTATTGGGCAGGGGGCTGTTGTCCTTGAGGATTTTGCCGGAAAACTCCGAGGGCGGCTGTCCCTTTTGGTCCGCAGGCGGCATCAGCGTGGGCGTTGACACAGCCTTCTCGGTCGGAGGGAGCGGTGCCACTGCCTGCTGGGCTTGGAGGCCGGAGAGGCCTGCGGCCAGCACACCGGCACAGGTGAACGCGATACAGAAGCGGGGATGAGTCTTCATGAGTGGTGCGGAGGTTGGTTTTTGGGGCTGGCACTGCGGACGTGCCGCAGTGCTTTCAGACGGGGGATACCGGGTAATGTTGAACAATTCCGTCGGAAAGAAAGGGGCTCTTTCATGGCGATGGCTGGCAGGAAAAACCCACGGCAGCGATCTTGTTGCGCATAACAGAATGTTTTTTCATGGCCGTCACCCACAGGTCCCACGAGTGAATTCTCGGGGGGTTGAGGAGATGCAGGAGTAACGCTGGCGGAGCGGGAATGGATGTCCGCTCCGCGCTTAGGGGCGGCTTACTTCCGCGCCTCGGCCAGGGCCTTGTCCATCACTTCCTTGATCGTGACTTCAGCACCGCCGCGGCGTTTGCTCTCATCGGCGGCTTCCATGAAGGCGTAGATCTCCAGGGTTTCCTCGGGGGTCACGGGGGCCACGCCGGTGCGGAAGAAGTGAACGGCGGCGTAGAGCAGGGGATCATAGCCGTCGTAGGTGCCGATGTCGGCCTCGCCTTTCTCGCCAATGGCCTTGCCGCCGTAGCCTTTGGACTCGGTAAAGGTGCCGGTGCGGCCACCTTCCCAGGTGCCGGTCACGGTGATGCGGCTGACGGTCTGCTTGCTCTCCTTCTTGGTGGCCTTGTCCACGGTGGTCACTTCCTCCATCACGGTGCCGCGCTTCACGCTTTGGCAGCCGGTGCCCATGACGGTAAAGAGGGACTCCACACCGTGGATGCCGTACCAGAAGAGGTCAGGGTGGTGCTCCTCCAGGCTGGCGGGGCTGGTGGTATTGGCCTTCTGCACTTTGCCCACGCTGCCACCGCGCACGGCCTTGGTGCCTTTGCCAAAGCGCAGGGAGGATGACGAGAAGACCGGGATGCTGGCCTTCTTGGAGGCGTCGAGGATCTTGATGGCGTCCACCAGCGTGCCGGCGATGGGCTTGTCGATGAAGACGGGCTTGTGCGCCTCCAGGCACGGCAGCACCTGCTCCAGGTGCACGCGGCCGTCATTGGACTCCAGAAAGACCACGTCCACCTTGTCCAGCAGGTCGTGGATGCTGGGCACGATCTCCACGCCCATGGCCTTCACCTTCTCCGTGTACTCCGGCACGCGCTGGGTGCTGGAGGGAATGTCCTTGGACCCCTGCGGATACGCGGCCACCAGGCGCACGCCCATGACCTCCGGCTTCTGCGGCGTGGTGTTCAGCGTCTTGGTGAAGGCCAGCACGTGGGAGGTGTCCAGCCCGATGATGCCCGCACGGATGTTCTGGGCGCTGGCTGGGGAGGAGAGAAGCGCGAGTGCGCCGACGGCGAAGAGCAAGGAGCGAATCATGGCGCAGGACTACGCCGCGCACGGCACGGCCTTTCGCCGCCGTTTTGGACACCCAACGCCCTGCGTAGGAGAAACCGCCCCCGAGAAGCACAAAAGCACGGAAACAGGTGCGAAAAAGCAGTGGGCAGAGTTTGCAGTGGTTTGCGGTTGTTGGCGATGGTTTGCTATAGCTGTGCAAGCGCGGAGCTCTAGGCGAGTATGTGTCGCTATGTCGCTACGTTTCTATGCGCTTGTGCTCGCGCGCGTTTTCGCACTCTGGCAAACCACTGCAAACAATCGCAAACGACAGCCAACCATGGCAAGCCTCCCTCACTTCCCCCCCACGCAATACACCGCCTGATTGCTGCGCAGGATCAGCCTGTCCCCGCTCACGGCGGGCGTGCCGTGGAAGTAGGTGGTGTCCTTGGCAAATTCGTTCGTGCCCAGGAGTTGGTACTTCGGGCTGGCGGCCAGGATGAAGGTGCCGTTGCGGCGGGAGACGCACACCAGCTTGTCGCCGAGCAGCACGGGCGAGGCGTAGAAGGGCTTGCCACCACCGCGCGAGCCCATGGTCACGCGCTCGCGATAAACGGCTTCGCCGGTCTTGGCGTCGATGCACAGGGCGAAGCCCTGATCATTGATGACATAAAGATAGCCGTCTTTGTACACGGGAGTGGGCACGTAGGTGCTGGAGCTGCTGTCCCACAGAACGGCAGAAGTGCCGAGATCGCCCTTGGCACCCGGCTTCACGCTGATGCCCACGCTGCGGGTGGAGGGGAAGCCGCCAAAGACAAACACCTGCCCCGCAGCTCCGGGAACAATGCTTGGGGAGACATTGCCGGTCAGACCGTGCGCGGCATACCAGCGCAGCTTGCCGGTTTCGGGATTCATGCCCCAGAGCTCCTGCGGGATGGCGATCACGAGGTCATCCACGCCGTCGTGCTTGAGGATGCTGGGCGTGCCGTAGGCCATGCCGTAGTCGCCCTCGGCCTTCCACAGCACCTTGCCGGTCAGCTTGTCCAGGCCGTAGAGGAGCTGGGATTCATCGCTGGCGTTTACGATGAGCACATTACCATGCAGGATGGGGCTGGCGCCTGAGCCCCAGCGGCGCTGGCCGGAGCTGGTGCCGCAGGAGGTCTGCCAGAGCTTTTTGCCCTGAAGGTCAAAGGCTAGAGCCCCGGTCTTGCCATAGAAGACATACACGCGCTCGCCATCCGTCACGGGGGTCTGCGTGGCATAGCCGTGCTCGGTGATGAAGCCTTGAAATGGATCTTCCGCAGCCGCGCTGGGCACTTTGGCATCCCATAGGATCTTGCCATCGGCGCGGTTCAGGCACACGAGGTGGCGCGTGAGCTGGCGCATGTCGTTCGCACCCTCCTTGTCGCCATAACCGCTCCAGCAGGTGACGAAGACACGCTCTCCGGAGACGATGGGGCTGGAGGAGCCCGGGCCGGGCATGGCGGCCTTCCAGAGCAGGTTTTCCGTGTCGCTCCACTTCAGCGGGATCTTCGATTCGCCCACCACCGCCGCCCCCGTGGGTCCGAGAAAGCGCGGCCAGTCTGTGCCTGCGGTAGCCGCAGAAAGCAGCGCAGGAGCCGCCAGCGCAAAGGCGGAGGCAAGAGAGCGAACGAGAGGGAAAGTGTAGGAGCGAGAGTGGATGCGGGAGCAAAGCGGAGTCATGTCGGCATCCCTTAACCCTGAGCGCGGAGAAAAGTTACGCGTGGAATGCGGAGGGCTGATCAAGCCAGTTGAAAGTCCAGCCTTCAGCCGCCATCTTCAAAGCATGAGCTTCTTTGAATCTGCGGCCGTGCTGGAGGATCCCCGGCATCTGACTCTGGGCAGCCCAGTCCCTGAAGTGTTCTCGCGCCACTGTCGTGTCATAGTCATGTTTGATAGTGAAGTACAGAAAACGTGGCCGCAGGGCTTCCTCGAAGAGATCCACATTGATGATGCTGCGTTTGAGCGTCCGGCTCAGGGGACAGCGCCCGCCATCGCACCGCTGGATGCATGAAGGTGCTGCTGGATACCAATATCTGCATCGCCCTGATGAAGGGGCGTGAAAAAACGGTGCAGCGGCTGCAACTGCTCCAGCCCTCGGATTGCGCCATTTCCACGGTGACGGCCTTTGAGTTGCTCACCGGAGTGCTCAAATGCCAGAATCCCGTCGGTGAGCGCGCCAAAGTGATGCGCCTGATGTCTCTGGTGCCTGTGCTGCCGTTTGATGAGGCAGCAGCTGTTAGGGCGGCAGAGGTGCGTGCCTATCTCGAGTCCATCGGCAAAGTGTGCGGTCCCTACGACATGCTGCTCGCTGGGCACGCCTTGTCTCAGGGGCTGAGTATGGCGACGAACAACGTGGGCGAGTTTTCACGTGTTCCAGGATTGCAGGTCGAGGACTGGCTGGCTTGAGGGTTAAGAGTAGAACAACGAAGATGGGCGTAATCGAGGAATGATCTGATGATCACCCTCACGCCCGCACCGGCTGCGCCTGCAGCGCGGCCATCGAGAAGCGCTTCATCAGACTGCCGGCTGCCACATACCCAAAGCCAAACAGGAAGAGCAGCAGGAAGGGGATGCTGCCCCACTGGCCGCGCTGGGCGGCGAGGGCGATCATCCAGCCGAAGTAGCCGGTGAGCAGGACTTCGATCCACAGGGCGATGGATTTGCCGGCTTTGTAGAGCGGGCGCTGTTTCGCGGCCTGGGCCTTGCTTTCCACGCCATACTTCGGTGTGCGCACAAATTCCGAGGACTGGTTCATGAGCGCCTCCAGCACGGCCTTGCCGTTGTTGATGCTCATGCCGATGCCGAGCGCCAGCAGCATGGGCACGTAGGGCAGGGTTTTCAGCCAGCCGCCGCGCTGCTGCGCACCCTGGGCCGTCATGTAGAAAATCACGACGCTGAGGGAGGCGAAGAAGAACACCGGCACGTCCACAAACACCGCCTTGTGCCAGGAGCTGCCCATGACGAAGTTCGCCGGATACATCAGCACCAGCGTGCAAAGCGTGAGCAGGTAGGCAAAGTTTGAGGTCAGGTGGGAGGTGGCCTCGATCTTGAGACGCAGAGGGATGTCGCTGCGCCAGACGTCCATGAGGATCTTTTTGCACACCTGGATGCTGCCCTTGGTCCAGCGGTGCTGCTGGCTCTTGAAGCCGTCCATGTCCGGAGGCAGCTCGGCGGGCACGACAACGTCTTTGAGGTAGATGAATTTCCAGCCCCTGAGCTGGGCGCGGTAGCTGAGGTCCAGATCCTCCGTCAGTGTATCGTGCTGCCAGCCGCCGCCGTCTTCGATGGCCTTGCGGCGCCAGATGCCGGCGGTGCCGTTGAAGTTGAGGAATTCGCCATGGCGGCTGCGGGCGGTCTGCTCCAGCACCAGGTGCCCGTCCAGAAACAGGGCCTGCAGCTTGGTGAGGAGGGAGAAGTCCTTGTTCAGGTGCCCCCAGCGGGCCTGCACCATGCCCACCCGCTCGTTGGAGAAGTGGTGGATCACCTGCTTCAGGTAGTCGGGCGCGGGCTGAAAGTCGGCGTCAAAGATGCAGATGTACTCGCCCTTGGCGGTGGCCATGCCTTCGTCCAGCGCACCGGCTTTGAAGCCGTGGCGGTTGGTGCGGTGGCGGTACTCGATGTCGAAGCCCTGGGCCTTGAGGTCGGCGGAGAGCTTCTCAGCGTGGGGGGCGGTTTCGTCCGTGGAATCGTCCAGCACCTGGATCTGCAGGCGGTCGCGGGGGTAGTCCAGGGCGCTGACGGTGCGCAGCAGGTTTTCCACCACATGGAGTTCGTTAAAGATGGGCAGCTGCACCGTCACGAAGGGCAGTTCCTTGAACTCATAGGCAGGCACGGGCACGTCGTCACGGTGCTTCCAGAAGTGATATAACACCTTGATTCTGTGCGCACCAAAGGCGGACAGGGCGGTGAAGACGAGGATGTAGCTGGTAAACCAGAAAAAGTTATCCCACACAATCATATCGGGAAGGGGAGGCGGGCCATGGGGGCGTCATCAATCTCCACCAGTCACCAAGAATCAAGCAGCAATTCGGGTGCCAGCAGGAGAGGGATTTTTGAGGTCGGGGTAGTTATAAAGATGAATTTGCGGGCAGGCTTGGCGCGATCAAGGCAGGTGACGGAAGGAAGGTACGCAGTATGGGGGAGGGAACTCTCCAAAGGAGGAGCTGCTTTGCTGGCGCTCAGGGCCAAACTCGCCATCATGCCCCGCATGGCCACTGAACTGCGCGACTGGTACGACACCCCTCTTTACTACGACATCGTCTTTGATGATGGCACGGTAAAGGAGGCCGACTTTCTGGAGGGGGCCATGGCGCGCTACGCACGGCCTGGCAAGGGGCGCCGCCTGCTGGAGCCCGCCTGTGGCAGCGGTCGGCTGGCGCTGGAACTGGCGCAGCGCGGCTGGGAGGTGTGCGGCTTTGATGGCAATGCGCACATGACGGCCTTTGCCCGGCAGCGGCTGGAGGGCGCAGGCCTTCAGGCCCGGCTCTGGGAGGATTGGATGCAGAGCTTTACCCTGCCCAAGGGGGTGAAGGGCGGCTTTGATCTGGCCCACTGCCTGGTCAGCACCTTCAAATACCTCCACACGGAAAAGGACGCGGCCGAGTGCCTGCGGCGAGTGGCGGCGGCACTGCGCCCCGGCGGCCTTTTTTGCCTCGGACTGCACCTGACGGACTATGACCGTGGAGGCTCCGAGCACGAGCGCTGGGTGGCACGCCGTGGCAGGATCGAGGTGGTGTGCAACACCCACACCTGGCCCGCCGACCGCCGCACCCGTCTGGAAAAACTGCGCACCCGGCTCAAGATCACGGACTCAGGCCGCACGCACACGCAGGAGACGCGCTGGGAGTTCCGCACGTACAATGCCGCTCAGCTCCGTGCCCTGCTGCGCAAGGTGCCCGAGCTGGAGCTCATGGAGTGCTATGACTTTACCTGCGACCTCCAGGAGCCCCGCCGCCTGGACGACAGCTACGCCGACGTTCTGCTGGTGCTGCTGCGGCGGTAGGGACGGCTCAAGCGGCCTATTTCGCGGTCAAGATAGGCATTTTTGCACTAAGGTATTGCTTTAGCCGGGCCGGTTTCGGTAGGATGCTGATTTCCTGTGGTGCTCCGGACTTCTGAAATTTCGCACAAATTTCTAATAAAGTGGACTGTGGGAAGTTAGTCAGATGACGCCGCCAACCACCATGCGCCCCCGTCTTTTCATCCTTCTCTCTGCGGTGCTCGTTGCAGCCGCTTTTTTTGCTTTTCGTGCCACCCGCCAGCAGTCTTTGACCGTGGAGGGGCACTCCTGCTGCCCTCCTGAGAAAAGCCGCACGCGCCAGACTCCAGGCCCTGTCCACGCCAGCACGCTGAAGCCTGGCAAACCGAAGGCGGAGGCTGTGGAAAGCACCGAGGCAAAGATCCAGTCGAACGGCGAGATGGCCGCCTTCACCAGATGGACGCAGGACTATCTGGAGGCAGCGCCCGAGGATCGTGCCAAGATGGTGGAGGAAGGGGTGAAGCTGGCGCAGGCGCGCCGGCCGGTGATCAAGCAGCTCATCAAGGATGATCCGAAGACGGCGCTGGAGCGCGCGGTGCCGATGGTGGTGCGGCAGCAATTGCCGACTAGCATCGTCTCGCTGTTGGAAAAGCGTTTGAATGGAGTTGCCGCCATTCAAGTGTTTAAGGGGGTGCCCGCACCTGGTGAACCGTTGCCGAACAAACCGGTGATGTTTCGTGAGGCAGAGTTTAAGGAGGGGGGGACATACCGCGCGTATGTCTATGGCTCGCTGGAACAAAAGCTTTCGAACTCGCCTGGTGTCTCTCTGAATGGCATCGCTGTCGACTCGGACCTCGCGGTGAATGATTCACCTTCTCGTCAGCTCGAGCCAGGCGAAAAACTGTCCGCAGAAAAGCCGCTTGTTGCGATTTGCCCGATCTCGGGCCTGAAGACCGAGGCGGAAGGTTTGCAGCCGGGCGATGCAGTGAGCGAGACGGCCAACATTGTCGAGACAGCGACCGAGATCGTGAGCCTATGCGGCGGGTATCACCGAGATCCGTTCAACCAAACCATCATCTGGGGCGAAGGCGTGAGCGGCGGTGTGTTTGGTTACTCTGGGAATTTGCCGTCCGCACCGACGCCATCGCTCGGCACCTTCAAGGTGCTGGCGATCCCGATGACGTATGCAGATACCAACAAGGTGCCCGCGACCGAGGCGGAGCTGTCCGCCGTGATGCGTGACTGCGGCGAGTTTTTTTCCAAGGCATCGTTTGGCAAGCTCACGATGCTCGGCGTGGTAACGCCACCGGTGAAGTTGCAGCACAATGAAGCCTGGTATGTGAATCGTGACACCTCGAACGGCGGAGACATCAGCGGCACCAGCCTGGAGCATCAGCATGCGCGTGAGGCCGCGCGGCAGCTCGGCTATGATTGGAATGACTACGATTGCATCGTCGTGCGGCACAACGGTGGCCCTGGCTCCTACGGTGGTCTTGCCAGCGGCAATCTCGTTTGGGCACGCGACAACACTCTGCGTGTATGGTGCCACGAAATGGGCCACACGTTTGGCCTCGCTCATGCCAACTTCTGGGACACCGCCGGCACCAGCAGCATCGGCGTGGGTACCAACGAAGAGTATGGTCACGACTACGACATGATGAGCGGTGCGAGCACGACCCTGGCACACCATTACAATTCACAGGCGAAGAATCAGGTGAGGTGGCTGCCGAGCAACTTCATTCAAAACGTCACCCAAAGCGGCCTCTACCGCATCTACGCGATGGACACCGGTCTGCTGCTGCCAAGCCGCGCGTATTCGATGACGATTACGAAGGACACGCAGCGTGTTTATTGGGCCGATGTCCGCACCTTGTTTGACACGAACCCGTGGATCAAGAACGGCCTCTTCCTCGGCTGGCGCTTTCCGAACGGCGGCGCGAGCAATCTCCAGCTCATCGACAGCACGCCGGGTTCACCGTTTCTCAAAGAAGACTCGCCCATCTCACTCGGCAGCACGTTCTCGGACACGGAAACGGGCATTCACATCACCACCGTCGCGATGAATGATTCGCCGCGCTACATGGATGTGGCGGTGAACTTCGGTTTCTTCCCGACCAACAACGAACCAACGCTCACGCTCACGGCCTCGAACACATCGGTGCCCACCGGAGCCACTGTGACGTTTACGGCAACTGCCGCTGATGCCGATGGCGATACGCTGGCCTACTCCTGGCAAAACTTCGGCGACACGTCAGTGAAGGTGGTTTCGCCAAACGCACCCACGATGTCGCGCACCTTCCCGACTGCGGGCAGTTACGTGGTTACGTGCACGGTGAGCGACATGAAGGGCGGCACGGCGTCGCGCAACGTTTTGATCACGGTCGGCAATGGGAATTCCCGCTACGCCATCAGCGGTCGCATCACCAATGCTGGTGCTGGCGTTGCGGGGGTGACTGTGCTCGCCAACGGTGCCAACGGCGTGGTCACGGACACTGATGGCTACTACATCATTCCCAATCTCTCGGCGAACAGCTACTCGATGACGCCGCTGCTCTACGGCTTCAACTTCAGCGAGCGCTTCAACAACAACATTGTCGTCGGCCCCAGCGCCACGGGTGCGGACTTCGTGGCTACGCCGAGTTCGTTCGTCACCATCACGGCAACGAATCCAAACGCGAACGAGCTTGCACCCGTCACCACCGGCAGCTTCCGTCTCACCCGCACGGGTGATCTTGGCTCTGCGCTGGTGGTCAATGTCAATGCCGCATCGGGTGGCGCGACCAAGGGCACGGACTACACATTTGCTCCCGACTACGCCACCGGTTCGCAGGGTTTCAGTACTTTCACGATTCCGGCGAACTCGGCGACGCTTGATGTTGTCGTCACACCATTGGTCGATGCGCTGGTGGAAG
Source organism: Prosthecobacter vanneervenii (assembly GCF_014203095.1). Classification (NCBI taxonomy): domain Bacteria; kingdom Pseudomonadati; phylum Verrucomicrobiota; class Verrucomicrobiia; order Verrucomicrobiales; family Verrucomicrobiaceae; genus Prosthecobacter; species Prosthecobacter vanneervenii. Next base: position 11,910 of record NZ_JACHIG010000009.1, on the reverse strand, counting down.
GTCCTGAGACCGTGATTCTACAACTCGGTCCCGGCGTTGGTTATCTGGCCAGCAATCCATCGACGGCGACCGTCGTGATCAATGACGATGACACGGTTTTGCCCAAAGTATCGCTCGCTGTGTCGAAGGGCTCAACGATTGAAAACAGCGGCGTGCCGATGAGCTTTACGTTCACCCGAACGGGTTCGACGGGAGCCGACTTGATTGTGCCTTACAGCATTGGAGGGACGGCGACGAACGGCACGGACTACACGAGCTTGAGCGGTTCGATCACGATCCCGAACGGCTCGGCATCGGCGACGCTGAGCGTATCACCCATCGACGATGCCTTGACCGAACCCGTTGAAACGGTGGTGCTCAGCATCACGACGGGCGCGAGCTTCATCGCTGATCCGCTGGCGCTGAGCGCCTCGGCAAACCTCGTCGATGATGAAGTGCAAACGGTGAGCGTGGTGGCGACGGATCCTGTGGCGCAGGAGATCGACCTGACGCAGCCAGGCGCTGTGGCGAACACGGGAACCTTTGTCATCACACGCACGGGTGACACGACGAATCCGCTCACCGTTTACTATGCGATGAGCGGCACGCCAAGCACCGGCACGCCCGCATTGCATGGCGTGGACTATGAGCAACTGCCTGGTTTGGTCACCATTCCGGCATCGCAAACGCAGGCAACCGTCACGATCATCCCGCGCTACGACACGATCGGTGAAGGTCCGGAAACAGCGGTAATCACGCTCGGCGCGGGTTCCGCAAACTATGTCGTCGGCACGCCGAACGTCGCCACTGTGACGATTAATGACGCGGCGGGAACCGTGCCTTACATCGACGTGGAGAACATCGGCGCAGTCACCGAGCCAAGCACGACCGGAACCTTTCGCTTTACGGTGCGTGGCGATCTGACCACGCCGCTGATCGTGAACTATTCACTCAGTGGTACGGCAACGAACGGCGTGGACTATGACAGCGGATCGGTTTGGAATCCGCAAACATCCAATACAACGTCCACGCTGAATGCGGTGTGGGCGGCCGATGCGAACAATGCCTGGGCCGTGGGTGCCGGAGGCACCATCATGAAATGGGATGGCACAAGTTGGAGTGCGCAATCATCCGGCGTGACCTCCAGCCTGAACGCCGTGTGGGGCACCAGCGCCACCAGCGTGTGGGCCGCGGGCGACGGCGGTGTCATCTTGAAATGGAACGGCACTGCCTGGAGCGCACAGACTTCAGGCACCACGAACATCCTGCGTGCGGTCTGGGGAACGTCCGCCACAAGCATCTGGGCCGTGGGAGATGGCGGCACGATTTTGTTCTTCAACGGCACGGCCTGGAGCGCGCAGACGTCTGGCATTGCCACCGCGCTCTACGGGGTGTGGGGCAGCTCCGCGACCAGTGTGTGGTCAGTGGGTGCGGGCGGTGTGATCCGCTTTTGGAACGGCTCGACGTGGGCGGCACAAACCTCGCCCACGACCAATACGCTGCGCTCGATTACCGGCAGCAGCGCGACGAGTTTGTGGGCTGCCGGTGCGGCGGGCACGCTTCTGCGTTCGACCACCGGCACGAGTTGGAGCACGCTCACTTCTCCCACGACTCAAGACCTTTCCGGCATCTGGGCAGCCGATTCGAGCAATGCCTGGGCCAGCGGCAGCAACGGCGTCATTCTGCGCACCACCAATGCCACGACATGGACTGCGCAAGTCTCCAATGCCGTGCCAGCACTCAGCGGAGTGCGCGGCATCAGCACCGCCAATGTCTGGGCCGTGGGCGCCAGCGGCACCATCGTGAACTACAACACCGCCGCGAGCATTCCGCTGTCGGGCTCGTTCACCGTTCCACTGGGGATGAGTGTCTTTGACATGATTGTGCGTCCCATCGACGATGCCGTGGCGGAGGAGTTGGAGAATGTGGCGATCACCATCACTCCGAGCGCCAGCTACACGACTTTTGGCCCGACCAGTTCAGCATCCATGTGGGTCATCGACAATGAGCAGCCATCGGTGTTTGTCGATACGCAAGTGGGCACTGCCGGAAGCTCGACGGTGACGGAAGGCACGACCTCAACCCCCACGAAGTTTTATGTCTCACGCACCGGTTCGACGACGGCGGCACTCGCTGTGAACTTCACGCTCGGTGGCTCTGCGACGGCTGGCACTGACTACACGGTGACGACAGGTGCGAACCTCACCTTCAGCGGCAACACCGGTACTCTCACCATCGCAGCGGGCGCCCTTGGAGGTGATATACCGCTCGTGATCACCAACGACACCACCTTTGAAGGCACTGAGACGATCACCTTTGACTTGGCTGCCGGCTCGTATGGGCGTGGTCCTGGCACGCTGATGTATCTCGCCGACAATGAGACGAGCACAGCCTCGGTCGGCTTCCAGGCGTCGTCGTCTGCGGTCAATGAGAACGCGGGCACGGTGAACATCCCCGTCACGCTCTCATCCGCACAGGCGGCGCCAGTGAGCATTGATTATGCGCTGGGCACGAATACGTCGGGTTCGAGTTCCAGTGTCAGCACGCAGGCGCTGCCTTACTGGGTGCGCGTGGTGCGCGCGGGATCGAGCCTGACGTTCTTCGAGTCCAACGATGGCAGTGCGTGGGTCCAGCGCGGCGGCACCGTCACGCTGAGCGGTTTGTCTTCGTCCACCTATTACGCAGGCATTGCGCTTGGGTCGGCATCGTCCTCCGTTTCTTCGACGGCATCGGTGGACAATTTTGCCATCACCGGTCTCGATGCTGGTGCCACCGTCGGATCAGAAGGTGCGGTGAATCTCAGTGCCGCCACGGGTTCGCACACCAACACCAGCGGCGTTTACAGCATCACAGCCACCGGCACCGGACCGGGCGGTGGTGCGACGACTGATCAATTCAGGTTTGTCTATTTTCCTGTTTCAAATTCGGCGAACTGCACTGTTACCGCACGCCTTGCGAGCCAGACTGCAACAAGCACCGGCGCCCGGCTCGGCGTGATGCTGCGTAACGATGTGACCAATGCAGGTGCGATTTACGCCGCTTCGCTGGTGCATGGCACGGGTGGTTTTCTCAGCGGTTCACGCGCAACCCTGAATGCTGCAGCAGCCACACAGACGGCGGTGACCACGCCGATTCTTTCCAAGTGGTTCCGCCTCCAGCGCTCGGGTGATGTTTTCACTTCATCGCAGTCAAATGACGGCACCACCTGGGTCAGTGTCGGCACCACGCAAACCATCGCGCTCGGTCCCACAACACTTGCCGGCATCTTCTGCTCCGCGCGCTCAGATGGCACCGTTGCCACGGCGACGTTTGACAATGTGAGCCTTACTGGCAGCGGCACTCTTCAGGGACGGGATGTAGGGTTCGTCAACGTCGATGGCTCGGAGAGCTTGAACGGCGGCGTGTGGACGGTGAATGGATCGGGTTCCGGTGTGAGCACTGGCGGAGACGAGGGGCGCTTCGTCGCCAGAGAAGTCAGCGGTGACTTCACCTTGATTGCCAGGCTCACGAGTCTGTCGGGTGGCGCCAGCAATGCGCAGGCAGGTGTGATGATGCGCACGGACCGCAACGGCTACGCACGTGACTTCTATGCCGGCTGGTCGAACTCCCTGGCCATTGAACAATTCTACCGCACGCAATCCGTCTCGAGCGCCTTCGGCTCCGGCGTCGATTACACGTTCGCACCTGGCACGCTCACCTTCGCTCCGGGCGAGACTTCCAAGAACATCAGCATCATAATCAACGACGACAACATGCGCGAGCCGAACAACCTCGTGACCTTGCAGTTGCTCAATCCCAACGGTGCAGTGCTTGGCACCAACAGCTACCACGGACTCACCATCGTCGATAACGACACCGGCTCCGCAAGCCCCTATGTGAGCTTTGCTGCGGCATCGACGACGGTGGTGGAGAACGCGGGCTTTGCCGTGATTCAGGTTAGTCTCAGCACCGCCGCGACAACGAACGTCTCCATCGACTACTCCATGGCGGACGGCACGGCATTGAGCGGCAGCGACTACACGGGTGCCAGTGGCACGCTGAACTTCGCTGCGGGCGATACAGTGAAAACGATCACCGTGCCGATCCTTGATGATGGCATTGTCGAGAGCGCGGAATCGTTCACACTCACACTGTCCAATCCCGTCGGATTGCTGACGAGCAGTATCACCACGCACACCGTAACGATCAATGACGACGACCTGCCGACCGTGAGCATCGTCGCGAATGATCCCAACGCTTCTGAGACCGGACCCGACAACGGGCAGTTCACCATCAGCCGCTCCGGGCCGACGACCTCCCCGCTGACCGTTTTGCTCGCGCGCAGCGGCACCGCGACGAGCAGCACGGACTTCACCGCGATAGCCACACCCTTGAGCTTTGTGATCCCCACCGGACAGACCAGCGCGACGCTGGATGTGGTGCCGGTGGATGATGCGACCAACGAAGGCTCTGAGACCGTGATTGAAACCATCAGTGCTGACGCTGCCTATGTGATCGGGACTGCGTCCTCGGCCACGGTCACCATCGCCGACAATGATCGCAGCACGGTGACCATCGCCGCCACCGACAACATCGCCAGCGAGACGCCGGGAAACACCGGCACCTTCACCATCACTCGCACCGCACCGACCAACGTCGCGCTCACGGTGACGGTGGCGATCGCAGGCACCGCCACGAACACCACGGACTACAGCACGGTCAGCACGTCAGTCGCGTTTGCGATCAACGATGTGAGCAAGACCATCACCATCACACCCGTGAACGACTCGTTGCAGGAAGGTGATGAAACCGTGGCCGTCAACATCGTGGCTGGCGGGGGCAATTACACGATCGGCACGCCGGACGCGGCATTCGTGACGATCCAGGACAACGACAGCGCGCCGACGCTCTTCATCAACAGCCCCGGTGAACAAGGCGTGCTGCTCGCCAGCAGCAATGGGATCATCCTCAGCGCCACGGTGAGTGATGATGGACTGCCTTCGGCAACGACGCTGCAATGGACACAAGTCAATGGTCCTGGGACGGCGGCGTTTGCTTCACCGACGAGTGCGACCACCGCCGTCACCTTCAGCGTCGCAGGAACCTATGCGCTGCAACTCAGCGCCTTCGACGGATTGTTCACCAGCACAGACCAGGTCACGGTCATCGTTGGCGGCAGTCTCACGGCGGGTGATTGGATCTCGCAGGATCTCGATCCCATCGCGGCCAAGCGCGGACAAGGATTGCAGAGCGGCACGCAATTCAGCGTGAATGGCAGTGGTGGCGGCTACGCTTCGCGCGGCACCGATCAAGCCAGTGTGATGCTGCGGAGTTTGGATGGCGATGGCAGCATCGTCGCCCGACTCACAACGTTCACCACGACAGCAGCGCTTTCTGGCATAACCATCCGTGATTCGATGGCGCGCGGCGCGCGGCGCGCTGTGCTGGGTTACGTGCCCGGCACTGGGCTGCAGTTTCGTGCACGCACCACTGCGAGCTCGAGCGACACGCTCGTTGCCACCGGCACTGGGTTGACCTTGCCATTGTGGCTCAAACTGGACCGCGTGGCCGCCACCAATAACATCACCGCATCCTACAGCAGCGACGGCGTGAACTACACGCAACTCGGCACGACGACCGCGATCACGATGGACAACCGCGCGCTGTTCGGACTCACGACCACGAGCAATAGCACGAGCACCGTGGCGAATGCCGTGCTGGACAACGTCAGCACCACACCCGCGCTGAGTGGTCCGGCATTGGTCAGCGAAGACGCGACGGCATCACCTGCCGCCGCCGGCAGCGGCAGTGAGAGCGCGGGGACTTACACCATCGCGGGTTCGACGACTGGTTACTTCTACGGCTGGCAGTACTATGGTGATCTGGTCGTCACTGCGCGCCTCAACACCATGACCTCCGGCGCGGGCAGCGCCATCGCGGGCCTGCGTTTGTCGGAAGGTCTCGATGCCGGAGCTTATGTGCAGTTTGGTCGCATCGGCTCCAGTGCATACAATGGTTACTATTGGACCGTCATTGCCGGCGGCACGGGTGATGGCCTGCCGAGCGGTGTCAATAACGGCGACTGGCTGCGTGTCGTGCGCAAAGGCACCTCCGTCACCGCCTTCCGTGCGCCCAATGTGAGCGGCAGTCCAGGCACTTGGATTCAAGTCGGTCAACCACAGACCATCATCATGACCACGCCTGTGTGGGTCGGCTTCTACGTCAACAATGCGTCGGGCGTCGGACTCAACACGGCCACTTTCAGCGGCCTCACCATCGAGTCCCTCAACAAGGCGCCGATTGTCGGCATCGCCAGCACCGCCACCTACCCGCTCTCCCCCGTGCCGCTGGACGGCACCGTCACGGACGACAGCTACCCCACGCCCGTCAGCCTCAGCACCACCTGGAGCCGGCAGAGCGGGCCCGCCAGCGTGGTCTTTGCCGACGCCACGCAGGTGGACACCACCGCCACCCTCAGCCAGCCCGGCAGCTATGTGCTGCGCCTGACCGCCAATGACAGCAGCGCCCAGACCTTCAAAGACCTGACCTTCACCGGCTACGCCAAGGCCTTTGAAGTCTGGCAGGCGCAAAACTGGACCGCCTACTCCGACCCCAACGCCGCAGCCACCTACGACGCCGACCGCGACGGCCAGGCCAACCTCCTGGAATACGCCTTTGGCACCCCGCCGCAGACCGCCGGCACCTCCCCGCTGGTGTACGACACCACCGCCGTCAGCACCGACAAATACCTCCGCATCACCGTGCCGAAAAACGCCGCCGCCACCGATGTGACCTTCACCGTCGAAGCCACCAGCGACCTCACCAATCCCAACGGCTGGAGCAGCGTGGGCCTCGTCACCGAGCAAAACACCAGCACCCAGCTCATCGTCCGTGATGCCCTGCCCATGAGCGCCAGCGGCCCCCGGTTCATGCGCGTGAAGGTGGTGCGGAATTAGAGGGGAGCTTGCAGTCGTTGGCGGTTGTTTGCCGTGGTTTGCCGTGGTTTCCCAGAGCGCGGAGGCCACTCCCAGCGCTGTGGAGCGGCGACGATCCGTCGCCATGCAGAGATATCCAGGCACGCGGGTGCCCCACCCGCAAAGACGGTCTCCCCGAGAGGAGGAGTAAGAGGAAGAGGCGGAGGAAGATCTCGCGCACACGCGCAGCGCTGTGGAGCGGCGACGATCCGTCGCCCTGAAGACTCATCCAGAAGCACGGTCCGCCGCACGCAGGGCCGGTAGCGACGCGCTGCGCCGCGTCCGTAGAATCCTTCCTCCCATCGCCATCTGCTAACCTTTCCCTCATTCCCAAAGCCCCCTGCTTCCCGACCAACCACTGCCAACCACTGCCAACCATCGCAAACAACTGCAAACAACTGCACCCCCCCGCACCTCCCCCCGCACCTCACGCTGGACATTCGCCGCGAATCCGCTCCAATACCGCCCGCATGAATTCCTCCCCCCTGGCCGGCCTCCTCGCACTCGCGCTTTGCGTCTGCGCCCCCCACGCCCCTGCCCAGGCTCCCGAGCCTGCCGCCCCCGCTCCCTCCAATCCGCCCCAGCCCAAGACCTTTGAATTCAAAGACGGCGACCGCCTCGTCCTCCTCGGCAACACCGTCCTCGAGCGCGAGCACGACTACGGCTCCTTCGAGCCCCGCCTCGACCTCGCCCTCGGCGAAACCAAAGTCACCGTGCGCAACCTCGCCTGGAGCGGCGACACCGTCTTCGGCCATGCCCGCTCCTACTTCGGCCCGCCTGAGGAGGGCCTGCAGCGCCTCTCCGTGCACCTGGAGATGCTCAAGCCCACCGTCGTCCTCCTCTGCTACGGCAGCGAGCTCGCCTTCGAGCGCCTCGGCGGCCTCCCCGAATTCCTCACCGGCTACCGCAGCCTCATCGAGCTCATCCACGCCAAGGCCCCCGGCGCCCGCATCATCATCGCCACCCCGCCACCCCTTGAGACCCTCCCGCCCCCGCTGCCCGACCTCAGCGGCGAAAACAAAAACCTCTCCAGCCTGCGCGATGCCCTGCGCACCTTTGCCCTCAGCCAAAATGCCTTCTTCATCGACTGGTTTGAGCTCATGGGCGGCCTGCCCAAGCCCGGCGTCATCCGCCAGCCCCTGACCGAAAACGGCGTGCACTACACCCGTGCCGGATATGAAAAGCTCAGCGCCAAGCTCGTCGAAGGCCTCGGCCTCAAGACCCCCACCGCCCCCACCCCCGCGCTCGAGAGCCTGCGCCGCGCCGTCATCGCCAAAGACACCCTCTTCTTCAACCGCTGGCGTCCGCAGAACGAGACGTACCTCTTCGGCTTCCGCAAACACGAGCAGGGCCAGAACGCCAAGGAAATCCCCATGTTCGACCCCCTCATCGCCCAGGGCGACGAAACCATCCAGAAGCTCAAGGAAGAAGCCCTGCAGCAGGCCCGCAGGCCGTGAGGCCCCCCGCGCAGCGGAATCCTACTCGTCCTCCTACTCCTCCTCGATTCTATAGCGCCGCAGACACGAGCGGTTAGCAGTCGTTTGCCGTTGTTGGCCGTTGTTTGCAATGGTTTGCAATCGTTGATCCCAGCCCGCAGGGGCAACGGGAGTGCGGGCCTCCGCCACACCCATCCAACGACCTGCCGCCCCCCCCCCCCCCGCATTCCAAACCGCCCCGCATCTTGCACTGGCAAGTGCCCGCCTGCGGATACCTTGGCGGCCATGAACCTAAAGCTCACCGATTTCCTCTTCACCGCCTTCAACGGCATCGTCGCCGCTGTGCACCGGGGCACCGGCGAGATCCTCTGGAAATGGCAGGCCCCCTGGGGCAACGGCTTTGTCAGCCTCCTGCCAGACGGCGACCGCCTCATCGTCAGCGTCAGCGGCTACCTCTATGCGCTCGATGCCTGGTCAGGAGCTCAGATCTGGATGAACGAAATGAAAGGCTGCGGCATAGGCGTGGCCAGCCTCGCCTCCATGAGCGCCAGCACCAGCCACCCCCACCTCGCTGTTGCCGCTGCCGCCGCCCAGGAATCCGCTGCCCCCGGCACCTTCCCAGGCATGATGCCCGGCGGCATGGGCTGACCGCCACGCTGCCAACACGCCGCAGGTGTGGGGATCAAGATGATCCCCCTCCGTCGCTGTGGCAAAGCCTCTTATACCACCAGCAGTTGAAAAGGAGTCTTGATGCCATCTTAAGATGGTGATCATCACCTCCACGTCTCCCAGCCTTTCCACATTCCAAGGACGGCGCACCTTTTTCAGCGCCTGCGATACCACAGACCCGAAACTTCGGCCCCGGCACAGCGGTGCCCTACCAGCCCCTTGGCACGCGCTACTCTGGATGGTAGGGATGCGCTGTGCGCGTCCCTGGAATCCTTTGTTCCCAAGCAGCCTGCCACCTTACCGCGATCCCCCATTCCAAAAGCCCCGCCTCCCGGCGGTCTGCAGCGGTGAGGCTTTGCCTGGCTCAGAGTCAGACCTGTTTTCAACAGATTGTGGTATTACCCGGCACCCCGCCTCTGCCAAAGCCTCCGCGCCCCGAAGCGGAACAAGCGCTCTCTTTTCAACCACCCGGCTGCCTGCCCCGTCGGCTGTCCAGCTCCAGCGCTGAAGTCATTCCCAGCCCTCAGGGCCGCTCCACCACCCGCTCTGCGCTCAGCTCAGTGCCCAGGTGATTACGCCCATGCATTTGCTTGCGATCCTGGCGCACGGTAAAGTAGTCAAAACGTTCCCCCGTGCCCCAGTGCAGTTCATAGCTGTAGGTGTCATTACGGTAGCGCTGTACGCGCTTCCAGGTGCCGTCGGAGTTCACGGTGCCGTCTTCGCGGATCGTCGCCATAAAGCCATCCTTCCACCGCCACGTGCCCACAAAGGGCTCAGGCACTGGCGCGCGGCCACGGCGGTCGCCCTGGGTGTCGCGCTCATTAGCCACGGTGAAGTGGTTCGCATCTGTGTTAAAGGTCAGCACCAGGCCCACGGCATCGCGCACCGCCACGCGCACCGTGCGTGGGGCCACCACCTCCCACCTGCCCTCCCAGACGATCTTGTCCTTGTGCCAGGCGCTCATCATGCCGCCCGGGCGGAAGCGCACCGCCTGCCAAGCCCCCTGCTTCAGCACCGTGGTGCCGCCCACCTGCACCTTGTCATCCGCATTCACCCAGTCCCAAAGGGTGTTTTCCAGGCTGGCGCGCAGGCCCTCCGCCGTATCTGGCACGGAGCCCGGCGCATTGCGCGGGCTGTTTTGCAGCGCCCCCTGGTCAAAGCCCTGGCGCACCAGGTAGAGGATGTCCTCATCGCTCAGCTGGCCCGCCTTCAGCGTCACCAGCATGCCATCCACCGACTTTTTCACCACGATGTCATCGCCCGAGATCTTCTCCAGACTGGCGCGCAGCACACGGCCCTGCAGGTCGGTAAAATTGCGCTTTTCACCCGCAGCCCACCCCGGGGCCGACACTAGGCAGAGCACGGCAGCAGCCGCTGGGATGCACCTGACATTCAGAAACAGCAGAGAGCGGAAACACATGGAAGAAAAAGCAATGAGATGCCCGCATTCTGCAAAAAAACCATAAGAAGCGCAACATAAACCAGCAGGCTCCCACCCTACCGGCACATCCCCACCGCCTGCAAAGCAGCGCTCCCCCCTCGCCCCTCCGGCCAGCCAACACAAACAATCGTCAACCACAGTAAACCACCGTAAACTCCCCGCGTATGCCCGATGTCTTCACCCCGGCCAAGCGCAGCGAAGTGATGAGCCGCATCCGCTCCACCGGCAATGCGGCCACCGAGCTGCGGCTCGTGGCGCTCATGCGGGCGGCAGGCATCACCGGCTGGCGGCGTCACGTGCAGCTCTCCCTCGGCACCACCGCCATGTCAGTGCCCCCATCTTCCTCGGCCTCCCCCGCAGCCCCAGGCAAAGCCAAAGCCGGGGGCAAAGTCAAAGCCAGTGCCCCCACGCCCGCCACACGGCCCCTGCGCGTGCGGCCCGACTTCATCTTCCGCACCCAGCGCGTGGCCGTCTTTGTCGATGGCTGCTTCTGGCACGGCTGCCCCCGCCACGCCACCCGCCCCCGGCAAAACCGCAAATTCTGGGACGAAAAGATCGCTCGCAACCGCCAGCGCGACCTCCTCGTCACCCGCCGCCTGCGCCAGCGCGGCTGGACGGTGCTGCGCCTCTGGGAATGCGCCCTCACCCGCCAGCGCCAGCCGCGCACCCTGGCCAGACTGCGCCGGGCGCTGGAAAAGTAGCCCAGTTGCGCCGCAACTGGAGGGGGCAGGGGGCACCGCTTTGGGCGATGGCTTGCCGTCGGTGATCCCAGCGCCCGCGCCAGCGCACGTCCGGATGGAGCGCCTGCGTCCCGCAGGCCGTCTTCCGCGTCCTCGCGGAAGACCGTCTCGTGACCCCGCATCATCCCACAGCCCCGCGTGTCGCAACGCCCCCCACATCGCACGCCCCACCGCACCGAGCCCTCCCCTCATCGCCCGCCCCTCGCACCGCGAGCACCCACACCCCATCGCACCCCACAGACCCGCATCCCGCGAGGACGCCGGATGCAGCACGCGAGACGCGTGCGCTCCTCCCGGACACGCCCCCAGCGCCCACAAACCCACGGCAACTTTTCCCCTCTCCCAAGTTGCCACGCCACGTCCCCAAATCCTCCCCGCCGCCTTCCTCCGCCTGCCATCCGCTGCGCTGCCATTCTCTTCCCTGCCGCTTCGTTCACAGGCTCCGGCCCTCAACTCGCGCTCATGGTTGCCGGTTGCCCACCCTAAGCACGGCAACCGGCAACCACCTTAGCCTGAAGCTCATAAAGCCGATGATCAGCTCCAGCGATAGGAGACTGGAAAGCCCGGCATCAGAGCCTCCACCTTGACTCATTGTCTCTAGGCCGTGTTTGAAAACCCTCAAGAGCCATATCTGAGCCAGTCGATGACGGAGGCAAACTGAATGAGGGAGAGGAAGTGGCGAGCAAGCTTGT